>NZ_LKBR01000018.1:0-87598 GCF_002723595.1 Pseudomonas sp. ICMP 460
CCCGCCGAAGGTCACGCCGGATGCAGGTCCGTTACCGAAAGTGATGCCCGATAAAGCTGACCCGCTGAAGGTCAAGCCGGATGCAGGTCCGTTGCCGAAGGTGATGCCGGACGCAAGTCCGTTCAGGGTCATCACGCCAACGCCTTTCACGCCGACACCGCGGCCCGAAGTAAATGTGACCAACGACTCAAATGCGCAGGTACACGTAGAAGTCAACATCAACCATTGCCCCTGCCCCGACACCGGTGTAATTCATGACAAAGCTGTACCACCACGTGTCACGATTACCCCGAGCGTCTTGCCGAACGTGCCACCTGTTAATCGCAAGATTGATACCCGCGTATTGCCGAACACTGACCTGCAGCATAAGCCGATCCCCTTCCATGTAGCGCCTCATTTCAAACATCCAGAAAATACTGTTCCAACGCCTGGGGTGAAGCCTGACCTTCCGCTGCCGTCCCCCGATCTGACCAGCCCTGCACCTGCTGAATACCCAACCAGCTTGAGGCGCCAGGGTTTCATCAACCGATCAAGGTCGGGCAATTGATTCGTTAATTCGCTTCTCAAAACCCTTTTATAAAAACACTACCTTCCCGGGCACTCATGCTCGGGGAGGTAGCTGTTCGTGGAGGTTGTGATGTCTTCTTGTCCGATTAATAACAGTGCACGCGTTATACCGGTGATTCCTGTCCAGCCATTGGAAAGTGTGAGGGCTGCCAACTACTTCGCCCCTCACAAAACAACAGCAGACGTTAGTTTTGTTCAGCACACCCCGACACTTCCCTGGAGTAGCCCTGTGAAAGCTGCGGGGGACGAAACAGGCGCAGTCAGTATGCTGATTGCATTGGTTAACTCGCTTTTTACGCAGTTGATGACGCTGGTTTCAGATAAGAAAGACAAGACTCTTCCGCTCGTCCCTCCGCAACCGCAAGTGCAACCACAGCCACAACCAAAGCCGCAACCACAAGTGCAACCACAAGTGATGCCACGTGTTCTGCCCGAGCCGGTTAAGCCTGGCTCCGCTGCAACCATTGCGGGCCTGTCGGACAAACGTAACGGCGCCAAGCCAGGCAATATCTGGAGCGGGTTCCGCCAGGGCCCTGACGGCAATTGCGTCACGGTCTCGGCGATAAAAGCGGCGATGCATAAATTTGGTCAAAGCCCGACCGACATCTACAAGGAAGTAAAAAAGGACGCCACTGGCTACCGAGTCACCATGCGCGATGACGTGGTTGTCACCCTCAGTGACCGCGAGTTAGTTGATGGCGCGCGGGGTGCCAAGTTTTACGGTGAGGACAAAGGCATGCTCAAGGATGCGCAGTTTCTGTTTGCGGTCAGCGCCAAGCGCGCGCAAATGGAAAATAATGACCGTACGGCAGGCAAAAGTTTCAGTGCGGCGATCCGTAGCTTGAATGATGGCGAAGATGAGTCCGGCCCAGGGGAAGGATTCAAACGCTTGGGGTTGCAAAAACACATGCGCAAGGTGTCTGTCCGTGACCTCGCCAACGGCATGGTGGGTATGTGCAATCGAACCCGACATTCGGTTGCGGTGATCAATGGGCACGAAGAGCTGTGGGGCAAGGAAGGCCGCGCACCGACCCGCGGCGACGCTATCGCTCTGGTCTGATATCGACGAATTTCAAAGGATAAAACCTGTATGAATATCTCAATAGTGAGCAGCCCGTGGCCGGTCGTGGCACCCCGACAAGCTGGGCTGGCACTGGACGGCAAAGGTGAGAAACCCGCAGACGTGGTCAATGGGTTTAACGTCCGCGAGCGTCGATTTGGCGAAGACTTTGACGGCAGTACCCACGCGGCTGTGATCAAAATGATGATGATGACCTTTGGCCAAAGCCCGGCGGATATGTTTGAGCACATCCAGCCTTCCGGCGATGGTTATGAAATCACCATGAAAGATGAGTTCAAGGTTCACGTGTCACATCAGGAGTTGCAGCTTGCCGCTCAGGCTTCGACATTCGCGGGCGATGATCACCGGTTGGTGGGGAGCGCCAACGTGGTCTTGGCTGCTTTCGTGAAGCGTCTGCAGAGCACCAAGGGCATTGCCAGTTTCGAGGCTGCCCTGACCAGTACCTTGCGCGGCGAGACCACATTGAGATGTTTGCAGGGCATGGGGGTATACGGTATGTCGCGGTTTGTGCCCTCAAGCGAGATGGTCGGTGCAGGCGAAGTCGGTGTGCTGGAAACTCATATTCGCGGCGGCGCGCTGGTGCTCGATGGCATCCGGCACCACAACGGTGAGCAGCGCAAGGTTGATCATCGCTATGGGTACAAGCTGTTCAATGACGCCTCGGCGTCGAGCCAGCGAGCGTCTTCCCGCCAGTCGTTCCACGTGCGGCCTGCGGACATCTGGAGCGGCTTTTATCAAGGCCTGGAAGGCAACTGCGTCACGGTGTCGGCGATCAAGGCTGCGATGATGCGGTTCGGGCAAAGCCCGGAGAGCATTTACAAGCATGTGAAGGCCACAGCCGACGGTTATGACGTGACGATGAGGGATGGTTTCAGCCTGCAGTTGACTCACGCCGAACTTAGTCTGGCTGAAGGCGCGTCCAACTTTCGCGGGAGTAACCAGGGTTTGCTAAACAACGCCAACTTTCTGTTCGCGGCGAGCGCCAAGCGTGCGCAAGCGGAGAACAATGATTTTCGCGGCAGCCAGAGTTTCGCGGTGGCCATGGAAACCTTGAATGACGGCGAATACCCAGGCCAAGCGCTGCGCAGGCTGGGCTTGAATGCCTATGTACGTGATTCAGATGCGCGCGAGCTGGCAAATGGCGCAATCGGAACGCTGGCTGACTATGGTCACTCGATGGCCGTTATCGACGGCGTGCTGGACTACTACGGCCAAAAGTTCACCTTGGCTTCATCGCACTGGATGAACTCCGGGCTTCGTGCCCTCAAGCTGGTGTGATCACACGCAGGCTTAGCCGAGCAACCGCCTGAACCCATCGATCGGCAACGGCCGGCTGTGCAAATAACCCTGGAACAAATGGCAGCCCAGCTTTTGCAGGAACGCCAGTTGCTCCGGGGTTTCCACGCCCTCGGCAATCACGTCCAGGTTCAGACTGCACGCCATGGCCACGATGGCGCGGATGATCTCCGCGTCGTTGGGGTCGTGGGTTGCGTCGCGCACAAACGATTGGTCGATCTTCAGCGCATCCACCGGCAGGCGCTTGAGGTAGGTCAGCGACGAGTAGCCTGTGCCGAAATCATCCATGGCAAAACTGACCCCGAGTTTTTTCAGTCGGCGCATCTTTGCCACTGTGTCATCGAGGTCCTGAATCACGATGCCCTCCGTGATCTCAAGTTTCAGTAGCCTGAAGGGCAGCTTATGCCGCTTGAGGCTGCGCGCCACGCGCTCTACAAAGTCATTTTGGCGAAACTGTCGGGGGCTGATATTCACGCACAAACTGAAATTCAACGGGTCCACCAACCCTTCGCCAATCAGTTGCGCAAAAGCGCCGCACGCTTCATCGAGAATCCACGTGCCGACTTCCAGGATCAGGCCGCTGTCCTCCAGCACCTTGATAAACTTGGCCGGTGACTGCGCGCCCAGTTGCGGGTGCTGCCAGCGCACCAAGGCTTCGGCACCGACGATGTGGTTGCCACGCGCATCCACTTGGGGTTGGTAATGCACGCTGAACTCACCACGGCCGAGTGCCAGGCGCAGGTCGGTCTCCATGCGCAGGCGCTCGCTGGCGGTTTTTTGCATGCTGTTGTGGAACATCTGCGTGGTGTTGCGCCCTGAGTCCTTGGCCCGATACAGGGCAATGTCGGCGCGCTTGAGCAGGTCAGCCGGTGTGCAGCCGTGATCGGGAATCAGCGCCACGCCAATGCTCGGCGTGACGTGCAAGCGGTGACCATCAAGGAACATCGGTTCCGACAGCAGCCGGCGCAACGTATCCGCCAGTTCCTGCACGTGGGCGCTGACGTGCGTGCGGGTACCTTGCAGGCCGCTGAGCAGTACCACAAATTCATCACCGCCCAGGCGCGCCACCGTGTCTTCCATGCGCACGCTGGCTTCCAGGCGCGCGGTGACGATTTTCAACACGGTGTCGCCCACCGGATGGCCGAGCGAATCGTTGATGTGCTTGAAGTGGTCAAGGTCGAGGAACAGCAACGCGCCGCGCAAGTCATGGCGCTTGAGCAGGGCGATCTGCTGGCTCAGGCGGTCCATCAGCAACGCGCGATTGGGCAGGTTGGTCAGCGGATCGTGATAAGCCAAGTGGCGAATCTGCGCCTGAGCGTTTTTCAGCAGGCTCACGTCCCGCGCGGTCAGTAGCAGGCACGGTGTTTCATTCAAGGTGATTGGTTCTACCGAAACTTCCACGGCCAGAACCTCACCGCGCTTGTTGTGCCAAAGCATTTCCAGATGCTGAATGCGGCCCTTGATCTGCAGTTCGGACAACAGCGCGGCGCGCTGGTTTTCATCGGCCCAGATACCGATCTGGTAAAGCGTCAGGCCAATCGCTTCTTCGGCGCGGTAGCCGGTCAGGCGGCAGAACCCATCGTTGACCTCCACGTAGCGGCCGGTGTCGCGCTCGGTGATGGAAATAGCGTCGGGGCTGGAGTGAAAGGCCTTGGCGAACTTTTCTTCGCTGGCCTTCAGCGCGGCCTCCGCGCGTTGCTGCTGGGTAATGTCGCGCAAGGTCGTGACGATGCAGGGTTGACCTTCAACCTTGATCAGCCGGCTGGAAATCACGCAGGTCAGGCGCTGGCCGTTCTTGTGATTCACCACGATGGCCACATTGCTCAACGCCTGCTCGCGAATCACCTGTTCAATATGCTGCAGGTGTTTGCTTGCCTCATCCTGCAGGTCGTTCTGCGCGTCGCGCCGGTTTATGACCTCGGCGGCCGTGAAGCCCAGGGTTTGGGTGAAGGCGGGGTTGATCTCGATAAACGCGCCGCTGTCCAGGCGGGTTACGCAGATCGGGTCGGGGCTGGCCTGGAACACACTGGCAAATTTTTCTTCCGAGGCGCTGAGCCGCTGCTCGCGCTCGATCTGGTCGGTGATGTCCAACAGGGTGCCGGCCATGCGCTGCGGCGCGCCGTGTTCATCCCGGTACAGGCGCGCGCGGCTTTCCAGGTAGCGCGAGGTGCCGTTTTCCAGTTGCACGCGGTAAGTCAGGTGGTAATTGCCGGCCTCGCCTTCGCGCAGGGTGCGATAAGCATCACGCAGGTTCTCGCGTTCTTCGTCAGGCATGCCCTCGAAAAAAGCCTCGAAGGATTCGTGAAACGGTTCCGGCGGCAGGCCGTGCAGTTGCGCGGCGCGGGCCGAGCCGTAAAGCATGCCGGTGGGTATGTGCCAGTCCCAAGTGCCCAGTTGCGCCGAGTGCAGGGCGAGGTCGAGGCGCTCCTGGCTGTCTTTGAGGGCGTGCTTGCGCTCGCGCTGATAAGTGGTTTCGCGGATCACACCCATCATGCGCGGCCGGCCGGCCTTGTCCGGCGCCAGGCTGCCACTGATCTCCAGCCAGTGATGCGTGCCATCCGGCCAGAGGATGTGATGGTGCATGGTCTGCTCGATCGGTTCGCCCGCCACCATCGCATCAAACGCGCGCACCACCCGGTCGCGGTCCGACGGCGCCAACAGGTCCAGGTAGTTGAGGTCTGTGGGTAAAGGCAGGCGCGGATCGAAGCCGAACAGCGCCTGTGTGCCCCGTGACCAGGTGACGCGGCCTGTGTCGATTTCCCAATACCAGGCGCCCAGTCGGGCAGCATCAAGGGCTGCCAGCAACTGCGGGGCGCTGTCCCAACTGTGTTCCGCGCCTTGTGGGTCAAGGGCGTGAACGCGGGGCAACGGTGGCGCGGAATCGACGGGGTTGCGCATTATCAACGGGCCTTCGCTCAATGGGCGTTCGGCGGGGTGTATTCAGACCTTTAGGCCGCACAGCTTCATGCCGGTATCCCTGGCATATCGACCTGTGCATCCAATAGGCTCATGAAGGCCCGCGCAGCATTCGACAGCGTCCTTTCGGTGTGCACTATATAGCCTAGCTGGCGACTGAGCTGTATGCCTGGCAAAGCGATGGTTGCCACGTGTTCATCCAGCATGGTGCGCGGCAATACGCTCCAGGCCAGGCCGATCGAAACCATCATCTTGATGGTTTCCAGGTAGTTGGTGCTCATCGCGATGTTTGGCGTCAGGCCCTGGGCTTCGAACAACCGGCTGACAATATGGTGGGTAAACGTGTTGCCGCCGGGGAAAACCGCCGGGTGCCGGGCAACGTCCGAAAGCTTCACCGCACCGTTGCCGGTCAAGCTGTGCTCCGGCGCTACCACAAAATCCAGCGGGTCATCCCACACCGGCGTCGCGCGTATCAGGTTGTGCGGAGTGGGTGCCAGCGTGATTACCGCCACTTCAGCGCGGCCATGCAGGATTTCTTCATAGGCCACCTCCGAATCGAGGAACTGAATGTCCAGCGCCACGTTAGGGTATTCCCGGGTAAAGGTGCGCAGGATCGGCGGCAAGCGGTGCAGGCCAATATGGTGGCTGGTGGCCAGGGTCAGCCGACCGCTGACTTCACCGGTGAGGTTGGTCAGCGCGCGGCGGGTGTCCTCCAGTACGTTCAGAATCTGATAGGCACGCGGCAGCAGCGCGCGCCCGGCCTCGGTCAAGCCGACTTCGCGGCCCAGCCGATCAAACAGGCGCACCTTGAGTTGCTGCTCCAGGCCGGCAATGCGCTTGCTGATCGCCGGTTGTGTCAGATACAGCCGTTCACCGGCGCCGGAGAAGCTGCCAGTCTCGGCGATGGCTATAAAGGCGTTGAGGTTGGCCAAGTCCATTGTGGTATTCCAGTTAGTAATCCAAAGCATAAAAAATATGAATTTGAGTTATTTAATGTAGCGCCATACCATCGGCCTCACAAGCCAAAGGGTTATTGAGCCGCTCAAGGCCCGGGGCATAGAAACACCGATGATGAGGACCAACCGATGGCCGGCAAAACGCTTTACGACAAGCTTTGGGATTCGCATGAAGTGAAACGGCGCGACGATGGTTCGTCGCTGATCTATATCGACCGTCACATCATCCATGAAGTGACCTCGCCTCAAGCGTTTGAAGGCCTGCGGCTGGCCGGGCGCAAGCCATGGCGCGTCGACTCGATCATCGCCACCCCGGACCACAACGTACCGACCACCCCGGAGCGCAAGGGCGGCATCGAAGCGATTGTCGACACCGTGTCGCGTTTGCAGGTGCAGACCCTCGATGACTATTGCGACGAATACGGCATTACCGAATTCAAGATGAATGACGTTCGCCAGGGCATCGTCCACGTGATCGGCCCGGAGCAGGGCGCCACCTTGCCTGGCATGACCGTGGTCTGCGGCGACTCCCACACCTCGACCCACGGCGCGTTCGGCGCGTTGGCGCACGGTATCGGCACCTCCGAGGTGGAACATGTGTTCGCCACGCAGTGCCTGGTCGCCAAGAAAATGAAGAACATGTTGGTGCGCGTCGAAGGCACCTTGCCGTTCGGCGTGACCGCCAAAGACATCGTGCTCGCGGTCATCGGCAAGATCGGCACGGCCGGCGGTAATGGCCATGCCATCGAGTTCGCTGGCAGCGCGATTCGCGACCTGTCCATCGAAGGCCGCATGACCATCTGCAACATGTCCATCGAAGCCGGTGCCCGTGTCGGCATGGTGGCGGCCGACGAAAAAACCGTTGAGTACGTCAAGGGCCGCCCATTTGCTCCGGCAGGCGCAGACTGGGACGCAGCGGTCGAAGCCTGGAAAGACCTGGTGTCCGACGCCGATGCGGTGTTCGACACCGTGGTTGAGCTCGACGCTACCCGGATCAAGCCACAAGTCAGCTGGGGCACCTCGCCGGAGATGGTCGTGGCGGTTGACCAGAACGTGCCGGACCCGGCCAAGGAAGCCGACCTGGTCAAGCGCGGCTCCATCGAGCGTGCCTTGAAATACATGGGGCTCAAAGCCAACCAGGCGATCACCGATATCCAGTTGGACCGTGTGTTCATCGGGTCCTGCACCAATTCGCGCATCGAAGACCTGCGTGCCGCCGCCGCGATCGCCAAGGGCCGCAAAGTCGCCTCGACCATCAAGCAAGCCATCGTGGTGCCAGGCTCGGGCCTGGTTAAAGCGCAGGCCGAAGCGGAAGGCCTGGACAAGATTTTCCTGGAAGCCGGTTTTGAATGGCGTGAGCCGGGTTGCTCGATGTGCCTTGCGATGAACCCGGACCGTTTGGAGTCGGGCGAGCATTGCGCGTCCACCTCCAACCGTAACTTCGAAGGGCGCCAGGGCAACGGCGGGCGTACCCACTTGGTCAGCCCGGCGATGGCCGCTGCGGCTGCCGTCAACGGTCGTTTCATCGACGTTCGCGAATTGATCTGAGGAAAACCCGATGAGAGCTTTCACCCAACACACCGGTTTGGTCGCGCCGTTGGACCGTGCCAACGTGGACACCGACCAGATCATCCCCAAGCAATTTTTGAAGTCGATCAAGCGCACCGGGTTCGGCCCTAACCTGTTCGATGAGTGGCGCTACCTGGACGTGGGCTACGCCTACCAGGACAACTCCAAGCGCCCGTTGAACAAGGATTTTGTGCTTAACGCCGAGCGCTACCAGGGCGCCAGCGTGTTACTTGCCCGTGAGAACTTCGGCTGCGGCTCCAGCCGTGAGCACGCGCCGTGGGCGCTGGAAGAATATGGCTTTCGCAGCATCATCGCGCCGAGCTACGCCGACATTTTCTTCAACAACAGCTTCAAGAACGGCTTGCTGCCGATCATCTTGAGCGACGCTGAAGTGGATGAGCTGTTCCAGCAAGTCGAGGCGGCTGTGGGCTACCAGTTGACCGTCGACCTGGTGGCGCAGACCGTGACCCGCCCGGACGGCAAGGTTTATCACTTTGAAGTCGACGCGTTCCGCAAGCACTGCCTGGTCAACGGCCTGGATGACATCGGCCTGACCCTGCAGGACGGCGACGCGATTGCGGCGTTTGAAGCCAAACACCGGGCGAGTCAGCCCTGGTTGTTTCGCGATGCTTGATTCTATGTAGGCAGGGCCGCCGCCATCGGGAGCAAGCCCCCTCCCACATTTGATTGCATTTCAACTGAAGAAATCGGATCAATTGTGGGAGGGGGCTTGCTCCCGATGAGGCCAGTGTTAACCACACAAAATCCAAGAGACTCACCATGACCAACACCGCCCACACCCAAGTCGTGCAAAAACAATTCGGCGAGCAAGCCTCGGCCTACCTGAGCAGCGCCGTGCACGCCCAAGGCACCGAATTCGCGCTGCTTCAGGCCGAACTGGCCGGGCAGGGCGCTGCACGGCTGCTGGATTTGGGTTGCGGGGCCGGCCATGTGAGCTTCAACGTGGCGCCACTGGTTAAAGAAGTCGTCGCCTACGACTTGTCCCAGCCGATGCTCGACGTGGTTGCCGCTGCAGCCGTAGACCGTGGCCTGAATAACATCCGCACGGTGCACGGCGCCGCCGAGCGTTTGCCGTTCGCCGCGGGCGAGTTCGACTTCGTGTTCAGCCGCTATTCGGCGCACCACTGGAGTGACCTCGGCCTGGCCCTGCGTGAAGTGCGCCGGGTGCTCAAACCGGGTGGCGTGGCGGCCTTCGTTGACGTCTTGTCACCGGGCAGCCCGCTGTTGGACACTTACCTGCAAACCGTCGAAGTGTTGCGCGACACCAGCCACGTGCGCGATTACTCCGCCGGCGAGTGGATGCGCCAACTCAGCGAAGCCGGGTTGCACGTACGTAACAGCAGTCGCCAGCGCCTGCGTTTGGAATACACCTCGTGGGTTGAGCGCATGCGCACGCCAGAGGTGTTGCGCGCTGCGATCCTGGCACTGCAACAGTCGATGGGCCAGGAGGTCCGCGATTATTTCGAGATTCAAGCCGACGGCACCTTCAGCACCGACGTGCTGGTGGTCTGGGCGGATTAATTTTTCCCGGCCTGCCCATGGGCGGGTCGCTTGATGAAATGAGGAACGCATGAGCAAGCAGATTCTGATTCTCCCTGGCGACGGTATTGGCCCGGAAATCATGGCCGAAGCGGTCAAAGTCCTGGAATTGGCCAACACCCAGTACAGCCTGGGCTTCGAACTGAGCCACGACGTGATCGGCGGCGCTGCCATCGACAAGCACGGCGTGCCGCTGGCCGACGAAACCCTGGAGCGTGCACGCGCGGCTGACGCGGTGTTGCTGGGCGCCGTGGGTGGCCCGAAATGGGACAAGATCGAACGCGACATTCGCCCGGAACGCGGCCTGTTGAAAATCCGCGCGCAGTTGGGCCTGTTCGGCAACCTGCGCCCGGCGATCCTCTACCCGCAACTGGCCGACGCTTCGAGCTTGAAGCCGGAAGTGGTGGCGGGCCTGGATATTCTGATTGTGCGTGAGCTGACCGGCGGTATCTATTTCGGCTCGCCGCGCGGCGTGCGTGAACTCGAAAACGGCGAGCGCCAGGCCTACGACACCCTGCCGTACAGCGAGAGCGAAATCCGCCGTATCGCGCGTGTCGGTTTCGACATGGCCCGCGTGCGCAGCAAAAAGGTCTGTTCGGTGGATAAAGCCAACGTGTTGGCCTCCAGCCAGCTGTGGCGCGAAATCGTCGAAGAAGTCGCCAAGGACTACCCGGACGTCGAGCTGAGCCACATGTACGTCGACAACGCCGCCATGCAACTGGTGCGCGCGCCCAAGCAGTTCGACGTGATCGTCACCGACAACCTGTTCGGCGACATTCTGTCCGACCAGGCCTCAATGCTCACCGGTTCTATCGGCATGCTGCCGTCGGCGTCGCTGGACACCCATAACAAGGGCATGTACGAGCCGTGCCACGGTTCGGCGCCGGACATCGCGGGCCAGGGCATTGCCAACCCGTTGGCGACCATCTTGTCGGTCTCGATGATGCTGCGTTACAGCTTCAACTTGAGTGACGCGGCGGATGCCATCGAGAAGGCCGTCAGCCTGGTTCTGGATCAGGGCCTGCGCACCGGTGACATTTGGTCACAAGGTTGCACCAAAGTCGGTACGCAAGAAATGGGCGACGCAGTAGTCGCCGCCCTGCGGAATCTGTAATCTCTCGGGCCCGCTTGCAGTTGTTGCTGCAAGGCGGCCCACTTTTTAACAAGGTGTAGTTGCGATGAAACGTGTAGGTCTGATCGGTTGGCGCGGTATGGTCGGTTCCGTGCTCATGCAGCGGATGCTGGAAGAGCAGGATTTCGATCTTATTGAGCCGGTGTTTTTCACCACGTCGAACGTGGGTGGCCAAGGGCCGTCCGTGGGCAAGGATATTGCCCCGCTCAAGGACGCCTACAGCATTGAAGAGCTGAAAACCCTCGACGTGATTTTGACCTGCCAGGGTGGCGACTACACCAGCGAAGTCTTCCCTAAACTGCGCGAAGCCGGCTGGCAGGGTTACTGGATCGACGCCGCCTCAAGCCTGCGCATGCAGGACGACGCGGTCATCATTCTCGACCCGGTTAACCGCAAGGTCATCGACCAGCAGCTGGACGCCGGCACCAAGAACTACGTCGGTGGCAACTGCACCGTCAGCCTGATGCTGATGGGCCTGGGTGGCTTGTTCGAAGCTGGCCTGGTCGAGTGGATGAGCGCGATGACTTATCAAGCCGCCTCCGGCGCCGGCGCGCAGAACATGCGCGAACTGATCAAGCAAATGGGCGCAACCCACGCTGCCGTTGCCGATCAACTGGCCGACCCGGCCAGTGCGATTCTCGACATCGACCGCCGCGTGGCCGAAGCCATGCGCAGTGATGCTTACCCGACCGAAAACTTCGGTGTGCCATTGGCGGGTAGCTTGATCCCCTGGATCGATAAGGAACTGCCGAACGGGCAAAGCCGTGAAGAGTGGAAGGCTCAGGCTGAGACCAACAAGATTCTGGGCCGCTTCAAGAACCCGATCCCGGTAGATGGCATTTGTGTGCGCATTGGCGCAATGCGTTGCCACAGCCAGGCGCTGACCATCAAGCTGAACAAAGATGTGCCGATCGCGGATATTGAAGGGCTGATCAGCCAGCACAACCCTTGGGTCAAGCTGGTGCCGAACAACCGTGATATCAGCATGCAGGAGCTTAGCCCTACCAAGGTGACGGGCACCCTGAATGTGCCGGTTGGGCGCCTGCGCAAGCTGAACATGGGCACGCAGTACCTGGGCGCGTTCACCGTAGGCGACCAACTGCTGTGGGGCGCGGCCGAACCGCTGCGTCGCATGCTGCGGATTTTGCTGGAGCGGTAATCGCTGCTGCTAATCAAGAACCCGCGTTCTGGTGACAGGCGCGGGTTTTTTGTTGCTCTTTAAGGCCTCATCGGGAGCAAGCCCCCTCCCACAATTCAAAGGTGCTCCCACATCCGAATGTGGGAGGGGGCTTGCTCCCGATGAGGCCATCAGCCCATCCAAAAAGCCAGGTTAATTGCCTCACCCCCAGCCACCCGGTAAAGTGCCGCTCCCCCCGCAATGCCCGAGGCAGCCAGCATGACCCAGACCTTTGATATCGCAGTGATCGGCGCCACCGGCACGGTTGGCGAAACCCTGGTGCAGATCCTCGAAGAGCTGGCATTCCCGGTTGGCACGCTGTACCTGCTGGCGGGCAACAACTCTGCCGGCGCCTCAGTGCCGTTTCGCGGCAAAAACGTGCGGGTTAAGGAAGTCGATGAATTTGACTTCAGCAAAGTGCAACTCGCGTTCTTCGCGGCCGGCCCGGCAGTGACCCTCAGTTTCGCTCCGCGCGCCACCGCCGCAGGCTGCTCGGTGATCGACCTTTCCGGTGCCTTGCCGCCCGAGCAGGCGCCCCAAGTGGTGCCGGAAGCCAACGCGCACATTCTGCAAGGCCTGAAAAAGCCCTTCCAGCTCGGCAGCCCAAGCCCGTCCGCGACCAACCTCGCGGTGGTCCTGGCACCGCTGCGCGGTTTGCTGGATATTCAGCGCGTCAGCGTCACCGCTAACCTGGCTGTATCGGCGCAAGGCCGTGAGGCTGTCAGTGAACTGGCCCGCCAAACCGCCGAGCTGCTGAATGTACGCCCACTGGAGCCCGCGTTCTTTGATCGGCAGATGGCTTTCAACCTGCTGGCACAAGTCGGCACGCCGGATGCCCAAGGTCATACAGCCCTGGAGAAGCGTCTCGTACACGAACTGCGTGCAGTGCTGGAAACTCCTTTGCTGAAGATTTCCGCGACCTGCGTTCAAGCGCCGGTGTTTTTTGGCGATAGCCTGACCGTGTCATTGCAGTTGGGTGCGGCGGTCGACCTTGCCGCCGTCAACCGTGCACTCGACGCTGCGCCGGGTATCGAGCGGGTGGAGGAGGGCGACTACCCCACCGCCGTGGGTGATGCGGTTGGCCAGGATGTGGTCTATGTCGGCAGAGTGCGTGCGGGTGTGGACGACCCGGCGGAACTAAATCTATGGCTGACGTCAGATAACGTACGCAAAGGTGCAGCACTGAATGCCGTGCAATTGGCGCAGTTGTTGATAAAAGGCCTTGCGTAAAAGATACTTGGGTGCAATTTGTAGATTGATTCTAGCCAAGCGCTATGCTTGGCCCTAAGCGGAACAGAAGCGCGTCGGTAACCTATCGGCTCGCCATGCCTTATGGCAGCGGTTACCAACCTTCTCGCAGGCCGGGGAGTGTTCACACAAAGGATGAGGCTATGGTTCAAGTTCGCAAACTGGTGTTAGCAATAGCGGCCGCCTCGGCGCTGACCTCCGGTATGGCGCAGGCGCTGCAACTTGGGGAGATGACCCTCAAGTCGAAGTTGAACCAGCCACTGTCGGTGGAAATTGAATTGCTCGATGTCGGTGGCCTCACTGCTTCCGAAATCACCCCGAGCCTGGCATCCGAACAAGCGTTCGTGAATGCAGGCGTGGATCGCCAAGCGTTTCTCAATGACCTGACGTTCACCCCGGTGGTCAACCCCAACGGTCGCAGCGTGGTGCGCGTCACCTCCAGCAAGCCGTTGCCTGATTCCTACGTACGCTTCCTGCTGCAAGTGCAGTGGCCCAATGGCCGTCTGATGCGCGACTACAGTGTGCTGCTCGACCCGGCCAAGTTCGAACAGACGGCGCCGACTGCCGGCGCGCCCGCCCCACGCTTGAGTGCACCGGGCAATACCGCACCCACGGCTACTGTACCGGCCAATAACGCACCGAACATCAGCAAATCCGCCCGCCACACCACGACTTCTCGCGACACTTTGTGGGAAATTGCCGCGAAGAACCGTAATGGCGCCTCGGTCCAGCAAACCATGCTGGCCATCCAGGCGCTGAACCCGGACGCCTTTATCGACGGCAATATCAACCGCCTGAAAACCGGCCAGGTCCTGCGTCTGCCGGATCGCGTGCAAGCGAGCAGCCTGCCACAGCCCGAAGCGATTGCCGAAGTGAGCAAGCAAAACGCGGCTTGGCGCGAAGGTCGTCGTACCGCCAGCAATCAAGCCCTGGGCAAGCAGCAACTGGACGCCACCCGGCGTACCGAGGCGGGCAACGCGCCGTCGAGCACCACTGCCAAGGACAACTTGAGCCTGGTTTCGGCCGAAGCCGCCAAAAAAGGCGCGCAGGGAGCGGCCGGTGATGGCCGCGCGTTGAGCGACAAGCTGGCGATGACCCAGGAAGAGCTGGACACCACGCGCCGTGATAACGCTGAGCTGAAAAGCCGTGCGGCTGACTTGCAAAGCCAACTGGATAAGTTGCAAAAGCTGATCCAGCTAAAAAACGATCAGTTGGCCAGGTTGCAGGCTGACCCGGCGGCGCAGGCGACTGCGGCGATGCCTGCTCAGTTGGCCGCTGAGCCTGCCGCAACTCCCGCGGACTCGGATGCGGCGCTCGACGATGCTGCTGCTGCCCAGGATGCTGCGTCGACAGCCGCAGTGCCTGAACCCGCGCCTGCACCCGAGGCCATCCAGCCGGCTGCCGAACCTGCCAGCACCGAAGGCAAATTCAATGAGCTGCTGACCAACCCGATCGTGCTCGGCGTGATCGGCGGTGCGGCGGGTTTACTGGTGTTGTTGCTCCTGCTGTTATGGGCGCGTCATCGTAATGCCCGTCTCGAAGAAGAAAAACACCTGCGTATGGCGCGGGCACTGGCCGAAGAGTCGGCGTTCACGTCGAGTGTCGATCACGACCTGCCACCTGACAGTTTCGAAGGCTTGGAGGTTGCGCCGCCGAGCGTCAAGTTGGCGGCTGCCGCGCCAGCTCCGGCGCCGGTGGTTGACCCGGTCGTGGTGCCGACGGTTGCTTCCGTGCTCGCGCCGTTGGCCGTTGCGGTGGCCCCGGCCAATTCCAACGATGCACTGGCGCAGGCTCAATCGCATATCGACCGCGGCCACTTGAACCAGGCCGCTGATATGTTGGAGCAGGCGATCAAGCGCGAACCCAAGCGCAGCGACCTGCGCTTGAAGTTGATGGAAGTGTATGGCCTGCAAAGCGACAAGGACGGCTTTGTCACCCAAGAGCGTCAACTGGTGGCCAATGGTGAAAACCATGCCCAGGTCGAGCAGCTCAAGAACCGCTTTCCCGCCATGGCTGTGGTAGCGGCGGGTGTCAGCGCGGCAGTCGCCGCCGCGGCGCTGGACGCTCAATACGTGAAGAATTTGCTTGAAGACAAGCCCGCGCCACCCGCCGCGGAGCCTGACGCATTCGACACTGATTTCGACCTGAGCCTGGACGATTTGGAAGCGGCATCGCCTGCGGTGGTTCGCCCGGAAGACGCGCCGAGCTTTGAGTCGCTGCTCAAAAGCCAGACTGAAGCCAAGGCCGCCCCGGATGATCTGTCCGACTTTGACCTTGACCTGCAACTGGAGTCGCCGGCTTCCGCACCGTCGGACGATGACTTTCTGTCGGGCCTCGAAGACCAGATGAAGGACGTGCCGGCGGTTGAACCTCCAACCCTGACGCCTGCCGCGCTCGACGATTTTGACCTGCCGGAAGACTTTGACCTGTCGCTGGCCGATGAGCCGGCCGCTGCGGCCAAACCCGATGCCTTTGCTTCAGAGCTTGATGATGTCAACGCCGAGCTGGATCGCTTGTCGCAGAGCCTGGAGCATCCGCGCATCGAACCTACGTTCACCGCTGACGATGCGGCGTTGGGAGATGATGAGCCGGAATTCGACTTCCTTTCCGGCACCGATGAAGTTGCCACCAAGCTCGACCTGGCCCAGGCCTACATCGACATGGGGGATGCGGACGGTGCGCGCGACATCCTGTCCGAAGTGCTGACCGAAGGTGATGAAACCCAGCGCGGCGAAGCCAAGGAAATGCTCGGTAAAATTTAAACTGCGGCGCAAATCCACTGTGGCAGCGGGCTTGCTCGCGATGCGTAAGGTCAGTCGAGGCATAACTTGACTGGCACTGCGCCATCGCGAGCAAGCCCGTTTGCGCATTAGCGCTTCATTTGGCCTGCAACAAAAGCGCCGCTCTCACGTCCATCGCCTTATAATGGCCGCCTTTGCGCAACTCATCAGGCTCTCAGTTCTTGGCAAATATAGATAACGCGGCCGCCGAAATGGCGGCCGCAGGCTTTAACCGCATCGCCTTGGGCGTTGAATATAAAGGCTCGCGCTATTGCGGGTGGCAGCGCCAGGCTTCAGGCGTGCTGACGGTTCAGGAAACCCTGGAAAAGGCCTTGTCGAAGGTCGCCGACTCGCCCGTCTCGCTGATGTGCGCCGGGCGTACCGACGCCGGTGTGCACGCCTGTGGCCAGGTGGTGCACTTTGACACTCAGGCCGAACGCAGCATGAAAGCGTGGGTAATGGGCGCCAATATCAATTTGCCGCATGACGTAAGCGTCAGTTGGGCCAAGGTCATGCCCGCGCATTTTCATGCGCGCTTCAAGGCCATCGCGCGGCGTTACCGCTACGTGATCTATAACGATCAGATCCGCCCGGCGCACCTCAATCAGGAAATCACCTGGAACCATCGCCCGCTGGACGCCGAGCGCATGGCCGAGGCCGCGCAACAGTTGGTCGGTGTGCATGACTTCAGCGCCTTCCGTGCCGGCCAGTGCCAGGCCAAGTCGCCGATCAAGCAAGTGCATCACCTGCGCGTGTCGCGCCACGGCAAGATGATCGTGCTGGATATTCGTGCCGGTTCCTTCCTGCACCATATGGTGCGCAACATTGCCGGCGTGCTGATGACCATCGGCACCGGCGAGCGCCCGGTGGAATGGGCCAGGGAAGTACTCGAAAGTCGTGTGCGCCGCACGGGCGGGGTCACGGCACATCCCTTCGGACTGTACCTGGTGAATGTGGAGTACCACGACGAGTTCCAATTGCCGGATCGTTTCATCGGGCCACACTTCCTCACAGGTTTCAGCGAACTTGGCGGCTGACGCCCGGAAAAGCTTTTGTTACCATCCGGGACTTTCCCGGCTTAATCCCTGAGGTTTCTACGACATGTCCGCCGTTCGCAGCAAGATTTGCGGGATCACCCGCATAGAAGACGCGCTGGCGGCAGTCGAGGCGGGCGCGGACGCGATTGGTTTGGTGTTTTATGCCAAGAGCCCGCGAGCGGTGAATGTGCTGCAGGCGCGCGCGATCATCGCTGCGCTGCCGCCGTTCGTAACCACCGTTGGCTTGTTCGTCAACGCCAGCCGCTGCGAACTCAATGAAACCCTGGATGCCGTACCACTCGACCTGCTGCAATTTCATGGCGATGAAAGCCCTGAGGAGTGCGAGAGTTACCAGCGCCCGTATATCAAGGCGCTGCGCGTCAAGGCGGGGGATGACATCGCCGCGGCGTGTGCCGCCTATGCCGGTGCTCGCGGGGTGCTGTTGGACACCTATGTCGAGGGCGTGCCGGGCGGTACCGGCGAGGCCTTCGACTGGGCGCTGATTCCTGAGGGCTTGCGCTTGCCGATTATCCTCGCCGGTGGGCTTACCCCGGCCAATGTCGCGGCAGCCATCGAACAGGTGCGGCCGTACGCGGTGGATGTCAGCGGCGGGGTAGAGCAGGGCAAAGGTATCAAGGACCACCACAAGATTCGCGCGTTCATGCAGGCCGTGCGCAACAGCAGTGGCGCGATGTGACGGCTGGCAGTCTGCCGCCGTCCATAACTACCACTGTGTAAAACAGCACCGGCGCCACCTGTGGGAGGCCCGGAAATGAAGTGGCAACCCTGCGCTGGCAGGTTGTCTGGAAGGCTGAGGATACAGGCAGGAAATGGCCGGTCGAACGTCTGACCCCGTCCAGCCTGTGTCATCGCCACATATGAATTTAGCTCAAGGGCATACGCGGGGCTGTGTTCAAGCCACCGGTACTGGAGAAAGAAAGCATGAGCAACTGGTTAGTAGACAAACTGATCCCTTCGATCATGCGTTCCGAGGTGAAGAAAAGCTCGGTTCCTGAAGGTCTGTGGCACAAGTGCCCATCCTGCGAGGCGGTGCTCTACCGCCCTGAGCTGGAAAAGACCCTGGACGTTTGCCCCAAGTGCAACCACCACATGCGTATCGGCGCCCGCGCCCGCATCGACATC
The DNA here is from genome assembly GCF_002723595.1 of Pseudomonas sp. ICMP 460. Classification (NCBI taxonomy): domain Bacteria; kingdom Pseudomonadati; phylum Pseudomonadota; class Gammaproteobacteria; order Pseudomonadales; family Pseudomonadaceae; genus Pseudomonas; species Pseudomonas sp. ICMP 460. The sequence goes on from NZ_LKBR01000018.1 coordinate 18,463, forward strand.
TTCCTGGATGCCGATGGCCGTAACGAGCTGGGCGCTGACCTGGAGCCGGTTGACCGTCTCAAGTTCCGCGACGGCAAGAAGTACAAGGACCGCCTGACCGCCGCGCAGAAGCAAACCGGCGAAAAAGACGCGCTGATCTCCGTCAGCGGCAAGCTGCTGGGCATGCCGGTGGTGGTTTCCGCCTTTGAGTTCTCGTTCATGGGCGGCTCCATGGGCGCCATCGTCGGTGAGCGTTTTGTACGTGCCGCCAACTACGCGCTGGAAAACCGTTGCCCGATGATCTGCTTCGCCGCCTCCGGTGGCGCGCGTATGCAGGAAGCGCTGATTTCCCTGATGCAAATGGCCAAGACCTCCGCGGTATTGGCGCGTCTGCGCGAAGAAGGCATTCCGTTCATTTCCGTACTGACCGACCCGGTCTACGGCGGCGTTTCCGCCAGCCTGGCGATGCTGGGTGACGTGATCGTCGGCGAGCCCAAGGCGTTGATCGGCTTTGCCGGCCCGCGCGTGATCGAGCAAACAGTTCGCGAAAAACTGCCGGAAGGTTTCCAGCGCAGCGAGTTCCTGCTGGAGCACGGCGCAATCGACATGATTATTGCGCGTGGCGAGTTGCGCCCGCGCTTGGGTAGCCTGCTGGCGCAGATGATGGGCCTGCCGACGCCGGTGTACGTCGCGCCTAAAATCGAGCCAATCGTTGTGCCGCCGGTGCCTGCAAACCTATGACCCAGCGAACCCTGGGCGAATGGCTCGCTTACCTTGAGCAGTTGCATCCGTCAGCCATCGACATGGGCCTGGAGCGCTCGCAACAGGTAGCGGCCCGCCTTGGGTTGGGCCGACCGGCGCCGCGCGTGATCACGGTGACCGGCACCAACGGCAAAGGCTCGACCTGTGCCTTTGTGGCGGCGCTGCTGCAAGCCCAAGGGCTGACGGTTGGCGTGTACAGCTCGCCGCACTTGCTGCGTTACAACGAGCGGGTGCAGCTCAATGGCGTCGAAGCCACTGACGAGCAGCTGTGCGAAGCCTTCGCCGCACTGGATGCGGGGCGAGGCGAAATTTCCCTGACTTACTTCGAAATGGGCACCTTGGCGGCTTTTTGGCTGTTCGAGCGCGCGCAATTGGACGTGGTCGTCCTCGAAGTCGGTTTGGGTGGGCGCCTGGACACGGTCAACGTGGTGGACGCCGACCTGGCGCTGATCACCAGCATCGGCATCGATCATGCCGATTATCTGGGCAATACGCGTGAGTCCGTCGCGTATGAAAAAGCCGGGATCTTGCGCCAGGGCAAGCCTGCGCTGTGTGGTGACCTGGACCCGCCGCAACCGTTGCTCGACAAGGTGCGCGAACTCGATTGTGCGTTTTACCTGCGCGGGCGCGAATTCACGCTCGACATCGGCGACCGGCATTGGCAGTGGCGCGGGCGTGATGCACGCGGCGACGTTGTCGAGCTGTGTGATTTACCGCTGCTGAACTTGCCGATGGAAAACGCCGCGCTCGCGTTGCAAGCCTATTTGCTGTTGGACCTGCCGTGGCGTCCCGAGCAGATTGCCGCCACCTTGCTGGCGACTCGTGTGGTGGGCCGCCTGGACCGTCGCGTGTTCGACTGGCAAGGCAAACGCTTGAACCTGCTGCTGGATGTGGGGCATAACCCGCATGCTGCCGAGTACCTGGCGCAGCGCCTGTCGCGTGCGGCGCCGGTCGGGCGCCGCCTTGCGGTGTTCGGGCTGCTCGCCGACAAGGACCTGGACGGCGTGGTTGCGCCGCTGCTGGGCAATGTGCAGGCCTGGGCGGTGGCGCCACTGGATACGCCGCGCAGCCGCCCGGCCGCCGAGTTGCACCTGGCCTTGCAGAACCTTGGGGCGTCGGTGGCGTCGTATGCAAGCGTCACTGATGCCCTTGAGGCGCAGTGCGCAGTGGCCACGCCTGACGACGAGATTCTGTTGTTCGGATCATTTTATTGTGTTGCCGAGGCGCTAGAGTGGCTGACCCGGCGCTCCACGAAGGAAGCTGCACATGGCATTACTTGATAGCGCATACAAGCAGCGAATGGTTGGAGCCCTGGTGTTGGTGGCGCTGGCGGTGATTTTTCTGCCCATGCTGTTTTCCCGGCAGGACGAACAACGCCAAGTGGTGGTAGACGCTCCGGCGGCACCGCAAATGCCGGTGGTGCCCCAGGTTCAAGTGGAACCTGTGGTCGTGCCCGAGCCGCAGGCGTTGCCGCAAGAACCCGTGCCGAGCGAAGATGAAGTCGCTGCGCCAGCAGCCCCTTCGATGCCGGTGCAGCCGAGTGTGCCGGTGGTCAAGCCTGCTCCGGCGCCGGCTGTTGCCGCCAAACCTGCGGCGCCTGCGCCAGCGCCCAAGCCGGTGGCGCCGCAACCTGCCGCGCCGGGTAAACCGGATGTGGGGCAAAGCCGTATCGACCCCAATGGCCTGCCGATCAGTTGGTCGATCCAGCTCGCCAGTTTGGCCAGCCGTGAAAGCGCCGACGCCTTGCAGAAAAAACTGCGCGCTCAAGGCTATAACGCCTATATCCGCAGTGCAGATGGCAAGAATCGGGTGTTTATCGGGCCGCTGATCGAGCGCGCCGAGGCGGATCGCCTTCGGGACTTGTTGGGTCGCCAGCAGAACCTCAACGGTTTTGTGGTGCGCTTCCAGCCTGAGCGCGGCTGATTCCGCCTCGGTCTCAGCGTGGGGTGCAGTCAACTGTGGGAGGGGGCTTGCTCCCGATGGCAATGTGTCAGTCAGCCTGTCTATCGCTGACAGGCCGCTATCGGGAACAAGCCCCCTCCCGCATTAACTCGCTGCAACCGATTGATTTTGCAAAGCACCCACAAACACAGCTTACCGACAGCCCGACGCTCTGCTAAAATGCGCCGCCTTATCCGACCGTAGGCTGCACTGTGCCATTTACCTGGGTTGATTGGGCGATCGTTGCAATTGTCGCCATCTCCGCTTTGATCAGTCTAAGCCGCGGCTTCGTAAAAGAAGCACTGTCGTTGCTGACCTGGATCATCGCAGGGGTCGTAGCCTGGATGTTTGGTGGTTCACTCTCGGTTTACCTGGCCGGGTACATCGAAACACCTTCGGCTCGCGTTATCGCGGGCTGCGCCATCATGTTCATCGCCACGCTGCTGGTGGGAGCAATGGTCAATTATCTTATTGGCGAGTTGATACGTGTCACCGGCCTCTCCGGGACCGATCGATTTCTCGGCATGGCCTTCGGCGCCGCACGCGGTGCGTTGCTGGTGGTCGTGGCGGTGGGGCTGTTGAGCCTGGGGCCGGTACAGCAGGATTCGTGGTGGCAAGAGTCGGTACTCGTGCCAAAATTTCTATTGGTTGCCGACTGGTCCAAGAACCTCATTTTGGGGTGGAGCAGTCAGTGGCTGGCCAGCGGAATCAGCGTACCCGCTGATCTTCCGTTCAAGGAACACCTCTTGCCGGCCAAAACGCCTCAGTAAGTTGTGTTCAGTCAAGATTCATTAAGTAGGGGTTGCGTCGCATGTGTGGCATCGTCGGTATCGTCGGTAAGTCGAACGTGAATCAGGCGCTGTATGACGCGCTAACCGTCCTCCAGCACCGCGGCCAGGACGCTGCCGGTATTGTGACCAGCCATGATGGCCGGTTATTCCTGCGCAAGGACAATGGCCTGGTGCGTGACGTGTTCCATCAGCGTCACATGCAGCGCCTGGTCGGGCACATGGGCATTGGCCATGTACGTTACCCGACTGCCGGTAGCTCGACCTCGGCCGAAGCTCAACCGTTTTACGTCAACTCGCCTTACGGCATTACTCTGGCGCACAACGGTAACCTGACCAACGTTGAACAGCTGGCCAAGGAGATTTACGAATCCGACCTGCGCCACGTCAACACCAACTCCGACTCGGAAGTGCTGCTCAACGTGTTCGCGCACGAGCTGGCGCAGCGCGGCAAGCTGCAGCCGACCGAAGAAGATGTGTTCGCTGCCGTGACTGACGTGCACAACCGTTGCGTCGGTGGCTACGCGGTCGTGGCCATGATCACCGGTTATGGCATCGTCGGTTTCCGCGACCCGCATGGCATTCGCCCGATCGTGTTCGGCCAGCGTCACACCGACGAGGGCGTCGAGTACATGATCGCCTCCGAAAGCGTGTCTTTGGACGTGCTGGGCTTCACCCTGATCCGCGACCTGGCGCCAGGCGAGGCGGTCTACATCACTGAAGACGGCAAGCTGCACACGCGTCAATGCGCGATTGCCCCGAAGCTCACCCCGTGCATCTTCGAACACGTCTACCTGGCGCGTCCGGATTCGATCATCGACGGCGTTTCGGTGTACAAGGCGCGTCTGCGCATGGGTGAGAAGCTCGCCGACAAGATCCTGCGCGAGCGCCCTGAGCATGATATCGACGTGGTCATCCCGATTCCGGACACCAGCCGTACCGCTGCGCTGGAACTGGCCAACCACTTGGGCGTGAAGTTTCGCGAAGGTTTCGTCAAGAACCGCTACATCGGCCGTACCTTCATCATGCCGGGCCAGGCGGCCCGCAAGAAGTCGGTACGCCAGAAGCTGAATGCCATCGAGCTGGAATTTCGCGGCAAGAACGTAATGCTGGTGGATGACTCCATCGTGCGCGGCACTACGTGCAAGCAGATCATTCAGATGGCTCGCGAAGCCGGTGCGAAGAACGTGTACTTTTGCTCCGCTGCGCCAGCAGTGCGTTACCCGAACGTGTACGGTATCGACATGCCGAGCGCCCACGAACTGATCGCCCACAACCGTTCAACCCAGGACGTGGCCGACCTGATCGGCGCCGACTGGCTGATCTATCAGGACCTTCCGGACCTGATCGAAGCGGTCGGCGGTGGCAAGATCAAGATCGAGCAGTTCGACTGTGCGGTATTTGACGGCAAGTACGTGACCGGCGACGTTGACGATGCCTACCTGAACAAGATCGAGCAGGCGCGTAACGACTCGTCGAAGATCAAGACCCAGGCGGTCAGCGCGATCATCGATCTGTACAACAACTGAGTAAACACCGGCCCTGAGGGGCCGGTTTTGTATCTTAAATAAAGCATTGAGTAAGGAGTCGCAGCATGAGTCAGGAATGGGATGCCGGTCGGTTGGACAGCGACCTCGATGGCGTAGCGTTCGATACCCTGGCCGTGCGCGCCGGGCAGCACCGTACCCCGGAAGGTGAGCACGGTGACCCGATGTTTTTCACCTCAAGCTACGTGTTCCGCACGGCCGCCGACGCCGCCGCGCGCTTTGCCGGTGAAGTGCCGGGCAACGTTTATTCGCGCTACACCAACCCGACGGTGCGTGCGTTCGAAGAGCGTATTGCGGCCCTGGAAGGTGCTGAGCAAGCGGTGGCCACGGCGACCGGCATGGCCGCGATCCTGGCTGTGGTGATGAGCCTGTGCAGCGCCGGCGACCACGTGCTGGTGTCGCGCAGCGTGTTCGGTTCGACCATCAGCCTGTTTGAGAAGTACTTCAAGCGCTTCGGTATCGAAGTCGACTACGTGCCTCTGGCGGACCTCTCCGGTTGGGATGCAGCGATCAAGGCCAACACCAAATTGCTGTTTGTCGAGTCGCCGTCCAACCCGCTGGCCGAGTTGGTGGACATCGCTGCGCTGGCCGACGTGGCGCACGCCAAGGGCGCCATGTTGATCGTCGATAACTGCTTCTGCACGCCTGCGTTGCAGCAGCCGTTGAAGCTGGGCGCGGACATTGTGCTGCACTCGGCTACCAAGTTCATCGACGGCCAGGGCCGTTGCATGGGCGGCGTGGTTGCCGGGCGTAGCGAGCAGATGAAAGAAGTCGTGGGTTTCCTGCGCACTGCCGGGCCGACTCTGAGCCCGTTCAATGCATGGATCTTCCTCAAGGGCCTGGAGACACTCAGCCTGCGGATGAAGGCCCACTGCGCGAATGCCCAAACCCTGGCCGAATGGCTGGAGCAGCAGGACGGCATTGAGAAGGTGCATTACGCTGGCCTCAAGAGCCACCCGCAGCACGCGTTGGCTCAGCGCCAACAGCGCGGTTTCGGCGCCGTGGTGAGCTTCGAAGTGAAGGGCGGCAAAGAGGGTGCGTGGCGCTTTATCGATGCAACGCGGTTGATTTCCATCACTGCCAACCTGGGTGACAGCAAAACCACGATCACCCACCCGGCCACTACGTCCCACGGTCGCTTGGCGCCGCAGGAGCGCGAAGCTGCCGGTATTCGTGACAGCCTGATCCGCGTTGCGGTGGGGCTTGAAGACGTGGCCGACTTGCAGGCTGACCTGGCCCGCGGGCTGGCGGCCTTGTGATCGAGTGGTCCATGGACGCTGCGCCCGCCGGTAACGGGCGCGTCGCGCTGGTCACCGGTGCCGCGCGCGGCATAGGCCTGGGGATTGCCGCATGGCTGATCAGCGAAGGCTGGCAGGTGGTGTTGACCGACCTGGACCGCGAGCGCGGTTCCAAGGTGTCCAGGGTGCTGGGCGACAATGCCTGGTTTATCACTATGGATGTGGCCGACGAGAAGCAAGTCGCGCAGGGCGTTGCCGAGGTGCTGGGGCAGTTCGGGCGCCTGGACGCGTTGGTGTGCAACGCGGCGGTCGCTGACCCGCACAACATCACCCTGGAAAGCCTCGACCTGGCTCACTGGAATCGCGTGCTGGCGGTGAACCTCAGTGGCCCGATGTTACTGGCCAAGCACTGTGCGCCTTACCTGCGCGCCCACGGCGGTGCCATCGTCAACTTGGCGTCGACCCGGGCGCGTCAGTCAGAGCCGAACACCGAAGCCTATGCGGCGAGCAAGGGTGGCCTGCTGGCGCTGACACACGCGTTGGCGATGAGCCTGGGGCCGGAGGTGCGGGTCAATGCCGTCAGCCCTGGCTGGATCGATGCGCGTGACCCTGCGGCACGGCGTGCCGAGCCGTTGACCGACGCCGATCACGCGCAGCATCCGGCGGGCAGGGTGGGGACGGTTGAAGACGTGGCCGCGATGGTGGCGTGGTTGCTGTCGCGTCACGCAGGTTTTGTCACCGGGCAAGAGTTTGTCGTGGATGGCGGCATGAGCAAGAAGATGATTTACGAGCAGTGAGAGGCAGCTTCAAGCTTCAGGCTATCAGCTGCAAGTGAAGGCGGATGCTGGTGGCTTTTCACTTGCGGCTTGACGCTTGTAGCTTGTGCCTGTTTTTGAAAAAAACTCAATCCTGCTATTGACTTAGGTTCGCTACCTGCGTAAATTTCGCGGCCTCAACGAAGCAAAGGGTGATTAGCTCAGCTGGGAGAGCATCTGCCTTACAAGCAGAGGGTCGGCGGTTCGATCCCGTCATCACCCACCACTTGTTGAGAGTTTTGCCTTGGGGCAAGACGCAACGTTTAAAGGTTGCACCGACGCGCAGCGGTAGTTCAGTCGGTTAGAATACCGGCCTGTCACGCCGGGGGTCGCGGGTTCGAGTCCCGTCCGCTGCGCCATATTTTCCAGGTCCGACGTGTCGGGCTTGAGATTGAACAGCCAAGGCTGATCGGTCAGATGTTTAAAGACGGTTGGGTTTAGGCCCAGCCGGTCAAGCGATACGCAGCGGTAGTTCAGTCGGTTAGAATACCGGCCTGTCACGCCGGGGGTCGCGGGTTCGAGTCCCGTCCGCTGCGCCATATCTTCCAGGTCCGACGTGTCGGGCTTGAGATTGAACAGCCAAGGCTGATCGGTCAGATGTTTAAAGACGGTTGGGTTTAGGCCCAGCCGGTCAAGCGATACGCAGCGGTAGTTCAGTCGGTTAGAATACCGGCCTGTCACGCCGGGGGTCGCGGGTTCGAGTCCCGTCCGCTGCGCCATATCTGCCTCAAGGCCCACTGAACGCCTTGAAGCACAAAGAAAGCCCTGGGCTTCTTTGAACCGATAGCAAACAACCCTGGTCGAGAGACCGGGGTTTTTTGTGTCTGCGATTTGGCTTTATGTGGGAGCGGGCTTGCTCGCGAATGCGGTGGTTCAGTGAAAAGTGTTCTCGCTGATACACCGCATTCGCGAGCAAGCCCGCTCCCACAGTTGTATTGCCTCAGAACCCCAGCTTATCCCGCAGCCCGTAATACCAGGCGCCCAACGCCGCAAACGGCGTGCGCAATAATTGCCCGCCCGGGAACGGATAATGCGGCAAGTCGGCAAACGCATCAAAACGCTCTGCCTGGCCTCGAAGGGCTTCCGCCAGCACCTTGCCTGCCAGGTGCGTGTACGTCACGCCATGGCCGCTGCAGCCTTGGGAATAATAGATATTGTCGCCCAAGCGACCTACCTGTGGCAGGCGCGAAAGGGTCAGCAGGAAATTGCCGGTCCAGGCGTAATCGATTTTCACATCTTTGAGCTGCGGGAAGGCCTTGAGCATTTTAGGGCGGATGATCGCCTCGATATTGGCCGGGTCGCGTGCGCCATACACCACGCCGCCGCCGAAGATCAGGCGCTTGTCGCGGGTGAGGCGGTAGTAGTCCAGCAGGTAGTTGCAGTCTTCCACGCAGTAATCTTGCGGCAGTAACGTCTTGGCCAGTTCATCGCCCAACGGAGCGGTGGTAATGACCTGAGTGCCGCAGGGCATCGATTTGGCTGCCAGCTCCGGCACCAGGTTGCCGAGGTAGGCATTGCCTGCAACGATGATGAACTTGGCCCTGACCTTGCCCTCAGCGGTGTGCACCACGGGGTTGGGGCCGCGCTCGATACGCACCGCCGCCGACTGCTCGTAGATCGTGCCGCCAAGGGATTCCACCGCAGTCGCTTCACCCAGCGCCAGGTTGAGTGGGTGAATATGGCCGCCACTCATGTCCAGCAGGCCGCCTACATAGTTTTCACAGCCCACGACTTCGCGGATTCGGCGCTGATCCAGCAACTCCAGTTGCGTATGGCCATAGCGCTCCCACAGGCGCTGCTGCGATTCCAGGTGGCCCATGTGCTTGCTGTTAAGCGCAGCGAACACACCGCCGTCTTTCAAGTCGCACTGGATCTGGTACTTGGCCACGCGCTCGCGAATAATCCTGCCGCCTTCAAACGCCATCTGCCCGAGCAACTGCGCCTGCTTGGGGCCAACGCTACGCTCTATCACATCAATGTCGCGGCTGTAGCTGTTGACGATCTGCCCGCCATTGCGGCCCGACGCACCAAACCCGACTTTGGCGGCTTCCAGCACGGTGACGCGAAAACCGTTCTCCAGCAGAAACAGCGCGCTGGAGAGGCCCGTATAGCCGGCACCGATCACACAGACATCAGTTTCGACTTCACCTTGCAGCGCCGGTCGGGGCGGTACCGCGTTCGCGGACGCTGCATAATACGACTGGGGGTACGCGGTGTTCGCCATCCTGGAACCTCTGTTTTATATTTTTTACGAGTGTTCCGATCCTACCTGAGTTGAAAATTGCCTGCCAGCCAAGCGAAAACTACGCGAGCACCCTGCGCAAATAAATAATTCGCATATTCATAGGGTTAGCTGCAAAAAAGATGTTGACAGCCCTGCGCAATTCCGTAGAATGCCGCCTCACAGCAGGCACGTAGCTCAGTTGGTTAGAGCACCACCTTGACATGGTGGGGGTCGTTGGTTCGAGTCCAATCGCGCCTACCAAACAAAATCCGCTCTGCTGGGCGGTCTAGAGGGGGAATCCGAAAGGGTTCCCCTTTTTCTTTGCCTAAGAAAACGTTCACAAATTATAGGCTTCGTTCACACAAGGCAATGTGAACGTGAATTCATACCTGCCTCTGTTCACACTCGGAATTGTGAACGACTCTACCTAACCCATTGATATGCATGGCTCGTTCACTATCTTGTCTAGGTGGTGGTACGTTCGCAGGCTCACTCCCTTGCCCGTTGTTCGTACCTCACAAGGGCAGGCTGTCTAACCAGCTGAGCTACGTGCCTGCTATGAGGCGGGTACGCCTGTCGGCCACGCTCAACACTCTACGCTCTGTGGTGAATCCTGAACGCTCTGTGTGCTGCTGTAGGGCTGGCGGGGGTCTCTCTAGGGGTGGGGCAGGGGGTGTGGGGTGGGGTGCTTATATATGCAATGTGGCTTCTGGATTTCTAGCTAAAATTGTCGTGTGATGGCCTAATAAAAGCTTCTGCTGTCTCGACAAGGAATCCGCCATGAGTGTTTTTGCATCGGTGTATCGAGCTTGGCGAGGTAAGGCCTTCGGTAATCAAGTGGCTGACTTACTTGGGATACATCGTGGTCTTTATCATGGTGCAATGGAAGAGGGCGGCTGCGAGTTGCACATGATCAAACTCTACTATTTAAAAGAGGAAGGTTGTTCAATTGAGCAGGTCGGAATACATTCAATCAAGTTTTTGGTTCCAGGCCTCAGTGTATTAAGGGCTAGATTCGGACCACAGCCACAGATAGAAAGCGCTCACGGAAAGATAATGGCTTTCGTGGATGCTGAATCCGGCAGCAATTTTGATACTTGATTTCCTTTGAATGGTGGATTATAAGGTTCCTATGCAAACGGGCTTAGCGGACGCTGAACTGTACGTCTCAGAGAGCGAGACGCCTCAATGTCAGTAGGGTCATAGCGAACCTTCGATGGTGTAGTGGTGGCGTGAACGCTGAGAGGACCGAGCCGGTGGTTTGTAAACAGGCCGAGGTGCCACCCTCAGAGGTGGATCGCTTAACCCTTCTGGCGTGGTTAGGAGGGCAGGTGACTGGTAGCTGAACTATCAGGCATAGAGGGCGCTAGCCCCTGTGAAGAACGGCCAGTGTGGTAACGCATTGAGCACCCCGGAGGGGCATCTAGGTAAGCCTAGAGTTTGAGCATTACGCTCTACCTGCTACAGCTACGCCCTTTGTTCACTTTTTAAATTGAACGCCAGTCATATAACCCAATGCACCCCTCCTGTCTTAATAAATAATTATCCTGTTTTGTTGTCTACAAGCTTCATTCGTCGAATGTCTGCTGCGTATTCCTCATCGATGCGCTTGCTGATGGCAACCTCACGCTCAACTTCCAATTTACGTGGTCGTCCTACTGGTCTTACGCTACCCGTAACCTTGAGCATCTCTTTAACTGCGCTGATATTTCCGTTGACTAGCTCTTGTTTCAATATCTCAATCGACTTGTCGTGCCAATAGATGCGGTGTTCTTCTTTCCATCCCTGATCATCCGCATAGGTATCCAGGGTGAGCATACTAATCCCCAAGCGCTTAGCTAATACGCAATGGGAGTTTGTCTCAATGTATTCTGTCTTGTCTTCTTGTGTGAGTTTCATAGTCTGGCTCTGTGTCGGATCATCATGAATAGGGAGAGTGAGTAGCTTACGGTGTTAAGCGCTATAGCGGTCATGCTGTAATCTTGTTTGATCTGAAAGATTACTAGCTGGGTGTACTGTAGGCAAAGTAGTAGAGTTAAGAGGAGTGTCACTATCTAGTTGGCTCTTGCAATCTCAATTTCTCTTAGATCTAGCCTTGAGATATAACCTACTGCTTGCAAGGTTAACTTGTGATTGAGCGAGATTTTGTACAAGGCGTTGTAGTCTCCTCGCTTACTAATGATCTCCCTTGCTAAGCCCCTTTGGATGAAGCGGCTATGAATTACTATCGAGGTTAAGTCTGGTATTTTTATCATGTCATTGTCTGACATTTGATTTTCCTTTATTGATTAATTCTTAACGTCACGGTGTGACAGAAGCAAGAGCAAGAGCACGCCACGGAGTGGCATACGCATAAAGAAGGATCAAGAGCGATGTATTGGTAGGTGCTCTGTTTTTGATTCTCTCTTTAATGCGTGCTCTTTGTCAGCTTGCTGACGTTGCTCTTGATCTTAAGTGAGTGGAGGAGATGTCCACTTTTCCTTAGAGAGTTCTAAGAGAAAGTGGACAGGGCTAGCTTCATTCATCAGCTTTCAACCACTTGGATACTATGCTTTTGCTAACGCCCATGGTCGCTGCAATGCTTCGCAATGAGAATCCATCAGATGACAAACCTTTTGCTGTGACGATGTTGTGCTTTGTTTTGTCTTTTGCATTGCTAGTTGGAGCGTGCCTAGTCAAGTCTTTGAGGATGTAGTGGCACCCTGTTAAGTCGAACGCCAAGTGGCGCCCTGATTCTTCTGTAGGCACGAAGTGAATAGTCGGTCTGTCATTACTAAAAGTCCTGATACTGCTTCGTGTTGCCGCTTGGAATATGTATTCTCTGGAGCGTTCATTACGTAATGCCTGCTTGCCTACAGAAATATCTACGGCCATCTTGGCTAGCATTTCAGTGTTGTTCCGATCTTCAACAGGATTAGGATTGCCGTGAATCAGTGAGAGCGTATGGTGTACGCCTAAATATCCATTCAATCCCCTTGCATCAAAGGGCATACGTATTACGTTGGGATAGTCTTCAAAGGGGAACTTGCACCAGTCATGCACCTGAGCAAGGATGGGCTCACCTTGAACGAACTGGATAGCGTCACGTAGCAGAGCATGTCCGTACACTTGTTCATTCCATTCCTCTGCTACATCACCATTCGGGAGCGTCAGTAGCATGGTCTTGCTTACCTTGCTTCCCCCAATCAGTGGGTAGATGTAGCTAGGGAACTTGTAGCCTCTGTATTCTGGTGTGAACTTGGAGACTTCAAGAGCGTATCCCTTGGTCAGAGCGTGCTGATAGGCTAACGTACCTGTGACATTGGCACCTAGGATGTGCGTTTCTTGGGCAGCTTCATAGATCCCGCTTAAGTCAAAGTAATCAATTACCCTGATTTGCCATTTCCATCTGCTGTCTTTCTTGTCTACGTATTCTTTGATGAACACATCAGCCTTACCCCTAAGGAGAGCACCGAGACAAGTGCAGATGGTTGACATACCCTTATCGTTTACTACATCAGAGTAGGTGGCTCTGGCTTCCTTCGTCATTCCCTGCTTGATAAACGCTCTGGTGGAGACGCTATCAATCTCAATGAATTTCTCTAGGAAGTTTGTATAAGCGTGGTCGCCAATATCTTTGGTAAGGTTGTTAGCGACTGAAGGTACTTCATCGATGACTACAATCCAATCTTGCAGGTAGCAAGGGTCAAGGTCTAGTAAGGTCTTATGCGTAATGACAAGCACCTTAGGATCATCTTCTAGTAGCGTGCATTCTACTGTGTCAGTTACATTCTTGTGCGTGTCACTGTTGATGATGCATATGTGAGTGATACCTGTTGCTTGGATGCGTCTGACTACATCCTTTGATAGTACCTTGGTAGGCACTGCATACACGTATCGCTTGTAGGGATCAGAGTCTAGCTCTCTAATGAACTGTTCTGTTTTGCCAGTGCCGGGTGTAGCTTCAGCTACGAAAATGGTTTTGTTCTTATTCGGAATCAACCAGTTTTCCCTCTCCGATTAAGCTGTCTACAGTTCTAGTGATTTGTCGAGGATCAGTGAACGTGCCAGTGAGTTCTGTTGGGAAGAAGCTAGCGCCCACTACATACGTCACTTGATATAGGCCATACTGACTCATGCCGTAGTCAACGCCTTTGTAATTCTTAACGCCATGGATGAGTTTGTTTTTCTCTGCGATGGAACAATCAATTGCATTGAGGGAGGAGCGGCGTTGTTCTAGTGCTTTAATTTCTTCTGGGGTGAGGTCTACTGCTTTCATTGTTATTGCCCTTGGTTGTAGTTAGCGCGGATAGCGGCCATCAGTTCGGCTTGCTCTTTCTGGCTTGCGCCAGTAAGCATTGACTTATTGGTGCCTGTTACGTTGCCAAACTCATCACGCTTAATCACGCTCTGCTTTGGCTGTTGAGCGAACCCTTTGTATGCGTTGTCCACATCAATCAGTTGTCGAACGAGTGGGTCTGCTTGATAAAGGTCTTCTGCCACTTTCTGTTTAGTAGCTTTCCACAGAGCTGTAGCATCCTTGGAAGAAGTGAGCGGATTACCCTTAGGAAGGGGTGCGTCCTCAACTAGTTGGTAGCCACGCTCAATCAGGTCTGTAAGAACAGCCATAGGGGAGTTGCCTGTTTGGCGTGCCAGTTCTTTTACATCGTTCATGGTCACTGTATTCATTGATCTTGCTCCAAGCTGATAGTTTTATATTGGTTGTGAGTCGTAGACCCAAGACGAACCTTGCGCAACGCAATCAGTTCATGTTCGAGTAAGTGTTGAATGGCTCTGCTGCATGAGCTAGAAGATTTGCCTGTCGCTGAACAAAATTCCCCAATTGGGATTTCACACCAGCGTAAGCCGTCATTGCTTTTGTTTCTGATCATTACCCATACTAGCTTTCGCTCTGTAGTATTCAATTGCATAATCTTGCTTTCGATAATTTCATCTACGTTCATTACGTTCTCTCTATCGTTCCTCATCGACGCCCATATTTTGGGAGTTCACTGTTCAGGCAATAAAAAAGACCGCAACCTACTGACTCTGTGTAAGCAGTTCTAGGAAGCAATCTTTAATCTATACTGTTATATACTTAATTCTGAGAAGAAGGTCTACAAGAACTCTTCAAATTAGTTTCTATCCGTAACCCATGAGTCATGCCCATCCCATTACTCTCCAATAATTTAATGCCACTGTAAGCCTCTGTGAGGGCCTACAGCAGCAGTTGGCTATACGGGTGGCACTGCGTCTCCCATCGTCGTCCCTGCCGCACTACAGGGCGTTTAATCAATGAGGTGAAGTACATCCTTAGCGTTCAGGTGGGAGTATCTAGCTACAGACCTAGTATCCCTGTGGCCCGACACAATCATTATCTGAGCGTTGTTGAATCCCTTCTTTGCAACGTTGGTGATGCGGGTGTGCCTTAACTGGTGAAGCCTGACGCTATCATCAAGACCAGCCTTGTTCCTTGCCAACCTAACCGCCTGAGACACTGCATGAGGCGTCACGATAAACAGTCGTCCTCTGTGTGCCTTGCTTGCGAGAGCCAGCCTCTGTGCCTCTTTCAGTAGTTCTATGGCACGCATGGTCAGGGGCACAGACCTAGTGCCGTTCTTACCATCAATTACATCCGCTATACGTTCATCCAGGTGAAGGCATTGGGTCGTGAGCTTGAGTATTTCTGAGCGTCTCATAGCTGTCTCATAGGCTAGCTCCACGATGAGTGCCATGGTGGGGGATAGCTTGTTGAGCAACTGTCGAAGCTCGCCAGCACTGATTACCTTGTCGCTCGACTTGTCCGGCTTAGGTAGAGCTATGTCACTTACGGGGTTGTGTATGTCTATGAGCAGGCCACGCTTAGCGAACCTGAAGAAACGAGACATGAACGCTAGCTGTATGCGACAGGTAGCAGGCTTGACCGTCTGTAGACGCTTCAGCTTGAAGTCATTGACTAGCTGAGGGGTGATGTCATGGATTGACTGGGGGAAGGCAGCAAAGAGCTGGTCAACAATCTTGATTGCATGGTCATAGCTACCCTTGCCCTTGAGCATGGTTTCGCAATAGGTCATGCCAAGGGTGTACAGGGTGTGCGTCTGATGCGTCTTGGTGACAGCCTCTAACTGGTCAGCCCATGCCTGAGCCAATGCTTGAGTGGGGAATGTTTTGGATTGCGGGGGGCTTCCTCTCAATCGAACTTGAGCGTTCCAGTTACCAGAGGGAAGGGAGCGAATGTTAGCCATGGTTGACGCCTCATAATGTGAATGGGCGTTTCCTTAGGGCTATAGGCTACGTGGCCTAGCGCTTAGCAGGGTGGCTCTTGACATGGTGGGGGTCGTTGGTTCGAGTCCAATCGCGCCTACCAAACAAAATCCGCTCTGCTGGGCGGTCTGGAAGGGCTCACCGAAAGGTGGGCCCTTTTTTGTTGTCTTGAATTATTCATTAACAAAAGTACACATCCGTCTAAAGTAATCGGATGAAAGGCCGATGCCTCCATTACCTCTTATTCATCGGACATCTGACATGCTTATCAATGTTAGCAATTCCACTGCCGTACCCAGCACTAAGGCCACTGCTGTAGCGGCTGATGCCACTGCAACTGAAAGCAAAAGTGCCATCAGCGCCTCTTCGGTCAATCCGAACGCTGACGCTAAAGCGGCGGGCGGGGCAGGTGGCAGTGGTGGTTCGACGTCATCGAGCGCGAAGGAATCGGATAACGTCAAGCAGTTGAAAAAGCAGATCGCGCTGTTGCAAAAGCAGCTTGAACAGCAGCAGCAAGCCTTGCAAAAAGCCCAATCGAGCAATCAGAGCGCAGACGCCAAGGCTGCGGCTGTTGCGGCGGCTCAAGCGCAAGTGATGTCGACGTCGGCTGCATTGCAGACCACCACGTCGGCGCTGTTGCAGGCGGTTACCGAGGAAGGTAACAGCTCGTCCGGCTCACTTGTCAGCACCACGGCTTGAAACAGGCCCAGCGTACGGTTGGAGCGTGTGTAGGTGTGGCGCCTGAAATTCGGGCCCGTGTCAGCCTTGGCAATCAAGGCTGACATTCAGGGCGCAGGCGTTACTGATGAGTCAGCAGAACAGTGACGCCACCGATAAAAAGCAGATGATCTGAACCACCATCTGGCAGCGTATTTCACCGTTTGTTGTCGTCATACCCATTTGTCCGGCGTACATGGCGGCTGACCTCTTCGTCGGCACGGGGGCCGTGAGCGATGCGCAAAGCGCGCAACGGCTGCCTGGAGTATAGGCGCTCAACAGGATTCTTCACGGTCGAGCCGGCTGGGCGCGATGAGCACACTTTCTCCAGCGCCCCAAGCAGCGCGACCCACGCGAACGCTATCCGAAAACTCCCAGCGCCAGTGAACGCTTTCATCACGTTGAGCGCTGCTTTAGCCGCGGTGGCCAAGGCATACTGGCGGGCGACGGAATTCAACCGAGGGAGCAGGCGATGGAATTGGCAATTGAGGTGTCGTTCGACGTGACGGCGCAGGAGCGTGAGGCCATCCTTAAACCGTTGAGGGCCTATAACCTCAGCCATACGGGTGACATGGCGTTTGAAACGGTCGGGATTTTACTGCGCGATCCAGACACTCAGGAGGTTGTCGGTGGCCTCTACGGAAAAATTTCCTACGGGTGGCTGTTCGTTGAACTCTTGAGCATCCCGGACCTGATGCGCACCCAAGGCACCGGCACACGGCTGATGCGTGCCGCTGAAGACCTGGCGCGCGAAAAGGGCTGCCAGGGGATCTGGCTGGACACCTTCAGCTTCCAGGCGCCGGGTTTTTATCGAAAGCTGGGGTTCAGTGAGTTGGGTCATATCGACGATTACCCGCCGGGGCACCAGCGGCATTTTTTCCAGAAACGCCTGGGTTAAATCCTCGTACAGCGCCGGATCAGACGGCGCCCATCACCGACAAAGTTTATTGGTTTGCAGCAACAATTTTTCTTGTTGGACACCTCCCGCCCCCAAGCAGCAAAGTTGCCGCCACTGACGCTCGACCTTTAAGGTCAACAATAAAAACCGCGCCGGGCTGCACGTCACTTTCATGCTGTGAGCCGTTTGTTCACATCCTGCTGTAATGGCGCCGCAGCGCGCATTCAAGGACCTCATCGTCATGCAAACTGTTGTGAACCTATGGCCGTTGATCGGCGTGCTTGTCATCGTGGTTGGCTTCGTCTTGCGCTTCAATCCGCTGTTGGTGGTCACCGCTGCCGCCATCGCCACCGGCTTGGCCGCGCACTTTCCGTTGGAAAAAATTCTCGCCAGCATGGGCGATGGTTTTCTCCAGACCCGCGCCCTGCAACTGATCCTGTTATTGCCCTTGGCGGTCATCGGCCTGCTGGAGCGCCACGGCTTGCGCTTGCATGCGCAGAACTGGATCGCCCGCTTCGAGCGGGCCACGGTCGGGCGCTTATTGATCATGTACTTGTTTGTACGCGAGTCCACCGCGGCCATGGGCCTGACCAGTCTGGGCGGGCACCCGCAGATGGTGCGGCCGCTACTGGCGCCGATGGCCGAGGGCGCGGCGGAAAAACGCTACGGCAAACTGCCCGACAAACTGCGTCACAAGGTATTAGCCATGTGTGCGGCGACCGACAACGTGGGGCTGTTTTTCGGTGAGGACATCTTTGTCGCCTTTGGCGCGATTGCGCTGATGCACACCTTCCTGCTCGGCTCGGGCATTGATGTGGAACCGCTGCATATTGCGGTGTGGGGCATCCCTACGGCCATCTGCGCGT
The DNA here is from genome assembly GCF_002723595.1 of Pseudomonas sp. ICMP 460. Classification (NCBI taxonomy): domain Bacteria; kingdom Pseudomonadati; phylum Pseudomonadota; class Gammaproteobacteria; order Pseudomonadales; family Pseudomonadaceae; genus Pseudomonas; species Pseudomonas sp. ICMP 460. The sequence goes on from NZ_LKBR01000018.1 coordinate 36,481, forward strand.
TTATCATCCATGCCATCCGCCTGCATCGATTTGATCGAAGACTCACCCGTGAAATGACCGCCGCCGCCGCCCCAGTGGAGGCTGCGCAATGATTATCTCAATTCAATACCTCTACTGGCTGGCCGGTGTGCTGTTGTTGATCACTGCCGGCATGATCCTGTTTGATCGAAGCCATCCCAAACGCTGGTCCAGCGCCTTGTTCTGGTTGTTGTTTGCTATTCCGTTCCTGATTGGGGAGCGCCTGCCGTCGGTGGTTATCGGTGCAGGCGTGGTGGTGATGGCGCTGATTGCAGGCTTGGGCGGCGTTGGCCGTGGCAAGCACGCCGAGTTGCATGACACTGAGTCGCGCGCGAGCGCCGGTCGTTTGGGGCATAAGTTATTTATACCGGCGCTGGCGATTCCGCTTACCACCGTGATCGGTTCGGTGCTGCTCAAGCACACCGAAATTGGCGGCGTGCCGCTGCTGGACCCGAAAAACACGACCTTTGTTTCCCTCGGCATCGGCTGCCTTATCGCCCTCGGCCTGGCCTGCTGGCTGACCCGTGATACGCCGGTGCAAGCCTTGCGCGAATCGCGACGCCTGACCGAAGCGCTGGGCTGGGCCATGGTGTTGCCGCAGATGCTGGCAATGCTCGGGCTGTTGTTCAATGAAGCCGGGGTGGGCACGGCGGTCGCGCATGTGGTTACCACCTACATCAACCTGGATTTCAAGTGGGTGGCGGTAGTGGTGTATGTGTTGGGCATGGCGCTGTTTACGGTGATCATGGGCAACGGCTTCGCCGCGTTCCCGGTCATGACAGGCGGTGTCGGCGTGCCGGTGCTGGTCGGCATCTACGGTGCTAACCCGGCAGTGATGGCGGCGATCGGTATGTTCTCTGGTTATTGCGGCACGCTGATGACGCCCATGGCCGCCAACTTCAATATCGTCCCCGCCGCGTTGCTGGAGTTGCCGGATAAACACGCGGTGATCAAGGCTCAGTTTCCGACCGCGCTGATGATGCTGGCGGTCAATATTGTGCTGCTCTACGTGTTGATGTGAGGCCGAGATGCAAACTGTGCTGCTGACGGGCTTTGAGCCCTTTGATCAAGACGTCATAAACCCTTCTTGGGAAGCGGTACGCCGTTTGGAGGGCGTAAAGTTGGGCGAGGGCGTGCAGATTGTTGCGCGTCGACTGCCCTGTGCGTTCGCCACGGCGGGGGAATGCCTGACCCGGCTGATCGCCGAACTGAACCCGGCGATGGTGATTGCCACAGGCCTTGCGCCCGGGCGCGGGGATATTTCGATGGAGCGGGTGGCGATCAACGTGAACGATGCACGCATCCCCGACAATCTTGGGGAGCAACCTATTGATAAAGCGGTGGTGGCCGATGGCCCGGCGGCTTACTTCACCACGCTGCCGATCAAGGCGATGGTCAAGGCTGCGCGCGAGGCTGGTATAGCCGCTTCGGTCTCGCAGACAGCGGGTACGTTTGTGTGTAATCAGGTGTTTTACCTGTTGCAGCATGCGCTTGCGGGCACACCTGTGTGCAGTGGTTTTATTCACGTACCCAACCTGCCGGAGCAGGTGGCTGATACGCGGCAAGCGTCGATGCCGCTGGAGACGTTGGTTGAGGGGCTGCGCGTGGCAGTGCTCGCGGCGTGGGTAACCGAGGTGGATGTGGTGCAAAGCGGCGGGCAGGTCAGTTGACCTGCCCGGGCAGCCTTAGCCACTCATCAGCCGGGTCAGGCCGAACGTTATGGCGCACACCAGGCCTGTCATCGCGAAGGCCGTCGCTACATACCATTTGATCAGGTTCAGCTCTGTGGTCGCCAGGTCTGCCCTGGTGGCGAAGTGCTTTTCAATGGTGGTGGAATGCCTTTCAATCGAGTCCGCTCTGCTCGAAACGACAAATAGCTTCTCTTTCATATCAGCCAGCCCCTTTTCCAGTAAACCCAAGCGTCTTTCCATACCAGAACCTCCGTCATTACCGCCACCGGCTCTGCCTTGAGCCGGGATGTTCACTGTGCTCGCTGCGCCGAATCGATACTGTCTTCTCTCCAAAGCATGACACCCGTTTCAAACAATGTGAGTGAGTGATGAGGGGCAGAGTAGCGTTAGTCTGGCCTAGCCGTGACGTACAAACGTTTGCAAAATAACTCCAAGGCTCCGGCTTGCGATGCTCAGTGTTCCGCCTGGGGAAAGAACAGCTCAAAGCACGTTACGCCCGACGCACTGCTCACGCTGCAGCGCCCGTTATGCAGTTGCATGATGGTCGCGACAATCGACAGCCCCAGCCCATTCGATTGCGCCGAACGTTCGCGTGATTGATCCACCCGGTAAAACCGTTCGAACAACCTGGGCAGATGCTCGGCGGGAATGGTTTCACCCTGGCTGCTCACGCTCAGGTTGATGCCGTCGGCACACGGTACCGCCTGAATCACCAATTGCGAACTCGGCGCAGCGTATTTGATGGCGTTCGCGCACAGGTTGGCCAGTGCCCGGCGCAGCAGCATCGGTTCTGCCCAGATCACGCCGTCACCCCGCGCGATAATGCGCATATCCACATCACTGGCCAGCCCTTCAAAGTAGTCTGCGATGCGCGTCACTTCATCCGCCGCACTCAGCTGTTGGCGTTGGCGCAGGGCGCTGGCCGGGTCGGTGCGGGCAAGGAACAGCATGTTGTCGAGCATCCGTGCCAGGCGTTCGAGTTCTTCGACATTGGAGGCCAGCAATTGCTGATAGCCCTCGATGCTGCGGCTCTGCTGTAACGCTACCTGGGTTTCCCCCAGCAGGTTGTTGATCGGGGTGCGCAGTTCGTGGGCCATGTCGGTGGACACTTGGCCCAGTTGCACAAAGCCCTTGGCCAGCCGCTCAAGCATGGTGTTGAACGACTCGATCAGCGGCAGCAGCTCTTTTGGCGCACCGTGGCTGTCGAGGCGTTCGGCGAGGTTGCCCACGTCGATACCTTGGGCGTGGTTGGCCAGGCGCCTTAAGGGCAGCAGCCCTCTGCGCACTAACAGGTAGCCGACCAGGGCGAGGATGATCGCGGCGAGGCTGGCCAGGATGTAAACACTTAAACGGTAGCTGGCGAGCACGGCGCTACGTTCGGTCATCAGGCGCCCGGTGGTGATGTGCAGGCTGCCGATGTCGCCGGAATCGATGGTGGCGGCCACGGTGGCGAAGGGCACGCCATTGATACCGGGCAAATGCTGCACGTCGGCGAGGCTCAACGTGTGGCCCTTTGGAACCGGCGGCACGGGCGGCAAATCGATGTTGCCAGGGTTAACCAGCAGCAACGGCTTGTGCCCCGGCGCGGCGATACTCAACACCGACTCGCGGTTACCCAACATGTTCTGGAACAGCTCTGGTTTGGTCTTGATCAGGTCCAGGGTGTTGCTGTCGTTCAGCAGGTTACGCAGTTGCTCGACGCGGCCGATCAGCGCGGTGTCATCGCGCAGGATCAGTTCGCGCTCCAGCTCGCGGTACAGTGCAACCCCCAGCGTGGCCAGCAGGGCAAAAGCGAGCAGGGCGAAGATCAACGCCAGGCGCAGCGTCAGTGAGTAAGGGCGGCGCGGGTTCATGGCTGGGTGTCGAAGCGGTAGCCGATGCCCCGCACGCTGTGGATCAACTTGAGCTGGAACGGGTCGTCGATTTTCAGACGCAGGCGCCGCACGGCGACATCGACCACGTTGGTATCACTGTCGAAATTCATGTCCCACACCCGTGAGGCAATCATCGAGCGTGACAGCGCTTGGTCCTGGTGGGTGGCGAACAGGTGCAGCAGGGCGAATTCTTTATTGGTCAGGTTGATGCGCGTACCGGCACGGCTGACGCGGCGCTTGAGTACGTCGATTTGCAGGTCGGCGATCTGCAGTTGCGCCTCGTCACGGCTCGGGCCGCGACGGGTCAGGGTGCGCAAACGCGCGACCAGCTCGGCGAAGGAAAACGGTTTGATCAAGTAATCATCGGCGCCCAGTTCCAGGCCCTTGATGCGGTCGGCAATATCGTCGCGGGCGGTGAGGAACAGTACCGGCGTGTCGGCCTCTTTGCGCAGGCGGCGCAGCACTTCCCAGCCGTCCATTTTCGGCATCATTACGTCTAGCACGATCACGTCAAAAGGCGTGTCCAGCGCTTGGTGCAGGCCGTCTACCCCGTCACGCGCAAGGCTTACGGAGTAACCCAGCTCCTGCAGGCCGTTGAGCAGGTAATTGCCAGCCTTGGGTTCGTCTTCGACTACGAGGATGTTCATGGGAATTGCCTTGGTTCCATACGTGGCGCAAGTGTAGCCGGATCAAGGGTCATCGCTTGATTACAAACCTGTAATGCAATGGCGCGGGTAGCCGTGCGTAACGTTTACAAGCGCTGGGCTGATCCGTAGATTGCATCGGACCGATTAAAAGGAAAGCCCAGACGTGTCTATTTCAGGTTCAGCCGTATTCAATCAACGTTACCGCGCCTTCCTCTTCGATATGGACGGAACCCTGCTCAACTCGATTGCCGCCGCCGAGCGGGTGTGGGGCATCTGGGCTGAACGCCACGGCCTGGATGTGGCCGCGTTCCTGAGCACTATTCACGGCGCGCGTGCGATTGACACCATCACCCGTCAGGCATTACCAGGCGTAGACCCCGAGGCTGAAGCGCAATGGATTACCCAAGCGGAGCTCGACGATGTTGAGGGCGTTGTGGCGATTTCCGGCGCCGTTGAGTTCTTGCGCAGCCTGCCCGGCGATCAATGGGCGCTGGTTACGTCTGCACCCAAAGCGCTGGCATTGCGCCGTCTGCAGGCTGCGGGCATTACGCCACCGGCGGTGTTGGTGACGGCCGAAGATGTCGCCAACGGCAAACCCGATCCAGCGTGTTATGTGCTGGGTGCCCAGCGTTTGGGCGTGCCGGTAGAGGACTGCCTGGTGTTCGAGGATGCGACGGTGGGTATTCGAGCCGGGGAGGCGGCCGGGGCTGATGTGCTGGTCGTAACCGCCACGCACCTGACGCCTATGGTAACAACGCATGCCGCCATCGATGGGTATGAGCGGTTGCAGGTGCAGCGCGATGCTGACGGCTTGCTCGGTTTGCAGCGCTTATCGTGAGGTATGCCGGCGTGTGCGCTGAGCGGCGTGTTGGCACAGTTTGCGCAAAACGACCTTTTGGATTGGCTTGATGCAGAATGCAAAAAGGTAGCCGCACAGCACGAGCGCCAGTTCCAGCGACGAACGTACGCCGGGATCGCCAATGCCTTCAACTTCGAACCCTAGCCCATACTCCAGCGCCAGGAAGGCCAGCCCTATCAGCACGGCTATTCTCCAGGATCTGGAAACAAGTGGCTTGGTTGCAGTAGGCCTCATCGACGTGCTCCTGAATGCACTCGGACGGCGGGACGGTATTCAGGGAATTCGGCTGCGAATGACGCAACAAGTTCCAGGCATCTGGGCAGTTTTCATCTGGCAATGAAGCTGAGGGCGCTGGTGGCGCGATGGACGCGGGCAGACCGAAAACTCTTCGCCAGCCGTTACAGTGAACGAAAGGGCTGGCTACTGAGGGCGCTTCAAGGCGTCTGGTTTTTGTCCGGAGCAGTCAGCCCAGCCTGGATGCGCTGGTAAATTTCCTCGCGATGCACCGCAACATCTTTGGGCGCGTTGATACCGATTCGTACTTGCTGGCCGCTAACGCCCAGAATGGTGATCGTAATGTCATCACCGATGTTTATGCTTTCACCAACTTTGCGGGTGAGTATAAGCATGGACTTCTCCTTGATTACTTTTAAGGACACATGTTTCAGACAGGGCAGGTGTCAGATGTGTGTAGCTTACTGCTAAGCGCTTCCCTGTGACTGCCTCTTTTAGGACGCATAGAGGCGACATTAATTCCCATGGCGGCATCATACAGGTCTGCGATACATCATTCGCATTGTTTAAGCCAATGTTTATGACGGCCAGAATAGACAGTGAATGATAAAGTTGCCTCTTTATCCTTAAAGGAGCAGGGCTGTGCGTAAAGTAGCGATGGCAATTGCGGTGTTGGCATTGGCCGGTTGCGGTGAAGGTAAACCGGTCGAAGCCCCCAAGGCCAAGCCTTCCGTGATCGAAAGCCAGCCACAGCCCGGCGCGTTGGCCGCCCAGGAATGGGACGTGTGGGTCGGCCCGCCGGACCACAAGCTGCAGGCGCTCACCGACCTGACCGCCTGGTTGCTGGAACACGGTTTTAATTTTTATATCGTCAAAGAGGACGGCAAGGACCAGGTGTTGCTCGGGCCGTTCGCCACGCAGGCCGAAGCCGAAGCCAAGCAGGCACTGTTGACCGAAAAACTGGCGCGCGCCAAGAAAGGCGACACCGTGTCGCAGGTCATCGAACACAAGGCTGCGCAGTAACTTGCAGAATGGGCGGGAATACCGCCCATTTTTACTCACAGGCTTGTCTACCGGGCAGTGAGGTGTTTGGCGGCAGGTGCCTGCGGCTTCGACGAAAACCTTCGATGAAGCATGCGCTCAACGTCGTTGATGTAAGTGAACGCCACAGGCACCACCAGCAAGCTCAATGCAGTTGAGGTCACCAGCCCACCGATAACCGCGATGGCCATCGGCTGACGGAAACTCGCATCGGCCCCCAGGCCCAGCGCAATCGGCATCATCCCGGCGATCATCGCCAGGGTCGTCATGATGATCGGGCGTACCCGCTTATGGCAGGCGTTAATCAATGCCTCAACCACCGACAGCCCCTGTTTCTGGATACCCATCAACGCGTACTCGACGAGCAAGATCGAGTTTTTGGTGACGATGCCCATCAGCATCACCAGGCCAATCATCGACGGGAGGCTCAGCATGCCGCGTGTCATCAGCAATGCCACAAAGGCGCCGCCTACCGACAGGGGGATGGCAAACAAGATTGTCAGCGGCTGAAAAAAGTCGTGAAACAGCAGCACCAATACGCAATACACACAGACCAGGCCGATGACGATTGCCATGCTGAACCCGGTCATAAGCTCTGCCATGGTTTCTGCGTCGCCGGATTCGATCAGCTCGACACTCGACGGCATGGACTGGATGGCGGGCAGCGCTCTGGCTTTGGCGAGTGCTTGCCCAAGCGGTGTGTGCCCGAGGTCCGCGGTGACTGTCGCATAGCGGCGTCGATCGTAACGGTCAATCTGGGTCGGCCCGCTCTCGATCGCCAACTGCGCGACAGTCGATAGCGGAATCAGCCCGTCACGCCCGCGAACCCTTAAATTAGCCAATGTTTCAAAGTCCTGGCGCGAAGCGTCCGGTATGCGCACCTGAATGGCTATTTGCCGGTTGTCGAGGTTTAGCTTGCCCATCTTTGCATCGAAGTCGCCGTTGGTGGCAATGCGCACTGTTTCGCCAATCGTCTCGGTGCTCACGCCACGCTCGGCTGCCTGCCTGGCGTCAGGACGCACCACGATTTCCGGCCGCTCGATACTGGCAGTTGAGGTGATGTTGGCCAGGCCGGCGACTTCCCTCAACTGCCGCTCCAGCGCCTGAGCCGTCGCTTTGAGCGCGGCCTTGTCGTCACTCGCTAGAATCAGCGACAGCTTCTCGCCGAGCCCGCCGGAGCCCAACGAAAACCGTGCGCCTGGCACTTCCTTCAAGGCAACACGTACCTGGTTTTCGATGTCGGTTTGCCCTGGGCGCTCACCGCGTGCCGACAGCACGAGCGTCATGGTGGCCCGGCGTAGCTCTGCTGCCTGGGTTTGCCCGCGCCCGGCAGGCTGAGCGACGCCCACGGTGCTGAACACATGCTCGATGCCTGGCAGGTGGTTGATGGCGCGGCTAACCGCTTCGGTTGTCGCCCGTGTAGCCGACAAGCTGCTGCCGGGTGGCAGCTCAAGGTTGATGTTGCTGTAGCCTTTGTCTGACGCTGGCATCAGTCCGGTTTCAAGCAGCGGAACCACCGCTACCGAAGCAGCGAAAACCACAGCCGTGCCCAACATCGTCAGGCGGCGATGGCTGAGGCACCAGGCCACGCTGTGCAAATACAGCTTCATCAGCCTGCCATCCGGCGTTTCCTTGCCCTTGGTATGCGTTTTGAGCAAGTAGGTGGCCATCATCGGAGTCAGAACCCGCGCCACCAACAGGGAAGAAAGCACCGCCACCACGGCCGTCCAGCCAAACTGCTTGAAGAACAGCCCCGGGACCCCGCTCATCATTGCCGTGGGCAGAAACACTACAACCAGCGTCAGGGTGGTGGCCATCACCGCCAAGGCGATTTCGGTCACCGCGTCGCCGGCTGCCTGATGGATAGGCTTGCCCATGCGGCGGTGGCGTTCAATGTTCTCGATCTCGACAATCGCGTCGTCTACAAGAATGCCGACGATCACCGCCAGCGCCAGAAGCGTCAGGGTATTGAGAGAGTAACCGAGCCAGTTCATCACAAGAAAGGTAGGCAGTATCGACAGCGGTAAAGCCGAGGCGGAGATCAATGTGGCGCGCCAGTCGCGCAAGAACCACCAGACCACCAGCACCGCCAGTAACGCGCCTTCATAAAGCATGTGCATTGAGCCCTCATACTGCTCATGCGTGTAATCCACGGTACCGGAAACTTTTGTAAAGTTCAGGCTTGCGTCCGCCGCGTGAAGCTTGTCGAGCACCTGCTGCACACCTGCGGCGACACGCGTTTCGTCGAAACCCTTGGCCCGATAGATCCTGAAACCGACCACCGGCTGACCATCCAGCGTGGCGAGCTGCGTGCGGTCTGCATAGGTATCCTTGATCAAGGCAACCTGGTCCAGGTTCACGCGTCGACCATTGCTGAGCACCACGGGGAGATTTTTCAGCTCGTCGGCAGTGCGCACTGTAGCAATAGTGCGCACTGCCTGCTCCGCGCCATTCACCTGGCCACGCCCCCCGGAGGACTCTTGCTCGACACTCTTGAGCGCCCTGGACACTTCGGCCGCCGTGGTGCCTTGCGCCTCCAGGCTGGCCGGGTCGACTTCCACCACTACCTGGCGGCTAACCCCACCGACGCGCTCAAACTTGCCAATACCGGGTACGCCCAATATGGCCTTGTTGACCGCATCATCGACGAACCACGAGAGCGCCTCTTCATCCATTTTCGAAGAGGCAGCGGCGTAGATTAATGTTGCGTCGTCGCTGCCTACACGAATCGCGCTGATCGAAGGCTGCTCCAGATCGCTGGGTAAATCGGAGCGAACTTTATCGACGGCATCTTTGGATTCAATCAGCGCATCAGATAACTTCTTTTCAAGGATGAACTCGACGTTAATGGTTACGCGCCCATCAACAATCGAGGTGCTCATGTGTTTTATCCCGGACAGCGTGGCGAGGGAGTTCTCTACCTTGCGTGCTACCTCCGTCTCTAACTGCGCCGGGGAAGCACCGGGTTGCGTCAGCGAAATAACCACTGAGGGCAGATCGATGTCCGGCATGTTGGCGATCGGCAACGCCCGAAAGCTTAGTATTCCGGCCATGGACAACAGTACGAAAAGCAGGATGGAAGGGATTGGGTTGCGGATCGACCAGGTGGCGAAGTTCATGGCTTACTCCTTCGCTTCAGCAGGTGCTGTTACGATGTGTACCCGATCACCGTCATTCAAAAAGGCGGCACCTTGCTCTACCACGCTGTCTGCAACGTTGATACCCGAAACAATTTCGACCTGGTTGTTCTGCCGGCGCCCCACCGTCACCGGTTGTAAGCTGATTCGGTCGTCGTCGACCACGCGGGGCACGTAGCTACGCCCATCTCGTATGACCACACTCGCGGCCGGTATCACCACGGCGGCGCGCACAGCCAAATTAACCAGCCCTTTGGCATACATGCCGGCCCGTGCCGTGCTGCCGGGTTCGATGTCAGCGTAGGCGATGCCCAAACGCGTCTCGGTGTTCAGGTCCGGCGCGAGTTCACGCACCACTGCAACGGCTGAAGAATCGTCAGGTAACGCCAGTGTGATGCGTTGGCCGGGTGTGACGTGGGCCAACTGCAGCGCGGTCAATTCGCCGCGCCATTCCAGCCGGCCTTGCCGGATCATGCGGAACAACTCTTGGCCGTTACCGTAAACCGCGCCGACGGTTGCAGAGCGAGCGCTGATCAAACCGTCATCTGGCGCGATGACCTTGGCATAACGCAGTTGCAGTTGAGTGCCGGTGAGCAACGCTTTGGCCACGTCGGCTTGCGTCTCATACTGAAGCACGTCCTGATCACTGATGCCGCCCGTGCCCTTCAATTGCAATGCGCGCTTGCGGTTGGACTCCGCTTGCAACCAGTTTGCGTTAAGGCGCGTGGCGTCGGCTTCGAGCAAGGCCGCGTCGAACGAGGCGAGCAGTTGCCCTCGCTTCACCGCGTCACCGACGTTCACATAGAGCTGAACCAAACGCAGGTTTGAAACCTGGGACCCGATGACCGCTTCTTCCCAAGGCGCGATTGAGCCACTTGCCTCAAGTTTGACGGGCCAACTCAAGGTGGTCGCGGTCGCGACCGTCACCGTCAGGGCGGAGGCCGGCTGGGTGTCTGTTTGAGTGGCTGAGCGGGTAGGCGCAGACATGAAAATGGCGGCGATAACCAAGCCGGCGACCAGCGCAACGACGGCCATTGACCGGCCGCCAACTATCATCCGCAAGCACAATAATTTATTCATGGGAGGTGTTATCCGGAGTTAGGGCGATAGCTCCGCCGGTGGCTTTTACCAGCGAGATCCAGGCCTGTGCCTGATCGCGGCGTGCAGAGATTTCGGCATCCTTTGCTGAAGCGAATTGCCGGCGGCTGTCTTCCAGCTCAAACAGGCTGACAGCGCCCGCCTTCCATTGCGCGTCTGAGGCTTGGAAGGTGGTGCGGGCGGCGGCTACGCCTTCCTTGGTAGAGGTCAGCCGGGACTTTGCCGATGCCTGATCCGCCAGCGCGTTTTCGACGTCTTGAACGGTGGTTCTCAGCGTGCTTTTCAAGGTGGCGGCGGCGCGCACGTAGCGGGCTTTTGCAGCCTCGACTTTGGCCTTGCCCGCACCGCCATCGAACAGCGTGCCACTGAGGCTGGGGCCGATAGACCAGGTGTCGAAGTTAATGCTGGAACCGGCCATGCGAATCCACTGCCCGGTCAGCGCTGCGGCGAGATCGATACGCGGCAGGCGGTCTGCACGCGCTACCGCGATGTCGGCCCAAGCGGCTGCAGTCTCACGTTCAGCTGAAACAACGTCGGGATGCGAGGCCAATACCGTTGCGGGTAGTTGAGGCACCGCAGCGGGCGCCTGCGGCATGTAGGCCAGTTCGCTCTCAGAGGCTGACGGTTGTGTACCCACAAGGTGTGTGACGGTGCCGGCCTCTGCGCCGGTCAACGCCACCAGCGCATTAACCAGACGCGCGCATTGGTCTGCTTGAGTGGCAAGATTGGTCTGCGAGGTCGCTAAGCCGGACAGGATGCGTGCTTCGTCAACCGGTGCAGCAAAACCTGAGTTCAGCCGCAGTTGCGTCAATGCCAGGGTCTTTTCCCGGGAGGCAATGTCATCGATTAAAACGCGTCGCGAACTTTCACAGGCACGCAGGGAAAGCACGTCATTGGCAACATCGGCGGCCAAGGTCAGGCGCGTGGACGCCGCGTCTGCGGTACGCGCATCCAGGTGGTTTCGGGCGGCTTCTACTGACTGGCGAACCCGCCCGAACAGGTCCAGTTCCCAACTGAAACTCGGCCCGACAGCGGCGGAGGTACTCTGTACCGTCACCCCTGATCCGGCGGCGGAAGTATCGCGACTTTTTTGCCGTGTGAAGCTGGCGTCGACGCCGACGCCAGGCATCGTTGCCGCTGTATCAGCAGTCAGCGTCGCCTTGGCCTCGTCAACCCGTGTCACTGCCTGCAGCAAGGTCGGGTTGCCTGCGAATGCGGCCTCTACCAGGGTATCAATAGCCTTGTCACCCAAAGGCTGCCACCAGGGATCGCCCGGCAAGGGCGCATGGCGTTCAGCACTGGCGGCGTCTACCGACCAGGCTGTGGGTGTCGGCGGGGTCGGCGTCACATAGGCCGGTTGCAACGCGCACCCTGCGCATACCAGTAAAGCCGCCACAACAAGTAGGGGCGCTATCCATCGCGATTGCCTGCAGCCCTGTTCGCAGGGCTCAGAGAGGCCTGCTCGACATTCGATCTGAGAAGTCATCTTGGATTACCGAAGAAGGTAATAGCGCTCTGAAAAGCTTTGCCGCAGCCCTGAACGGGCCACGCAAAAGTGGTTCAGTGTGAAATAACGATGTTTTCCATCGGGTTGCGCCAGCGTTCTTCGATCCTGGCGTCGGGCGCGCGGTACCCGAGTGCGATCACCAGCGGGATCACAGACCCGCGCTGTATGCCTAGAAGCTTTGCAACTTTTGTTGCCGAAAACCCTTCCATCGGGCATGAATCGATGCCTTTGGCCGCAGCCCCGAGCATGATGGTTTGAGCCGCAAATATGGCGTTGCGCGCAGCCCATTGACGACCTCCGATCAGGCCTACAGGCAACAGCGAAAGCGTGGGGCGTACCAACGCCGCCAGGAACACCAGCGGCGACCACGCTGCGCTGGAACCCAGCCCCAGTACTTTTTTGAACATCGCAATCTGCTTGCGGTTATAGGCCTTTGAATCAGCGCCCAAGGCAGAGTGTTCGAGATACTCAAGTTGCGCCTGGGCGGTACGTATCCCAAGCGCGGGGCTGGCCACGATCACCACGAACTCGGATGCCGATGCCGCTGCTTTTTGCCCATTGCAGGCTGCCGCCATGCTGGCTTTAAGCGCTGGGTCGCGGACGCGGTGAAACTCATAGGGCTGCATGTTTCCGCTTGACGGAGCGTGAGCGGCCTCCACCAGTAGCTCGTAGACGTCGCCATCTGGCAACGCTGCTGAACTGAATTTTCGGATGGCCCTGCGAAAGCGGTTCGCGGCCCGGAAGCTGTCCCAGCGTTGTTCCAAATCATGCGTATTCATGGCTGCAATAGTCTCGGTACGTGAGCAACGTTGTGTTCTCACGTCCAAAATAGTAAGTTAAAGCTTAGTTTTTAAAAACTCATGTTCTTGAGGTGACCTTGAACAAAAGCCGTATGCCCGTCAGCCCCAGGAAAATGCCGTCCCAAGCACGTTCGCGGGCGACGGTCGATGCGATTATTCAAGCAGCGACTTACATTTTGACCCAGGTAGGTTGGGAGGGGCTGACCACCAACGCGATTGCAGAGCGTGCAGGCGTCAACATTGGGTCGCTTTACCAGTTTTTTCCTAATAAAGAGGCGATCATTGCGGAGCTGCAGCGGCGTCATGCCGATGCAACGCAAACTGATTTATTCAAGGTGTTGGAGGTTCTACCGAACCAGTGCTCTCTTCGTGAGGCGCTGACCATGATCGTGGAGATGGTCGTTGCCGAACACCGCGTCGCGCCCGCGCTGCACAAAGCCATCCACGAGGAGCTACCCAGTACCGTCAGGCACATGGATGACAATAACGATCAATTACAGCGCCAGTTTGCAGAGGTACTCAGGCCGTTCATGAAGAACGTGCCGGACCCGGATCTTTCGATCTATTTGATGGGCATCGCCGTGCACGCCATCATTCACACCGTGACGGCTGACCGTCCGGCATTACTTGGCCAGCCAAGCTTCACCGTGGAGGTCGTGACGTTGCTGGAGAATTATCTGCACAGGCAAAATATTAATTAACGCAAAGAAACCACCGCCGTTTCACATTCAACTCGACGGCACTTCTTGGCAGGGGCTATTGTCCGATCAAGCAATCTAGCTAAATCTTGATTTGGCACAGATTTCACTGCTTACTCTAAGAGAGATTACCCATGTCCAAACTCGCAGAATTCCGCCAGCTCGAAAAACATCTTGCTGAACAACTCAAGGCACTCGAAGCGCTGAAGGGCGACGCCGGCCTTAAGAAAGAAATTGAATTTGAGACCAAGCTGCGTGATTTGCTCGCAAAATATGGCTACAGCCTCAAGGACGTGGTCAATCTGCTTGATCCACAGGCGGGTCGTCGTGCTCCCGTGGCCGCACCGAAGTCCGGCACCCGTAAAGCTCGCCAAGTGAAGGTTTACAAGAACCCGCACACCGGTGAAGTCATTGAAACGAAGGGTGGTAATCACAAAGGCTTGAAAGAATGGAAAGCTGAACACGGTTCAGACACCGTCGAGTCCTGGCTGAACAAGTAAGCTTAAGTTGACTATAAAGGGCCAGTATTGGCCCTTTTTTATGGGTGTTGTTTTTGTTGCGCCGGCAGCGTTCGGGTCAATCTTCCTTCGGTACAACCCAGAAAATCTGCACGCCGCCGTCATCCCGATAGGCGAGGGTGACGTTGTCGTTCTCTGCAATTTCTTCCAGCAAGCGTGCCCAGTCTTCCTCCGGCTCGTCCGGCAGACGGAAAATCAACGCTGTTTTGGATTTCTGGGCATTGGTTGAATTAATGATTTTTTGCACACGAACGCCGAGGCGTGCGTACGCATCCGGCGGAGCAGGCGCTGCGGAAGAAGACTTTGCCACGGAATATTCCTTAGTTTGCTGTACGTGCATACAGTATTTAACTGCAAGCAATTTCGCAACTGCTTAAAATTCACGTGCCGGCAGGCAGAGGCGGGTAACCCGCCTCTGCCCAGTGTTACCAGGAATTAATATTCCCAGAAGATCCGTTGCAGCTCTTTGCTGTCCTGAGTCTTCGTCAGGGCAACCATGGCCAGGATTCGTGCTTTCTGAGGGTTCAGGTCATGCGCCGCAACCCAGTCATACTTGTCGTCCGGCTGTTCGGCATTGCGCAGAACGAAGCCGCCGGCATTCACGTGGGAAGACCGAATGATCTGCACGCCTTGCTTGCGCAGTTCTTGCAGGGCAGGCACGACCTTGGAGGACACCGAACCATTGCCGGTACCGGCATAGACGATTGCCTTGGCGCCAGCCTGGGCCAGCGCCTTGACGCTGGTGTCGCCGACGTTGCCATAACCGTAGGCGATTTCCACGTCCGGCAGGCTCTTGATGGTCTTGATGTCGAACTCTGAATCCTGTGTGTGGCGCTTGGCAGGCAGGCGGAACCAATAGGATTTGCCTTCAACCACCATGCCCAGCGGGCCCCATGCGCTCTTGAACGCTTCAGTCTTGATGTTGATCATCTTGCTGACGTCGCGGCCCGATTGGATTTCGTCGTTCATGGTGACCAGCACGCCTTTGCCGCGTGCTTCTTTGCTGCTGGCCACTGCAACCGCGTTGTACAGGTTGAGCATACCGTCTGCCGACATCGCGGTGCCTGGGCGCATGGAGCCGACCACCACGATTGGCTTGTCGGTTTTTTCCACCAGGTTCAGGAAGTAAGCGGTTTCTTCAAGGGTGTCGGTGCCGTGGGTGATCACGATGCCGTCCACGTCATCACTGTCGGCCAGTTCGGCAACGCGGCGCCCCAATTGCAGCAGGTTTTCGTTGTTGATGCTTTCGGAGGCGATTTGCAGGACTTGCTCGCCGCGTACATGGGCGATCTGGCCAAGCTCGGGAACGCCTGCGATCAATTGCTCGATGCCGACTTTGGCTGCCTGATAGGTAGCGCTGTTGGCGGCGCTCGCGCCAGCACCGGCAATGGTGCCGCCGGTGGCGAGAATGACTACGTTGGACAGTTTGGTCTTGGGTTCAGCGTCCTTTGCCTGGGCGGCAACGGGGCACAGCAGCAGTAGGGCTAGAGCGCCCGGAACAAAGGTCTTCAGTGCAGATTTCATTATTTTTCTCTCTGGTTTTTGATGAGTGCTGATGCAGGTTCATCTAGAGCGCCCGGGCGGTTCTGAACGCCACGAGGTGCTGAGAAAGAGCAGGATTTGTACCAAGCTGATTGTGTCGGCGGCTATAAATTAACCTGTTGATTCAAAACAACTTATGTTCAATTTTTTGATGAGTTGGAACCGCGCTTGTCCGGCTTTCCGAACAATGAAGGGGCGTGCGTTCGGTTGTCCGAAAACCATGATGGAATATCGACGGCGCACATAAGGCATGCGCGCCACAGCCTGTCGTTTTGGAGGACGACTGGGGGAGGGCGATGTTTAATCAGATCAACCGTGTGACCTGAGGCCTGAACCTCGCGTACTTGGAATGGACGGCGTTTTTCTTCCGTTGACAAATCCCGACAAGGTTCTCATAGTTTGACTAACGCAAACGTTTGCGAGATGTTTCACGGCAAGCGTTGCTTACAATAATCATAAGATCGGAGTGAACCCATGAAGCTGCCATTCGCTGCACGTCTTCTTGCTGTCGCTGTGCTTGCCGCCGCATCCGCTGCTCTACCCCTTTCCTCGGCCTTTGCTGAAGACGCCGCCGCCAAACCCAAGGTCGGCCTGGTGATGAAGTCGCTTGCCAACGAATTTTTCGTCACCATGCAAGAGGGCGCCAAGTCTTATCAGAAGGAGCATGCTGCTGACTTCGACATGATCACCAACGGTATCAAGAACGAAACCGATACCAGCGCGCAGATCGATATTGTCAACCAGATGATCCTCGCCAAAGTAAACGCCATCGTCATCGCCCCGGCCGACTCCAAGGCATTGGTCACCGTGCTGAAGAAGGCTTCCGATGCCGGCATCAAGGTCGTCAACATCGACAACCGCCTTGACCCGGACGTGCTGAAAAGCAAAAACCTCGACATCCCGTTTGTAGGCCCGGACAACCGCAAAGGCTCCAAGCTGGTCGGTGACTACCTGGCCAAGCAACTGGCCGCGGGTGACAAAGTCGGCATCATCGAAGGCGTACCGACCACCACCAACGCCCAGCAGCGAACCGCAGGCTTCAAGGATGCGATGGACGCCGCCGGCATGAAAATCGTGTCTACCCAATCGGGTAACTGGGAAATCGACCAGGGCCAAAAAGTCGCTTCCGCGATGCTGAGCGAATACCCGGACCTCAAGGCTCTGTTGGCCGGTAACGACAACATGGCGCTTGGCGCTGTCTCGGCCGTACGTGCCGCAGGCAAGGCCGGCAAAGTACTGGTCGTGGGCTACGACAATATCGAAGCGGTTAAGCCGATGCTCAAAGACGGCCGCATCCTGGCGACCGCCGATCAGGCCGCCGCCCAGCAAGCCGTGTTCGGTATCCAGAACGCGCTCAAGCTGGTCAAGGGTGAGAAAGTCGACGCCAAAGACGGCGTGATTGAAACGCCGGTCGAACTCGTCCTCAAGCAATAATCCTGGCAGCACCCAACAGCGCCCGCTCGTCCTGAGCGGGCGCCTGGAGATTTCCTATGTCATCTTCCGCCCCGAACGCTGTCCTCTCGGTCAGCGGTATCGGCAAAACCTATGCCCAACCGGTTCTGTCCGACATCACCCTGACGCTTAATCGCGGGGAAGTGCTGGCGCTGACCGGTGAGAACGGCGCAGGTAAAAGCACGTTGTCGAAGATTATCGGCGGGCTGGTCACCCCGACCACCGGGCACATGCAGTTCAATGGTCAGGATTACCGCCCCGGCAGCCGCACCCACGCCGAAGGGCTGGGCGTGCGCATGGTCATGCAGGAACTCAACCTGTTGCCCACGCTCACGGTCGCCGAAAACCTGTTCCTCGATAACCTGCCCAGTAACTGTGGTTGGATCAGCCGCAAGCAGTTGCGCAAAGCCGCGATCGAAGCCATGGCGCAAGTCGGCCTCGATGCGATCGACCCGGACACCCTCGTCGGCAGCCTCGGCATTGGCCATCAACAAATGGTCGAAATCGCCCGCAACCTGATCGGCGATTGCCATGTCCTGATTCTCGACGAACCCACGGCCATGCTCACCGCGCGTGAAGTCGAGATGCTGTTTGAACAAATCACCCGCCTGCAAGCGCGCGGTGTGGCGATTATTTATATCTCTCACCGGCTCGAAGAGCTGGCCCGCGTCGCCCAGCGCATTGCGGTACTGCGCGACGGCAAGCTGGTCTGCGTCGAGCCGATGGCCAACTACAACAGCGAGCAACTGGTGACCTTGATGGTCGGTCGCGAGTTGGGCGAACAGATCGACTTGGGCCCGCGCACCCTCGGCGGCCCGGCCTTGACGGTGAAAGGGCTGACCCGTTCGGACAAGGTGCGCGACGTGTCTTTTGAGGTGCGCGCGGGTGAAATCTATGGCATCTCGGGCCTGATCGGTGCCGGTCGTACCGAACTGTTGCGGCTGATCTTTGGTGCCGACCTGGCCGACAGCGGCACGGTGGCGCTGGGCTCGCCAGCGCAGGTTGTGAGCATTCGTTCGCCGGTGGATGCGGTCGGTCATGGCATCGCCCTGATCACCGAAGACCGCAAGGGCGAAGGCCTGCTATTGACCCAGTCCATCAGCGCCAATATTGCCTTGGGCAACATGCCGGAAATTTCCGCTGGCGGCGTGGTGAATAGCCGTGACGAAACCGCCCTGGCCAAGCGCCAGATCGATGCGATGCGCATCCGCAGCTCAAGCCCGGCGCAGTTGGTGTCCGAGCTGTCGGGCGGCAACCAGCAAAAGGTGGTGATTGGTCGCTGGCTGGAGCGCGATTGCGCGGTGATGCTGTTCGATGAGCCGACGCGAGGCATCGACGTCGGCGCCAAATTCGATATTTATGCGCTGCTCGGCGACCTGACTCGCCAAGGCAAAGCGCTGGTCGTGGTGTCCAGCGACCTGCGTGAATTGATGTTGATCTGCGACCGAATCGGCGTGCTCTCCGCCGGGCGCCTGATCGATACCTTCGAGCGTGACAGCTGGACCCAGGACGAATTGCTCGCCGCCGCGTTTGCCGGCTATAAAAAACGTGATGCGCTGCTCAACGACGCAGTGCTTAGGGATACCCCATGAAAACTACACATTCGCCCGGTAAAACCGCCGGCAACTTCTATGGCCTCGGCACCTACCTGGGGCTGGCGGGCGCGTTGTTGGCGATGATCGCGCTGTTCTCGGTGTTGAGCGATCACTTCCTGTCCTACGACACCTTCAGCACCTTGGCCAACCAGATCCCCGACCTGATGGTGCTGGCGGTGGGCATGACCTTTATCCTGATCATCGGCGGTATCGACCTGTCGGTGGGCTCGGTGCTGGCACTGGCCGCGTCGGCGGTCAGCGTGGCGATTCTCGGCTGGGGCTGGAGCGTATTGCCAGCGGCCTTGCTCGGCATGGGCTGTGCGGCGTTGGCCGGCACCATTACTGGCTCGATCACTGTGGCCTGGCGCATTCCTTCGTTTATCGTGTCCCTCGGCGTGCTTGAAATGGCGCGCGGCGTGGCGTACCAGATGACCGGCTCGCGCACCGCTTACATCGGTGACTCCTTCGCCTGGCTGTCGAACCCGATTGCCTTCGGTATTTCGCCATCGTTTATCATTGCGCTGCTGGTGATTATCGTCGCCCAGCTGGTGTTGACGCGCACCGTGTTTGGTCGCTACCTGATCGGTATCGGCACCAACGAAGAGGCCGTGCGGCTGGCCGGCATCAATCCCAAGCCCTACAAGATCCTGGTATTCAGCCTGATGGGCCTGTTGGCCGGTGTGGCGGCGTTGTTCCAGATCTCGCGCCTGGAAGCGGCAGACCCGAACGCCGGCTCCGGCCTGGAATTGCAGGTGATTGCGGCCGTGGTAATCGGCGGCACCAGCCTGATGGGCGGGCGCGGCTCGGTCATCAGTACATTCTTCGGCGTGCTGATTATTTCGGTATTGGCGGCGGGCCTGGCGCAAATCGGTGCTACGGAGCCGACCAAACGCATCATCACCGGTGCGGTAATCGTGATTGCCGTGGTCCTCGACACCTATCGTAGCCAGCGCGCCAGTCGGCGGGGCTAAACCATGGCAACGATCAAGGATGTGGCAGCGCTTGCGGGTATTTCCTACACCACCGTGTCGCATGTGGTGAACAAGTCGCGGCCGGTCAGCGAGCCTGTGCGGGTCAAGGTCGAGGCGGCGATCAAGCAGTTGGACTACGTGCCGAGTGCGGTCGCGCGCTCGCTCAAGGCCAAGACCACCGCCACCATCGGCCTGCTCGTGCCCAACAGCCTCAACCCGTATTTCGCGGAGTTGGCGCGAGGCATCGAGGATTATTGCGAGCGTAATGGCTATTGCGTAATCCTGTGCAATTCCGACGATAACGCCGAGAAGCAGCGCAGCTACTTGCGCGTGTTGCTTGAGAAGCGCATCGACGGCTTGATCGTGACCTCGGTGGGCGGCGACGACAGTGGCCTTGCCGCCGGCTTGAACGCGGTGCGCACGCCGATGGTGATTGTCGACCGCGCGCTGGACGGTATAGATGTCGACCTGGTGCGTATCGATCACGAGCAGGGCGCCTACTTGGCGACCCGGCATTTGCTTGAGCTGGGCCACCGCGACATCGCCTGTATCGGCGGCCCCGGCCACACCCGCGTGGCGCAAATGCGTTTGGCCGGGTATCACCGCGCGCTGCGTGAGGCGGGCGTGGAGGTGGCGGCCAGTCGGACGCAGGCGAGTGACTTCACCAGCACCGGCGGTTATGCCGCAGCGGTGCAGTTGTTGTCGGAAAACCCGCCCAGCGCGATTTTTGCCAGCAATGACATGATTGGTTTCGGCGTATTGCGCGCCGCGGCCGAGCGTAATATCCGCGTGCCGGGTGAGCTGTCGGTCATCGGTTTTGATGATATTCAAATGGGCCGTTACGTGTACCCGGCGCTGACCACGGTGGGGCAGTCGATCGTGCAATTGGGCGAGACGGCCGCCGAACTTTTACTGCGACGAATTGCGACACCCCAACTGCCGATCGATCAACGCATCGTGACGCCGAGTATTGTTTTGCGTGAGTCGACGGCACCGTTTGCCGGTGTGTTCGCCCATTACCGCTGAACCGAACTGATGAGAATTGATGTATGCCAGCAAAAGTAGTGGTAGTAGGCAGCTTGAACATGGACCTGGTCACCCGCGCCAGCCGCTTGCCGCGCGCCGGTGAAACCTTGATTGGCCAAACCTTTGCAACCGTCCCCGGCGGCAAGGGCGCCAACCAGGCCGTGGCGTCGGCGCGCCTGGGGGCTGAGGTGGCGATGATCGGCTGCGTCGGCACCGACGCCTATGGCAGCCAATTGCGCGATGCGCTTAAGGTAGAGGGCATCGATTGCCAGGCTGTGAGCAGCGTGGACGGTTCCAGCGGCGTGGCGTTGATTGTGGTGGATGACAGCAGCCAGAACGCGATTGTGATCGTGGCCGGCAGCAACGCTGAACTGAGCCCCGCGTCGTTGCAGGCCGCTGACGCTGTGTTGCAGGCGGCCGAGGTGATCATCTGCCAGTTGGAAGTGCCGATGAGCACCGTGGGGCACGCCCTTAAGCGCGGTCGCGAACTGGGCAAGACAGTGATCCTCAACCCGGCGCCGGCCAGTGGCCCGTTGCCGGCTGAGTGGTATGCCTCGATTGATTATCTGATTCCCAACGAAAGTGAAGCCAGCGCATTAAGTGGCGTGCAGGTTGACTGCCTGGACACCGCCAAGCTCGCGGCGACGCACTTGATCAACGCGGGCGCCGGCAAGGTGATCATTACCCTCGGCGCCCAGGGCGCGCTGTTTGCCGATGGCAAAGGCTTCGAGCATTTAGTGGCGCCCAAGGTCAAGGCGGTGGACACCACGGCCGCCGGTGACACCTTCGTCGGAGGCTTTGCCGCAGCGCTTGCCAACGGCAAAACCGAAGCCGAGGCCATCCGTTTTGGCCAGGTGGCAGCGGCGTTGTCGGTGACTCGCGCTGGTGCGCAACCTTCTATCCCTACGCTGCATGACGTTCAAGGTTTTGTGCCCTCATGAAAAAGACACCTCTGCTCAATATTGCCCTGTCACGCGTGATCGCATCGTTGGGGCACGGCGACATTCTGGTGATCGGCGATGCTGGCCTGCCGGTGCCGCCGGGCGTCGAGTTAATCGACTTGGCGCTGACTCAGGGTATTCCGGACTTCATCAGCACCCTGCGTATTGTGCTGAGCGAGATGCAGGTGGAAAGCCACGTGTTGGCGGAAGAAATTCTGCTCAAGCAGCCGCCGGCGCTGGCGGCACTTAACACCTTGACTGAGCAGGCGGCGCTCGGCGAGCGACGCCTGCTCAGCCACGAAGAATTCAAGCAGCTCAGCCGTAAGGCCCGCGCCGTGGTGCGCACTGGCGAGTGCCAGCCTTACTGTAATATAGCGCTGGTATCCGGCGTCACCTTCTAGCGTTTTCCCAAGACAAGGAGAGTTTCATGCAACGTGGTCTTCCCACCCTGAAAAACCTGTTTCGGAGTGTTTTGCTTTTGTCCGCGCTCACTGCAGCCAACGCCCACGCGGCGGAAAAAATCGACCTGATCATCGACACCGACCCAGGTGCCGATGACGTGGTGGCCTTGCTGTTCGCCATGGCCTCGCCAGAGGAATTGAGCATTCGTGCGCTGACCACCGTTGCCGGTAACGTGCGGCTCGACAAAACTTCCCGCAACGCGCGCCTGGCGCGCGAGTGGGCAGGGCGTGAGGACATCCCGGTGTACGCCGGTGCACCAAAACCGCTGCTGCGCACGCCGATTTATGCCGAGAATATTCACGGCAAGGAAGGTATCTCCGGCGTCACCGTGCACGAGCCGAAACAAGCCCTGGCCGAAGGCAATGCGGTTGATTACTTGATCAAAACCCTGAGCACCGCCAAGCCGCACAGCATCACCATCGCCATGCTTGGCCCGCAGACCAACCTCGCTCTGGCACTCACCCAAGCGCCGGAAATTACCCAAGGCATCAAGGAAGTGGTGGTGATGGGCGGCGCGCACTTCAATGGCGGCAATATCACGCCGGTGGCCGAGTTTAATCTGTTCGCTGACCCGGTTGCGGCCGAGATCGTGCTGAAAAGTGGCGTCAAGCTGACCTACCTGCCACTGGACGTGACCCATAAGGTGCTGACCAGTGACGCGCGCTTGAAAAAGATCGCCGACCTCAATAACAACGCCAGCAAGGTCGTCAGCAGTATTCTTAATGAATATGTAAAAGGCGACATGGAACACTACGGCATCCCCGGCGGCCCGGTACACGATGCCACTGTGATTGCCTACCTGCTCAAGCCTGAGCTGTTCAGCGGCCGTGAAGTTAACGTGGTCGTCGACAGCCGCGAAGGCCCGACCTTCGGCCAGACCATCGTGGATTGGTATGACGGCCTGAAACAACCGAAGAACGCGTTCTGGGTTGAGAACGGCAATGCCCAAGGCTTCTTCGATCTGCTGACCGAGCGCCTCGCGCGTCTGAAGTAATGTGCTTGCCGGTCGGCGTTCGCCGGCCGGTTCTTATTCGCGCTCGGGGTTGTGAGCGCCCATATGATCGGCCGGGTATTTCTCGAATACCTGGCCGATGAAGGCCTGCGCGGCTTGGGTGCCCATCTCTTTGACCAGCAAGTCGATGCCAATGATTGCCAACTCTTCCGGGCTTCCGGGGCTGTAAGAGCCCTGTCCTTGAGGCCACTTGGCTTTGATGTCGGCTTGCAGGGTTACGGTGCTCATGGTGTGGGCTCGCGGGGCTGAATTACTGTGTAGTGCGCTGAAACGCGGTTCTTGCCGGCGCAGTTAAGCATTTTTGCGGCGTGTTGGGCACTGCTACTTAGGCCGCAGTTGCTTCGAAATGAGGCAGACCCTGTGCGACACTGTCTGCCATCTTAATTGCCGGGGAACACCGCGTGCAGATCGACTTGAACAACCCCGATGGCCTGACGCTGAAGGCTGTTCGTCAATTACTCGCCAGTGCGAGTGACGACGAACACACTCAATTGCGCGTGACCAAGGCCGGTATCGCCTATATATCCTCCGGCAAAGCCGTAGGCGGTGTAGACATCGACGGCCTGTTGTTTCGCCTGGAAACCTGGGCCAAAGGTTCTGGTTATGTGGGCAACGTAGCCGCCAGCGATGAAGTCTGGGTGACGCAGATTTTCAATGCGCTCAAGCAAAATTGGCCAAACCCGCCGTTTGACTACATCGACGTCTACTGAATGCGTTCATATCTGGTGACGATTGCCTGGGCGAATGCGCGTCTTGAGTCAGGCAGACTGGCCGCTTGGCGATTTACGTCTTGAAACCTATCCGCCTTGCTGCTGTCGCACGATCTCTGTCCATTTTTTTACATAGGAGGCTTCATGCCTTGGAAGCTCGCATCATTCGGTACTCTGTTGGCGGCACTCGCGTTGGCGGGTTGCAGCACTCCGGGCGCTCCAGCGCAAGGCAAAGAGGCCGCCGTTGCTGACGCAGCCTATAGCCGCTGTGAATCGAAAGCCGCCGAGTTCGCCGTAGGCCAGAAGGCCTCGCCCCAATTACTGGATCAGGCGCGTACGCGCGCCGGTGCGCAGAACGCACGAATCCTCAAGCCCAACGATATGGTCACGCTGGAATACCGCTCCGACCGCCTGAACCTGAACACCGACGATAACCTGGTGATTACGCGGGTCAACTGCGGCTGATAGCCCCCGGCTTTTGTAGCGCGCATAAAAAACCCCGTCACATGGACGGGGTTTTTTTTAGCTCAGCGCAGATTACTCAGCGCGAACCTGTGCAGCTTGCATACCCTTTTGGCCTTTCTCAGCCACGAAGGAAACGGTTTGGCCTTCTTTCAGGCTTTTGAAACCGTCGCTTTCGATAGCTTTGAAGTGTACGAACAGGTCGTCACCGCCACCTGTAGGAGTGATGAAGCCGAAGCCTTTTTCATCGTTGAACCATTTAACGGTGCCGTTTTGGCGATTAGACATGGTGTATCTCCAAGAAACATATATTTTCAGTAGTGCTGTGCTGCTCAGGCCAACTGGGCACACCGGGGTATCATAGTCGAAATGTTCGACTTGGGACCCCCCCCAAGGCACTGTTTGCTAATCAATAGCCTTGCGTTTAGTCCTTTGGCTGGCTGAAAGCCCCGATCTACGGGGCTTTGGCGCGAAATATCAGCTGATAAAAAAAGCCGCAAAAGCTGCGTAATTTGTGAGAAATAGCAGTTTTAACCGCGTTTTTCACGCAACCCGGCAGTCGGATCAGCAGCCGTTGTTACTTTTTCTTTGCCACTTTGCACGAGGAAATAGCCGTGACCGCTTTGGTCTTGAGCTCTTGGCTGGCGTTCTGATTGGTCATGAGCTCTTTGATCTCTGCAGTGCTCAATTCAGCGTTGATCTTGTCGGCGCCGCATTCACAGTGATCTTTGGCAGTTTTGGCGTCAACGTTCTGGCTGGCGGCCGCACTGCAATCTTTGACAAAGCTATCACGGGCGCCGTCGGGCCAGTTCGATGGCGCAGCAGCTTGGGCGCCGAAAGACAGGAATGCCAGGGAAGCGGCGAGAGCGAGGGTCGAGGTAAAACGCATCATGTGGATGCTCCTTTGGGTCGAGGACGAACGGCGATTCTCGGTGCGTTTGAGGCGTGGCGTACAGCCCAAGTTCACTTTAGCCGCTATAAAAGCGTGAATTTGTATTTACGCGTGCCGGCACCGGCGCGATGACCGTTCATCTGTGCTAGCATCCTGCGCTTGGCTTTTTCCAGGTGCGCCAATTGCCGCCTTGCCATTTTTTTGAGTTCACTCCAGTCACTCTGGTTCGATTATCGGTTGGCCGAAAGGCTCCTGCCGCTGTAAGGCAGGCGTTCAGCATTGAACGGCCTGGTATTGGATCTTGTACTGGCTCATCCCAACCCACGTGACCTTTGGTAGGGGTCACCACTAGGAGAGGAGGCGCCATGCCAACTATTACTCTTCCCGATGGCAGTCAACGTTCATTCGATCATTCGGTTTCTGTAGCCGAGGTCGCCGCATCCATTGGTGCAGGCCTGGCCAAAGCCACCGTGGCCGGCAAGGTCGACGGCAAGCTGGTTGACGCCAGTGACCTGATCACCGGTGACGCCAGCCTGCAAATCATCACGCCCAAGGATCAAGAGGGGCTCGAGATCATTCGCCACTCCTGCGCGCACCTGATTGGCCACGCGGTCAAACAGTTGTACCCGACGGCGAAAATGGTGATCGGCCCGGTCATTGATGAAGGCTTCTATTACGATATCGCCTACGAGCGTCCTTTTACGCCGGACGACATGGCCGCTATCGAAGCGCGCATGCACGCGCTGATCGAAAAAGATTACGACGTCATCAAGAAGGTCACGCCGCGCGCTGAAGTGATCGACGTGTTTACCGCGCGTGGTGAAGACTACAAATTGCGTCTGGTTGAAGACATGCCGGACGAGCAGGCCATGGGCCTGTATTACCACGAAGAATATGTCGACATGTGCCGTGGCCCGCACGTGCCGAATACGCGCTTCCTCAAGTCGTTCAAGCTGACCAAGTTGTCCGGTGCCTACTGGCGCGGCGACGCGAAGAACGAGCAGTTGCAACGGATCTACGGCACTGCCTGGGCTGATAAAAAGCAACTGGCGGCTTATGTGCAGCGCATCGAAGAAGCCGAAAAACGCGACCACCGTAAAATCGGCAAGCGCCTGAACCTGTTCCACCTTCAGGAAGAAGCGCCGGGCATGGTGTTCTGGCACCCGAATGGCTGGACCCTGTACCAAGTGCTTGAGCAGTACATGCGCAAGGTTCAGCGCGACAACGGCTACCTGGAGATCAAAACTCCGCAGGTGGTTGACCGCAGCCTCTGGGAGAAATCCGGGCACTGGGCCAACTACGCCGACAACATGTTCACCACCCAGTCGGAAAACCGCGATTACGCCATCAAGCCGATGAACTGCCCGTGCCACGTGCAGGTGTTCAATCAGGGCCTGAAGAGCTACCGCGAGTTGCCGCTGCGTCTGGCCGAGTTCGGTGCCTGCCACCGTAACGAGCCGTCCGGTGCACTGCACGGCATCATGCGTGTGCGTGGCTTTACGCAGGATGACGCCCACATCTTCTGCACAGAAGAGCAGATGCAGGCCGAGTCCGCTGCGTTTATCAAGCTGACCATGGACGTGTACCGCGATTTCGGCTTCACCGAAGTCGAAATGAAGCTGTCCACTCGTCCGGAAAAACGTGTCGGTTCCGACGAGCTATGGGATCGCGCCGAAGCTGCATTGGCCGCAGCGCTTGATAGCGCGGGCCTTGCGTACGATCTGCAGCCGGGCGAGGGCGCCTTCTACGGTCCGAAAATCGAGTTCTCGCTGAAAGATTGTCTTGGTCGTGTCTGGCAATGTGGTACTTTGCAGCTCGATTTTAACCTGCCGATCCGTTTGGGGGCCGAATACGTCTCCGAAGATAACAGCCGTAAGCACCCGGTTATGCTGCACCGGGCGATCCTTGGCTCGTTTGAACGGTTCGTCGGTATCCTGATCGAGCACTACGAGGGTGCATTCCCTGCGTGGCTTGCTCCGACCCAGGCAGTGATCATGAATATCACTGATAAACAGGCAGATTTTGCGGCTGAAGTTGAAAAAACTCTCAACGAAAGCGGTTTTCGTGCCAAGTCCGACTTGAGAAATGAAAAGATCGGCTTTAAAATCCGTGAGCATACTTTGCTCAAGGTTCCCTATCTTTTGGTTATCGGAGATCGGGAAGTCGAGATGCAGACTGTCGCTGTGCGTACTCGTGAAGGTGCTGACCTGGGCTCTATGCCCGTCGCCCAGTTCGCTGAGTTCCTCGCGCAAGCGGTTTCCCGGCGTGGTCGCCCAGATTCGGAGTAATTATTATTAAGCGTGAAATGAGACAAGATAAACGAGCTGCACCGAAAGCCCCGATCAACGAGAATATCTCGGCACGCGAGGTTCGGTTAATTGGCGCTGACGGCGAGCAGATTGGCATCGTCTCGATTGATGAAGCGCTTCGTATTGCTGAAGAGTCCAAATTGGACCTGGTGGAAATTTCCGCCGATGCAATCCCACCTGTTTGTCGGGTGATGGACTACGGCAAATCGATCTTCGAAAAGAAGAAGCAGGTTGCCGCAGCGAAGAAGAACCAGAAGCAGATTCAAGTAAAAGAAATCAAGTTTCGTCCAGGGACGGAGGAAGGGGATTACCAGGTAAAACTGCGCAACCTGGTACGTTTCCTGAGTGATGGGGACAGGGCCAAGGTATCCTTGCGATTCCGCGGCCGTGAGATGGCCCACCAGGAGCTGGGGATGGAACTCCTCAAGCGGGTTGAAGGTGACCTGCTCGAGTACGGTTCGGTCGAACAGCATCCTAAGATGGAAGGACGCCAGCTGATTATGGTCATCGCCCCGAAAAAGAAGAAGTAATCATCAGGGCACGGCAGGCCTTCTGATTATGTTTATCAACTGAATGCGGAGTATCCGAACATGCCAAAGATGAAGACTAAAAGTGGTGCTGCTAAGCGGTTTCTGAAAACTGCTAACGGTATCAAGCACAAGCACGCTTTCAAGAGCCACATCCTGACCAAAATGTCGACCAAGCGTAAGCGTCAACTGCGCGGTAGCAGCTTGCTGCATCCGTCTGACGTGGCAAAAGTCGAGCGCATGCTGCGCCTTCGTTAATTTTTGGATCAAGATAGAGGAAGTAACTCATGGCTCGTGTAAAGCGTGGCGTCATTGCCCGTAAACGTCACAAAAAAATTCTGAAACTCGCTAAAGGCTACTACGGCGCACGCTCACGCGTATTCCGTGTTGCCAAGCAAGCGGTAATCAAGGCAGGCCAATACGCCTACCGTGACCGTCGTCAGAAAAAACGTCAGTTCCGCGCTCTGTGGATCGCTCGTATCAACGCTGGTGCACGTGTTAACGGTCTGTCCTACAGCCGTTTCATCGCTGGCCTGAAAAAAGCGTCCATCGAAATCGACCGTAAGGTTCTGGCTGAACTGGCCGTGAACGATAAAGCGGTGTTTGCTGCGATTGTCGAGAAAGCTAAAGCCACCTTGGCTTAAGTACCCCCGACAGTCACCTTGGGTTACTCCTGTAGCCCACGGTGGTAAACGTCATAAATAGGGGAAGAGCCTTCAAGCTCTTCCCCTATTTTGTATCTGGAGTCTGTACATGGAAAACCTCGACGCGCTCGTCGCTCAAGCCCTTGAGGCTGTGCAAAGCGCTGAAGATATCAATGCCCTGGAGCAAATCCGGGTTCACTACCTTGGCAAAAAGGGTGAATTGACTCAGGTGATGAAGACCCTGGGGAATTTGCCGGCCGAAGAGCGCCCGCAAGTCGGCGCGCTGATCAACGTCGCCAAGGAGCGTGTCACAGAGGTTCTTAATGCGCGCAAAGCGTCGCTCGAGGAGGCCGATCTTGCGGCCAAACTCGCCGCCGAGTCCATTGACGTGACCCTGCCAGGCCGTGGCCAAGCCTCGGGCGGCCTGCATCCGATCACCCGGACGCTGGAACGTATCGAGCAGTTCTTCACCCACATTGGCTACGGCATTGCCGAAGGCCCTGAGGTCGAAGACGACTATCACAACTTCGAGGCGCTCAACATCCCAGGCCATCACCCGGCCCGGTCGATGCACGACACCTTCTATTTCAACGCCAACATGTTATTGCGCACCCATACCTCGCCGGTACAGGTTCGCACCATGGAAGCGAACAAGCCGCCGATCCGTATCGTTTGCCCAGGCCGTGTGTACCGTAGCGACTCCGATATTACCCACTCGCCGATGTTCCATCAGGTTGAAGGCCTGCTGGTTGATCGCGACATCAACTTCGCTGACCTCAAAGGCACCATCGAAGAGTTCCTGCGGGTGTTCTTCGAGAAAGAGCTGGCGGTGCGTTTCCGTCCCTCGTTCTTCCCGTTCACCGAGCCTTCCGCTGAAGTCGATATGGAATGCGTGATGTGCAGCGGTAAAGGCTGCCGCGTCTGCAAACAGACCGGCTGGCTGGAAGTGATGGGTTGCGGCATGGTTCACCCCAACGTGTTGCGTATGTCCGGGATCGACCCGGAAGAATTCTCGGGCTTTGCCTTCGGCATGGGCGTTGAGCGTCTGGCCATGCTGCGTTACGGCGTGAACGACTTGCGTCTGTTCTTCGACAACGACTTGCGGTTCCTCGCGCAATTTCGCTAGTCGTAACGAATCTTTAGGAGAGCAGGATGAAATTCAGTGAACAATGGCTGCGTGGCTGGGTAAGCCCGCAGGTAAGTCGCGACGAGCTGGTTGCGCGTCTGTCGATGGCCGGCCTTGAGGTCGATAGCGTGACGCCGGCCGCCGGTGTTTTCAGTGGCGTGGTAGTGGGCGAGGTGCTGAGCACCGAGCAGCACCCGGATGCCGATAAATTGCGCGTATGCCAGGTCAGCAACGGCGCGGAAACCTTCCAGGTCGTGTGCGGAGCGCCCAACGTGCGCCCGGGCCTGAAAATCCCGTTCGCGATGATCGGTGCCGAGCTGCCGGGCGACTTCAAAATCAAGAAGGCCAAGCTGCGCGGCGTCGAGTCCAACGGCATGCTGTGTTCCCAGGCCGAGCTGCAGGTGGGCGAGGGCAATGATGGCCTGATGGAGCTGCCGGCCGACGCGCCAGTGGGCCAGGACATCCGCGTTTACCTGGAACTGGAAGACGCGAGCATCGAGGTTGACCTGACCCCGAACCGCGGTGATTGCCTGTCCCTGGCTGGCCTGGCGCGTGAAGTCGGCGCGTTGTACGACGCTCCGGTCACGCGCCCGGTGGTTGCCGCCGTGGCTGCGGTGCACGATGAAGTGCGCCCGATCGAGGTGCTGGCGCCCAACGCTTGCCCACGTTACTTGGGCCGTGTGATCCGAAATGTCGACCTGACCCAGCCAACCCCGCTGTGGATGGTTGAGCGTCTGCGTCGCGCGGACGTGCGCAGCATTGACGCGGCTGTCGACATCACCAATTACGTGATGCTGGAGCTGGGCCAACCGCTGCACGCCTTTGATCTTGCCGAAATCAACGGCGGTATCCGCGTACGCATGGCCGAGGAAGGCGAGAAGCTGGTGCTGCTCGACGGCCAGGAAGTCAGCCTGCGCGCCGACACCCTGGTGATTGCGGACCATTCCCGCGCCCTGGCGATTGCCGGCGTGATGGGTGGCGAGCACAGCGGCGTGTCCGCAACCACCCGTGACATTTTTCTCGAAAGCGCGTTCTTCGATCAGATCGCCATCGCCGGCAAGGCCCGCTCCTACGGCCTGCACACCGACGCCTCGCACCGCTACGAGCGTGGCGTGGACTGGCAGTTGGCCCGTGAAGCCATGGAGCGCGCCACTGGCCTGCTGCTGGAAATCACTGGTGGCGAAGCCGGCCCGATCAGCGAAACCGTCAGCGAGCAGTACCTGCCGTCGGTTGCACCGATCACCCTGCGTGCCAAAGCCGTTGAGCAAATGCTTGGCCTGGTCATCGCGCCTGCGGAAATCGAGCAACTGCTGTCGGCACTCGGCCTCGGCATTTCTGCTGACGGCGCCGGGCAGTGGCACGTTGAAGTGCCAAGCCATCGCTTTGATATCAGCCTGGAAGTCGACCTGATCGAAGAACTGGCCCGCCTGTACGGCTACAACCGTTTGCCGGTCCGTTACCCGCAAGCGCGCCTGGCGCCGCAACCCAAAGCAGAAGCGCGTGCGCACCTGCCGGAACTGCGTCGCCTGCTGGTTGCGCGTGGTTACCAGGAAGCGGTGACCTACAGCTTCATCGATCCAAAGCAGTTCGAACTGTTCAACCCCGGTGTTGAACCGCTGCTGTTGGCCAACCCGATCTCCAACGACATGGCGGCCATGCGTTCGTCGCTGTGGCCAGGCTTGGTCAAAGCACTTTCGCACAACCTCAACCGTCAGCAAGATCGCGTGCGCATGTTCGAAAGCGGCCTGCGTTTCGTCGGCCAACTCGACGGCTTGCAGCAAGAACCGATGCTGGCTGGCGTGGTGTGCGGTAGCCGCCTGCCCGAAGGCTGGGCTCAGGGTCGTGATGCCGTGGACTTCTTCGACGTTAAAGCTGACGTGGAAGCGGTATTGGGTTTTGCCGGTGCTCTGGCTGACTTCACCTTTGTGCCGGGCAGCCACCCCGCCTTGCACCCTGGCCAGACCGCGCGTATCGAACGCGAAGGTCGCCTGGTGGGCTTCGTCGGCGCCATTCACCCGGAGCTCTCGAAAACCCTCGGCCTGGACCGTCCGGTGTTCGTGTTTGAGCTGGTATTGGCTGAAGTTGCTTCGGGCAAGATGCCTAAATTCAGCGAGTTGTCGCGCTTTCCGGAAGTGCGTCGCGACTTGGCCCTCATCGCCGACCGTGACGTCGCCGCCACGGCTGTTCTGGAAGTAATCCGTGAAAATGCAGGGGAATGGCTGACAGACCTCAGGCTATTTGACGTCTATCAGGGTAAAGGCATTGATCCGCATAGAAAAAGCCTTGCAGTCGGCTTGACCTGGCAGCATCCATCGCGCACTCTTAACGACGATGAGGTGAATACCACGACGCAAAATATCCTCACCTCGCTCGAACAAAGGTTAAACGCCACGTTAAGGAAGTGACGTATGGGGGCTTTGACGAAAGCTGAGATGGCGGAACGTCTGTACGAAGAGCTGGGTCTGAACAAACGCGAAGCCAAGGAATTGGTCGAGCTGTTTTTTGAAGAAATCAGGCACGCTCTGGAAGACAACGAACAGGTCAAGTTGTCCGGTTTCGGCAATTTTGACCTGCGGGACAAACGCCAGCGGCCTGGCCGCAATCCAAAAACGGGAGAAGAAATCCCGATCACGGCTCGCCGTGTGGTCACCTTTCGTCCAGGGCAGAAGTTGAAGGCCCGAGTTGAGGCTTATGCTGGAACCAAGTCATAACGACGAGCTACCCGTCATCCCGGGCAAACGCTACTTCACCATTGGTGAAGTCAGCGAGCTGTGTGCGGTAAAACCGCACGTGCTGCGCTACTGGGAGCAGGAGTTTCCTCAACTCAACCCCGTCAAACGCACCGGGAACCGTCGGTATTATCAGCGCCAGGACGTGCTGATGATCCGACAGATCCGCGCGTTGTTGTACGACCAGGGTTTTACCATCAGCGGCGCACGCCAGCGTATGTCCGGTGATGAAGCCAAAGACGACACCACCCAATACAAACAAATGATCCGTCAGATGATCTCCGAACTCGAAGATGTGCTGGTGGTTCTGAAGAAATAACCGCAGTTTTTAAAATACTTCCACATTTCAAAAGCTTGCGGTATATTCCGGTTCGCTTCGTTGCGAAGCAAACCCAGTAACACGCCTAGTCGGGGCGTAGCGCAGTCCGGTAGCGCACTAGCATGGGGTGCTAGGGGTCGAGTGTTCGAATCACTCCGTCCCGACCATATAATTCAATGACTTGGCCCAATCTGAAAAGGTTGGGCTTTTTCATGTGGCAAGCTTTTAATTGAGTCAGCCTTATGCCGCTGACCGCCCGGCTATTTGCTGCGCGCCGTGCTCCAGGTGAATGAGTATGCACTCAGCGGTTGCGCTTTTTAATGCCTCAAAATAGACGTCGAAGCCTGTCCCTTTTTTTCATCTCGCCGGTCATTTCAGGTAAGTGAATAAATTCGAGAGCTTCCTCCTATGTCCGCAGTTCCACCTTTGCGCTTGCGCCCGTTGCTGAACCTGAGCCTGATGCTAAGCCTCAGCGCCAGCCCGCTATTCATCCCTGTCAGCTATGCCGAAGACAGCACCGCGCGCCGTAGCTATCAGGTGCCAGCCGGCAGCTTGAGCGCCGCATTGACTCGCTTTGCCGGGTTGGCAGGCGTCAACTTGTCGGTAGACCCGGCGTTGGTCAGCGGGCGCAGCAGCAGTGGTTTGTCTGGCGAGTACGCGGTGGAGGAGGGCTTTGCGCGTTTGCTGCAAGGCTCCGGCCTGCAATTGCAACCGATGGGTGAGCAGGCCTATGTGTTGATACCGGCCCCGGAGGGCGGCAGCCTGCAGTTGGCACCGACTTCAATCGTCGGCACTTCAGGGCTGGAGGGCGGCGATACCTATGCGGGTGGGCAAGTGGCGCGCCGGGGCTCGCAAGGCCTGTTGGGCTCGCGGGACTTTATGGACACGCCGTTCAGCATGACCACCTACACCGCCGATGCGGTGAAGAACCAGCAGGCGCGCACCCTTGGTGACTTGATCGCCAGCGACCCGTCGGTACGCGCGACCAACCCGGCCGGTGGGCGTTACGAGCAATTCACGATTCGCGGGTTCAGCCTGTTCAACAGCGATGTGGCCTACAACGGCCTCTACGGCGTGTTGCCGACCTACACCATCGACATGGAAATGGCCGAGCGCGTCGATGTGCTCAAAGGCCCTAACCAGTTGATCAACGGCATCTCGCCGCGCGGAAGCGTAGGCGGTGGAATTAACGTGGTGCCCAAGCGCGCCACCGACAAAGACATCAACTCGTTTACCGGCACCTGGGCATCTGACAGCCAGGCCGGTGGCGCAGTGGATGTGGGCCGGCGCTTTGGCGAGGACAACCAGTTCGGCATTCGCTTTAACGGCGTCAAGCAGGCTGGCGATACTGAATGGGACCACCAGAGCGTCGACCGTGAGATGGCGGTCATTGGCCTGGATTTTCGCGGCGAGCGCTTGCGCCTTTCCACCGACATCGGCCACACCGAGCGCGACACCGATGCGCCGCAAGAGCGCGTGCAGGTCGGCGCGAATGCCAAGGTGCCGAGTGCCAATGAGGTGCACCGCAACTACGCGCAAAGCTGGAGCAAGGCCAGCACCAACGACACGTTCGGCACGCTCAACGGCGAGTTCGACCTCAGTGACAGCGTGATGCTGTATGGCGGCGTGGGCGCACGCGAGAGCCATCACGACTTCCTGCGCCACGCGGTGTCGGTCACCAATGACGCAGGGGATTTCAGCGTGCTGCCGCGTGATTTCACCCGCGACGAAAACGTGCGCACCGCCACGGCCGGCGTGCGCAGTTGGTTCCACACCGGGCCAGTCAGCCACGAGGTCAACCTGGCCGCCAGCTACTTCTACATGGACTTTGAAAACGGCGGCGCTCGCTACGCTGCGGCGCCGAGCAATCTGTACAACCCGGTGCAAACCCCGACGCCGTCGCGGCCTACGCGTTTCGATTCGAAGGTCTACACCGAGAACATGTTCAGTGGTGTGGCGCTCTCCGACACCTTGGGCTTTTTCGACG
Organism: Pseudomonas sp. ICMP 460; assembly: GCF_002723595.1. NCBI lineage: Bacteria > Pseudomonadati > Pseudomonadota > Gammaproteobacteria > Pseudomonadales > Pseudomonadaceae > Pseudomonas > Pseudomonas sp. ICMP 460. Next base: position 71,309 of record NZ_LKBR01000018.1, read on the forward strand.
ACCGCCTGCTGCTGACCTTGGGCGCGCGCTGGCAGCGTGTGAAAGTCGATGACTGGACCGATAACGTCAAAGGCGACACTGCCTATGACGAGGAAAAAGTCTCGCCTTCCGGCGGTATTCTGTTCAAGGCCACCGACAGCTTGTCGCTGTACGCCAACTACATGGAAGGCTTGAGCCAGGGCAAGGTTGCGCCGTCTACGTCGATCAATGAAGATGAAATCTTCCCGCCGTTTATCAGCCGTCAGGTCGAGGTCGGCGCCAAGTACGATGCAGGCGCCTTCGCCGTGACCGCCGCGGTGTTTCGTATCAAACAGCCAGCTTATGAAACCAACGCCACCACGCGGGTGTTCGGGCCGAATGGCAAGCGACAGAACGACGGCGTGGAACTCAGCGTGTTCGGCGAGCCGCTCAAGGGCGTGCGCTTGCTCGGTGGTGTGATGTACATCGACAGCGAACTGACCCACACCACCAACGGCACCTTCGACGGCAACCGCGCACCGGCCACACCCAAGTACAACGTCAACCTGGGTGCCGAATGGGACGTGCCGACCGTCGAGGGCCTGACGCTGACCAGCCGCGGCATCTACTCAAGCGCGCAGTACCTGGACACCTCCAACGTCAAGCAAATCGATGCCTGGAACCGTATCGACGTCGGCGCGCGCTACGCCTTCAAGGTCGACGACAAGCAGATTACCCTGCGCGCCAATGTCGAAAACGTCGCCGACAAGCGCTACTGGAGTTCGGCCGGGGCGTCGGATGACAGTGAGCCAGGTTTGACCCTGTCCACGCCGCGCACCTATTTACTCTCGGCCACTGTCGATTTCTAGAAGCCGCCCGAATGTAGCGGTCGATCGTTCCCACGCTGCGTGGGAATGCATCCCGTGGCGCACCGCGTCACCTTGCATAACCCCTGCGAGCGCCGCTGATCAATGACGTTAATAGGAATGTTTTTTGATTGCTCCGCCCCGATATGGAATAGTACCCGCCGTTTTCCCAGGCCTGTCGCGCTTGGGTGTTTCAACGCCGAGGTTGTTCATGCGAATGCTGCGCTCCATCCCCACTCTTGCCGCCTGCCTCCTGGCGTTGTGCTCCAGCGTATTGAACGCTGCGCCTATCGACCTGAACGACGGCCAACACGCGGTGCATCTGCCGGATGCGCCCAAGCGCGTGGTGGTGCTGGAGTTCTCCTTTCTCGACAGTTTGGCCGCGGTTGACGTAACGCCGGTAGGCGCTGCCGACGATGGCGATGCGAACAGGGTGTTGCCGCGCGTGCGTCAGGCCATCGGCGAATGGAAGTCCGTGGGCCTGCGCTCGCAGCCGAGCATCGAGGAAATAGCCCGGCTTAAACCGGACTTGATTATTGCCGACCTCAATCGCCACCAGGCGTTGTACAGCGACTTGGCGAGTATCGCGCCGACCTTGTTGCTGCCCTCGCGGGGAGAGGATTACCAGGGCAGCCTGAAATCCGCCGAGCTGATCGGCAAGGCCGTGGGCAAAAGCGCGCAGATGCAGGCGCGCATTGCGCAGAACCGTGAGCACCTCAAGAGCATTGCGCAACAGATCCCGGCCGGTGCCAGCGTGTTGTTCGGTGTGGCGCGCGAAGACAGCTTTTCGGTGCACGGCCCCGACTCTTATGCCGGCAGCGTGCTCGAAGCCATCGGCCTGAAAGTACCGTCTGTGCGTGCCAAAGCTGCGCCGACTGAGTTCGTCAGCCTGGAGCAATTGCTCGCGCTGGATCCGGGTTGGTTGCTGGTCGGTCACTACCGTCGCCCAAGCATCGTCGACACCTGGAGCAAGCAGCCGCTGTGGCAAGTGCTCGGCGCGGTGCGCAACCAGCACGTGGCCGAGGTGGATGGCGACAGTTGGGCGCGCAACCGCGGCGTGTTGGCTTCGGAGCAAATCGCAGAAGACGCGCTGGCGATTCTCAAAGGCGGCAAAGCCGACCTGAGCCAGTAACCGTGCAGCGCAGTTTCGCCGCAGCAGGCATTGTGCTGCTGGGGGCCGTGTTGTTCTGGTACTCGCTGTTCAGCTGGTCGCCGTTTGTGATCACCCCGGCGGATGCCTGGAATGGCTTGGTTCACCAAGGCCACGAAGGCGGCAATATGGCTTATATCGTCGCCCAATTGCGCGTGCCGCGTGCGCTGTGCGCAGGCTTGGTGGGCGCCTGCCTGGGGCTGGCCGGCGCGCTGATGCAAGGCATTACCCGCAACCGTCTGGCATCGCCTTCTTTATTTGGGGTGACAGCGGGGGCGGCGTTGGGATTGGCGTTGTTTTCGACCGGCCTGGTGGCACCACCCTTTGCCGGTGGTGCGCTGTTAATGACCTGCGTGGGCGGCGCGCTCGCCTGGGTCACGGTGTTCAGCCTCGGCGGCGCCTGGTCGCCGACCACCGCCCAAGGCCGCTTGGTATTGGCCGGTGTGGCGGTTGCCGCATTGTGCGCGGCATTGACCCGGCTCAGCGTGATTCTGGTCGAGGCGCAGGCACAAAGCGTGCTGAACTGGCTGGCCGGTTCGCTGGCCAACGTCGGTGCAGCGCAGGTGCAATTGCTCTGGCCTTGCACCTTGATCGGCGGTGTGTGGGCGCTCTGGTGTGCACCGCGCCTGAACCTGATCAACCTCGGTGAAGACGCCGCGCGCTCGCTGGGCGTCGGCATCGCCAGCCTGCGCTTGCAGGTGTTTGCCGCCAGCCTGTTGCTGGTCGGCGCCAGTGTCTGCGCGGTCGGGCCGATTGGCTTCGTCGGGCTGATTGCGCCGAATATCCTGCGCCAGTTTCTCGGTAACGACTACCGCTGGCTGATCCCGCTGAGTGCGGCGCTGGGCGCGGTAATCGTGCTGGCCGCCGACCTGCTCAGTCGCGCCGTGGCGTTCCCGGTGGAGACACCGGCCGGTGTGGTGACTGCACTGATCGGCGCGCCGTTCTTTCTGTTTCTTGCCAGGCGCGCGTTATGACCCGGCCACGCTTGCGCTTATGGCTGTTGCTCGGTCTGTTGCTGGTGGCGACCTTTGTCAGCCTCAGCGCCGGCACGCTGTGGCTCAAGCCTGCAACGGTGCTGGAGCGCCTGTTGGCGCATGACGCGCTCGACTTTGAAGTGTGGAACCATCGCCTGCCGCGTAGCGTGATTGCGATTCTCGCCGGCTGCGCTTTCGGCCTGGCCGGGGCGATTGTGCAGGGGGTGATTCGTAACCCGCTGGCGTCGCCGGAAATTCTCGGTGTGACCCAAGGCGCAGGGCTGGCGCTGACCGTGGCGATCATCGGTTGGCCGCAGTTGCCGATTGCCTGGCTGCCACTGGTGGCCTGCCTCGGCGGCGGCGCTGGGGCGTTGCTGCTGGCGTTGTATAACAGCGGCGTGAGTTTCTCCGGGGTGCGTTTTGCGCTGTCGGGGGTGGCAATTGCGGTGACCTTGTCCCGCGTCACCGAGTTTCTGATTTTGTCGCATCCGCTGGACATCAACACCGCGTTGCTCGCGCTGACCGGCAGCCTGTGGAGCCGCAATTGGCAGCATGTGGTGCTGGTGCTGCCGTTTCTGCTGCTGATTCCGTTGGGGCTGTGCCTGGCCAAGCCGCTGAACCTGATCGCCCTTGGCGACGAAGCGGCCCACAGCTTGGGCACCGCGCTGAGCCGCACGCGCTGGCTGGCGATGGCCTGCGCGGTGCTGCTCACCAGCTTGGGCGTGGGGGTGATCGGGCCGATTGGTTTTATCGGCCTGGTCGCGCCGCACATGGCACGGCGCCTGGTGGGCGGGCATCACCAGTACTTGCTGCCGGCCGCCATGCTGATCGGCGCGTTGTTGCTGGTACTCGCCGACACCCTTGGGCGCACGTTGATCGCACCCAGCGAAATCCCGGCGGGGGTGCTCACGGCGGTGATTGGCGCGCCGTATTTTCTTTGGTTGCTGGCACGGTTCAAGGGTTGATGACATGAGTATTCTAAAGGCGCATCAACTCGACATTGGCTACGGCGCCACGCGCATCGTGCAAGGTTTGTCGTTTGCGCCGCCGCCGGGGCAAGTCACTGCGTTGATCGGGCCGAACGGGTGCGGCAAGTCGACCTTGCTCAAGGCGTTCGCGCGCATTCTAAAGCCCACGCAGGGTGAACTGACCTTGCAAGGTCAGGCTTACGCCAGCCTGTCGGCCCGCCAGTTAGCCCAGCAGATTGCGTTTTTGCCGCAGGTGCTGCCCGTGCCGGAAGGTGTCAGCGTGCGCCAGTTGGTCGCGTACGGCCGCAGCCCGCATAACTCATTGTGGGGGCGCCTGAGTGGCAGTGATCAAGCCCATGTGACCCAAGCCATGCAGCGCCTGGAGCTGGACACGCTGGCCGACCGGGCGCTGGCGGACTTGTCCGGTGGCCAGCGCCAGCGCGCGTGGCTGGCGATGGTATTGGCGCAGAACGCGCCGGTGGTGTTGCTCGATGAACCGACCACGTACCTCGACATCAGCCACCAGGTTGAACTGCTCGACCTGATGCGCGAACTGGCCGCCGAAGGCAAAACCGTGATTACCGTGTTGCACGACATTAACCAGGCCTGCCGCTACGCCGACCACCTGGCGGTGATGCACGCCGGCAAGCTGGTCGCCGATGGCGCACCGGCGGCGGTGATCAGTGCCGAGCTGATGCGTCAGGTGTTCGATGTGCAGGTGCGGATCATGCTTGAACCGGTGGCCGGCACCCCGATGTGCCTCGTAGAGAAAAGCACCCGACCGCAGGCCGAACGCGGTTAAGTGGTTGGATCAAAAGCGCTTTTGGTGGGAGCGGGCTTGCTCGCGATTGAGGTGTTTCAGTTGAAAAATACTTATCTGACACACCGCTATCGCGAGCAAGCCCACTCCACCGTTGAATCTCAGTTGCCCTGGGCTCTCCACACCGCCTTTTTCACCTCGATCTGCTTGGGCAGCAACCGGTTCTGGTAAAACAGATCGGCCGTCGCCTGTTGCGCCTGGATGATCGTGTCGTCAATCGGCAGGATCGGCGATGGCGGACGGTTATCCATATAGCGTGCAATAACCTCGGCGGGCAGGCCCATAAACCCTGTCAGTACCTTGAGACTGTCTTCACGCTGGCTGCGCGTGAGGGCTTCGGCGGCGCTGAGTTCATCCAGCACGTCGTGGATAAATACGCCATTGGCCTGGGCATACTCGCGCCGTGCGGTATACACCGGCCCCGACAACCCCAAGCCTTCGCCATTGGCCAGCACACGGCTTGGGCTTTGGCTCAGGGCGAGTGACGAATAGGGCTCCCAGATCGCCCAGGCATCAACGCTGCCTTGCTCAAACGCGGCCCGTGCATCGGCGGGTGGCAAGTACACCGGCTGGATGTCCTGGTAACTCAGGCCGGCTTTGTTCAGCGACCGCAGGATCACGTTGTGGGAGCTGGAGCCTTTCTGAAAAGCGACTTTTTTGCCCTTAAGGTCCGCGACCGAATGCAGTGGGCTGTCGTTGCGCACCAGTATCGTTTCCGCCGTAGGTTTGGGCGGTTCGGCGCCGATGTACACAAGGTCGGCACCGGCGGCTTGGGCGAACAGGGGAGGGATATCGCCGGTCGAGCCCACATCCAGCGCACCCACATTCAGCGCTTCGAGCATCTGCGGGCCGGCGGGGAATTCAACCCATTTCACCGCGGTCTGCGGGAAGCGTTTTTCCAGCAGGCCATGTTCCTTGGCGAGCACCAGGGCGATTGAGCCTTTCTGGTAGCCGATACGCAGGGCGGCCGGGTCGGCCGCGAGTGCGGTGTGCGTCACGGCCAGCAGGGCCAGCAACAGCGCGGGGATTTTCATGGCTGTACCTCTTTAAAACGATTTTTCGGGCGCGCCAAACCGAGGTTTTCTCGCAGCGTGCTGCCGGTGTATTCGGTGCGGAACAGACCGCGGCGTTGTAATTCGGGCACCACCCACTGCGCAAAATCTTCCAGCCCTCCCGGCAGGTGCGGCACGAGAATATTGAAGCCATCGGCGGCGCCGTTTTCAAACCAGCGCTGCAACTCGTCGGCGATCTGCGCAGGCGTGCCAATCAGGCTGTAATGCCCGCGCCCGCCGGCAATCCGCCGACCCAATTGCGCCAGTGTCAGTTGCTCGCGGTTCGCCAACTCGCTGAGCAGTTGTTGGCGGCTGCGCTGGCCGCTGTCGGTCAATGGCAGCGCCGGCAGCGGCCCGTCGAGCGGGTAGCCGGACAGGTCGAAATTGCCCAGCATGCGGCCCAGCAAGGCCACGCCCACTGCAGGCTCCACCAGTTGCTGGAACGCGTCGAATTTTGCCTGTGCCTGCGCCTCGGTGTGCCCGACCACGACAAACACGCCGGGCATTATTTTCAGCGAATCGGCCTCACGCCCGTACTGGCCCAAACGGCCCTTGATGTCGGCGTAAAACGCCTGCGCGTTGGCCAACGAGGTTTGCGCGGTAAACACCACTTCGGCGGTCTGCGCCGCCAACTCACGGCCGGCTTCTGAAGAACCGGCCTGTACGATCACCGGCTGGCCCTGCGGCGAGCGCGCGACGTTGAGCGGGCCTTTGACCCGGAAGTGTTCGCCGACGTGATCCAGCACATGCCGTTTCGCCGGGTCGTAGTAGCAGCCGCTGGCCTTGTCGCGCACAAACGCGTCGTCTTGCCAACTGTCCCACAGCCCCGTCACCACCTGATGAAATTCCCGCGCGCGGCTGTAACGTTCGCCGTGGCCGAGGTGTTCATCGCGGCCAAAATTCTGCGCTTCGGCGGCGTTGTCCGAGGTCACCAGGTTCCAGCCCGCGCGCCCGCCGGACAAGTGATCCAGCGAGGCGAATTTGCGCGCCACGTGGTAGGGCTCGTTGTAGGTGGTGGTGGCGGTGGCGATCAGGCCGATGTGGTCCGTCACCGCGCTGAGCGCCGAGAGCAAGGTGAGCGGCTCAAAGTGGTCCGAGCGCGCCATGTGGCTGGCGATGTCGCCGGTGGCGGCAGCAATACTGTCAGCCACGAACAGCGCATCAAACCTGGCCGCTTCGGCGACGTGCGCCAAGTGCTTGTAGTGGGCGAAATCCAACCCGGCATTCGCCGGCACGTCCGGGTGGCGCCAGGCGGCGACGTGGTGCCCGGTGGCCATCAGAAAGGCGCCGAGTTTCAGTTGACGGCTCATGCTTAAAAATCCTTGCGCAGTTGCACGCCGAAGTAACGCTCATCGTCACGCGGTACGGCGCGGTAGATAGAGTTGCCGCCGCTGGCCAGCATGGGTGAGTAGGACTTGTCGGCGAGGTTCTTCGCCAGCAGTGCCACACGCCAGCCGTTGTTGTAGTCGGCCAGGGCCACGCTGGCGTTCCAGATGCCGTAGGCGCCTTGTTGGGTGTCCAGGTTCTGGCTGATGTCGTATTGCACCTCGCTCTGCCAGCTGTAGTCGGTGCCCAGTTCGATGTCCAGGCCGTTATCCAGCGGGATACTGTAGTCGGCGCGCACGTAGCTTTTCCAGTCCGGGCTGTAGGGCAGCGGCTTGCCATTCACGTTGCAGGTAGACGCCGCGCCTGGCGGGCAGGCGAACGCGTCGATGCGCGCTCGGGTGTAGGCCAGGGCGCCGGAGAGCTTGAGTTGCTGGGTGGCCTGCAACGCGTAATCCAGCTCGACGCCTTCGGTGCTGACGCTGCCGGCGTTGATCAGGCGCGTCACCACTTGGCCGGCGACGGTATCGAAAAAGTTGGCCTGGTAGTTGTCGTAGTCGCTGTGGAATACCGCAAGGTTGGTGGTCAGGCGATTGTTCCAGGCGGTGGCTTTGATGCCGGCTTCCCAGGTGTTGGAAGTCTCTGGCTTGAGCGCGTCGGTGTCGCGCGGCTGCATGTTGAAAAACACGTTGTACGCAGGGCCTTTGTAGCCGCGCGAATAGGTCAGGTAGCTGGTGATGGTGTCGCTGATGTCATATTGCACGCCAAGCCGGCCGGACCAGCCGTCTTCATCCACCGAGCCCGAACTGCGGGTGGCCGGTTGAATACCGCTGACTGTGGTGGCGGAGGTAGAGACGCGGCTGTGGTCGTATTTCAGGTCATCGTGGGTATAGCGCAGGCCGGCGATGCCGCGAAAGCGCGAGGTGAAATTCAGCGTGGTCTCGCCGAACGCGGCGTAGCTGTCGCTGGTGGTGCTGTAGTCGGCAATGCCACGGTCGGTGCGCGTGGTGGTGGTGAGTGTGCGCTGGTAGGTTTCCTGGTCCTTGCCGTGCATGTAGAACAGGCCACCGACGTATTCCAGGAACTCACCTTTGGGCGACGCCAGGCGCACTTCCTGGGAGTACTGGTCGAACGCCAAATCACCCTTGTCGGCGGTGCCGGGGAAGGCTGCGGTCACGCTGCCGAGGCGATCGCCGTCCTGGTACTGCGTGTTGTCCCAGCCGCGCCAGGCGGTGATCGAGGTCAGGGTGTAGTCACCGAGGTTCCAGTCAAGCTGGGCGGACAAGCCCTTGTTGGTGTCTTCGACATGGCTGCGGGTATCGGTGTTGATATCGCGGTTGTCGCTGGACGCCCGCACCGGGCTCAGTGCGTTGCTGAACGCCGGGCTCAGCGACTTGCTGACCACACCGTTCGGTGCGTCGTCGTGCGACTGCATGTAGTCGGCGATCAGGGTCAGCTTCACGTCGTCATTGGGGGTGAATTCCAATTTGCCGCGGATACCCTTGTGGTTGTAGCCGTTGACCTCCTGGCCGTTGTTTTTGTTGTCGACATTGCCGTCATAGCTACCGAACAAGGTGCTGATCGAGCCCTTGAGCACGTCCGGCACCAAGCTGCCACCAATGCCGAAACGGGTACGGCTTTCATTGCCGCTGTAGTACGACTGGTCGATATAACCATGGGTCTCGGCGGTAGGCGCTTTGCTGGTGATATTCAGCACACCGGCCGACGCGTTCTTGCCGAACAGTGTGCCCTGCGGGCCACGCAATACTTCGATGCGTTCCAGGTCCAGCAGGTCGAGGGTGGCCTGGCCGGGGCGCGCATACACCACGCCGTCAATCACGGTGGCCACGGTCGGCTCAACGCCGGGGGAGGTGGAAATGGTGCCCACGCCGCGCACGAACAACGAGGTGTCTTTGTTCGACGCGCCGGTGCGAAAGTTCAGCGACGGCACCTGTTGCGCGATGCTCGCCACGCCGGTGCGGTTGTCGCGCTCCAGTTGTTCGCCATCGAGTACCGACACCGCCACCGGCACTTTTTGCAGCGACTCTTCGCGGCGAGTGGCCGTGACGGTGACCGGCTTGAGCGTGAGTTCCGGCTCATCGGCGGCAAATGCGCCTGGCAGCGGGAGTGCGGTCAGGCCGGCCAGAAGCAATAAATGAGTGTGGCGTGGAAAATTGTGCATGCTGTGCCCGTTCGAAAAATGCCCTGATCCGCTGCGGTTCTGCGACCGTCAGCGCCTGTGTCACTGTCTTGGGCATTCGCTCGAGCGAGTAGCAGACACCGCGCTTTGTTAGCGCTAACATCGGCATTATTGGTAGGTCTGGTTTAGAGCGTCAAATACTAAAAAATTAGCCTTATATTCTTTTTTGTTTCTAGCAGGACTGTCCCTTGAGCGAAGACAAACCGCGCAAACGCCGTGGCGCAGGCCGTGTCACCCTCAGCACCGTGGCGCGGCAGGCCGGCGTGTCGGCGATCACCGTGTCGCGTTACTTCAACCAGCCGGAGCAAGTCTCGCCGCAGCGGCGCCAACGCATTGCAGCCGTGGTCGCCGAGCTGGGTTATGTGCCTAACCTGGTGGCCGGTGGGCTGGCGTCGGCGCGCGGCAGAATCGTCGCGATGGTGATCCCGAACATTTCCGGGCCGATCTTTGCCAACACGCTTCAGGGTTTCAGCGACACCCTCAGCCGCCATGGCTATCAATTGCTGTTGGCCTCGAGCTACTTCAGCGTCGAGCAGGAAGAAAGCGCGGTGCGCGCGTTCCTCGGTTGGTCGCCTGCGGCGCTGGTACTCACCAGCCGCTTCCACAGCGCCGGCACTGAAAAAATGATCGCAGAAGTGGATATTCCGGTGGTCGAAACCTGGGACTACGTACCCGAGCGTGAGCCACTGCAGATCGGTTTTTCGCATTACGAGGTGGGCGTCACCGCCGCGCGTTATCTGCATGGCAAGGGCTACCGGCGCATCGCCTTCGTGCAGAACAGTGTGGTCGGCGACTTCAGCGCGCTGGAGCGGCGTGATGGTTATGCCGCGACCGTTACCGCGCTGGGTTTGCAGCCTTGGGTATTCGTGCCAAGCGCCGAGCACGCGCCGTTCGAAGCGGGCAAACAAGCGATGCAGGCATTGATGGCCGATGCCACGCCGCCGGATGCAATCGTCTTCGCCAACGACAACCTGGCCGCCGGTGGCTTGCTGGCCGGGCAGCGTGCCGGGCTGAACATCCCGCAAGACTGCGCGGTGCTCGGCTTTGGTGATTACCCGTTTGCCGAAATGCTCCTGCCGAGCCTCAGCACCATCAAGCCGCCTGCGCTGGAGATCGGTGTGCTCGCGGCAACCCGCGTGCTGCAAAGCCTCGGCGCACTGCCGCTGGAGGATGAGGTGCAGCGCTTGAACCTGCTCGACTGCCGCTTGATCGAGCGCGAAAGCACCTGAGGTTTATTTGCGGCTCATGGTCAATTTGGATACGGTGCAAGCCTGCCCCAAAAAAGGACTTTTCCATGACCGATCCACTCGCGCCTGCGCCGATCAAGACTCGCCGTGCGCCCAAAGGTGAAAAACGCCGCGAAGAGCTGCTGGACGCAGCCTTGCAGGTCTTTTCCCTCGAAGGTTACAGCGGTGCGTCAGTGGCCCAAGTGGCGGCCATTGCCGGTATTTCCGTGGCCGGCCTGCTGCATCACTTTCCAAGCAAAATTTCATTACTGATGGGCGTGCTGCAACGCCGCGACGAAGTGAATCAACGCATTGCCGATCAAGTGCGGGCCGAGAAGTCACTGACAGGGTTGCTTGGCAGCCTGCGCGCGATCAACCGCTCAAACGCAACCGCGCCGGGGGTGGTGCGGGCCTTCACGATTTTAAATGCCGAAAGCTTGCTCGACACCCAACCTGCCTGGGCGTGGTTTCAGGAACGTTATGCGGGCATTCAGCGGCGACTGCGCGGGCAGTTCGCTGACTTGGTGGCGATGGGCGAAGTACGCGGGGATGTTGACTTGGCGGGGCTGGTCGAGGAGATCCTCGCCATGATGGATGGCTTGCAGATCCAGTGGCTGCGGTTTCCCGAGCAGGTAGACTTGGTGGCGCGGTTTGATACCTATTTGGCGCGGGTCGAGGCGGCGATCAGAACTCAACCACCTGAGCCGAACACGGCGTGAAAAAAGGGTTCTTCACGCAATTTCGGCGAAGACGCAAACTAGAACGCCGATTTGATTGATGCTGTTCGTGCGAGCAAATACTTCAAAAAACCGGCGTTCTGTGTGGGTTCAGATCATTGAATCAATATCAAACGGGTACGGCGCGCCGGGGGTATAACCTGACAGTGACGCCATAAATTCCTCGTCGCTCAAGACCGCGGCGGGCGCCATGGCCAGTTGTTCAGCCCGCGTATTTTCCGCGTGAGCCTGCCAGCGCAGCAGGCTGTCTGCGAGTGCTTCCGCGTCTTCTGAAAGCAAGCCGTAGACGCTTGCGGCGGTCACCTTCTCATAGCGCAACGTGGCCAAGCGGTCACGGGTCTGTTGCACTTTATGGGTTTCTCGACTGAACGCTTCAACCGCAGGTTCGTGGCTTTCGCGGTATTTATCGCCACGCGCGTACAAGTCTCGGCGGCGGAGGAATAACTGTTGGTTAATGCGGATCAGAGCAGCGTCTACAAAATCGAACTCACGCGGGGTGACCAGCGAACGTTTGAGCTGCAGCGATTCCTGCGCGCGTCGAAGCGCGGCCCAGCAATTGGGAATGTAGCCTCCAACCATTGAATGGTTGCCACTGTGCTTGAGGCCTTGAGCGATAAGCCCGGGGCGGTCGGGCAGTCCGTTGATTTGCTGCACGGCCAGCGTGCAGGCGGCGTGCTGGGTAATGGTGTCGCAACCGGGCTGCCAGAGGATGGAAGAGGTTTCTTTGCCGCCCAACTCCACCGGGAGGAAGTGGCGTAACGTGCCGTGGTGTTCATACGGCTCGCCGCTGAGGTTGGTAATGCCCGCTACGAACACCGAGAGGCCGACAGGCACGTTTACGAAGGTCAAGGCGGCGCCAGTCGCGTAGACCGGCGTTTTGGTGTTCATCCATGTACCGGGCACGCTGGGCACCGGGTCGTTATGGTTGACCATGCGGTAATGCACCAGGTTGGCGGCCGCTTTTACGAAGGTGGCGTCAGCCGCTCTTGGGGCGCCGTAGGTGTAGAGCGTGATGTCGGCACCATACTTTTTCTGCCGACGTAGCATTTCCGAGAGCAGCAAGGTAATGGCACCGCCCAAGCTGTGACCGCAGATGATCAGTTTTTGGCCGGTGTAGAACTTATCGAGATACTTGTCAGTGAGGTCATAGACTTTAAGTGCAGCCTCATAGAATCCTCGGTGGACATTGCCCACACCTTCCACAAAGGGTACTTGGAGTGCATCGGCATCACGGAGGGCATCCGCGATTATTTCATTGGTGCCGCGTACGGAAATCAGGATCAACTCATCGTTGTGCGTGATAAACGCTTGGGTGTCGGTGTTATCAATTTGGTCTCGATCATCCAGAAAGTGAATGCTGGCAGGGGTTTCTTGATCCGTTTCTAAATCCGGGCTGTTCGCTGGGTACAGATCAGGATCAAACGGTACGATTTCCAGGCGGTTGGAATACGGCACATCTTCGTATAGCGGGTAGTAAGCGGTGGTTTGGGAGGGGTCCACTGTCCAGATTTCATCAAACTTTGCCAACGCATCACCGAACCAGTTACCCATGCTTGGTTTGCTCGGGAAACTAACGTTCTTGTCTCTGATGGGCGGCTTGTCGGACTCCTGCCCAAACGGGTGGTAGCTCAAGGTGGCCATGATGGCGAGCTGATACAGGTTCAGCGCACAGAACTGCGGGTCTGTAGACAGCATCGGACACAGGGCGCGTAAAGGACGAACTTCCAACACGCTGTGTTTATTGGCAAGCAGGCAGACCCCGCGCTTTCCATGCTCGCCCATCAGTGAAGCCCAGCGCCGCATGGCAGGGTATTGGCACTCGACTTCAGGCGGCAAATGCGCAACATGGTCGACAAAATGACGAACTTCGACCTGGAAGAAAAAGTCTGCACACGCTTGTGCGGGGTTTTCTGCGGTGCGCGAGCCGTCTTTATGAAAGTGGCGGGTTTGCTCGGCGCGAACTTGCAGTTCGGTTATCGGCAGTGGGTAGTGAGGCCTTTTCTGTAGATAGGCATAAAATTCATTTCCACCCTGATACGGCTTTTTGAAAATCAACGCTATCGGCCCCGCGAAGTGGTTCTCGACTTTGCCTGCGCCTGTAGCGTCGAGTTTACCCTCGTAGGTATAACCTTCTGAGTCAATGACTTCGTAAGTTAATCCAAAATAAGATTGCCCTTCACCACTTTCATCAACCAACTGAAAGCTTGTCCATTTACCTCGAATAGGGCAGGTGAACATACGATCGTTTAGCGGGTGCTTCAGCTCATCATCCAACTTGCTCATTGATCTATTCCTTATTCTGTACAGTTGGGGTAAATGTTGCAGCTGCGCCCATCAGGCATCTTGAAACTGCTGAAGTCTTTGTGGTTTCCAAAACAGAACGCATACTGGTCTTCAATTGCTTTGCCCATGCAGCGTTTCCAACCATTCGGGACTTTGACCCAAGTATCGCCGATTGCAGGTTTTTCCTCTTCAGCCAACTGAATCTTCAGCTTTACGGTTTTACCAGGTAGTTGATCCAAGGTGTAAGCCCCTACAGGACGCCCTTTAGTAACCAAGCCGTGGTCGTCGATTTTTTTGCACGCGAGCCCCTTTGAAATATAACGTTCAACCCCCATGGTACGAAATAGCCACTGACACTGACCATTTATCGCGCCCTCTCCAGCAGAGTCAAAAACTCCTTTGTACTTTTCCTCCAATTGCTCCCTGATAATAATCATCGCTGAATCTGCGCCAAAGTCGCCACGCGCTTTTCCATAAGCACCGTAGACTTCAACTTCAACGCGATAGACAACTAATGGGCAGCCTTCAATAGTGCGATAGATGGGGATTTCCAAGTCGCGTTTGTAGCGTTCTTTATAATCCAGATGCCATCTTTGGTTGTAACCTATATGAGGCTTTTTAACCGTGCACGTTTCTCCCTTGGCAGGTGCGTACCTGGCGACTGCCTCGTAAGTAAAATCAGGAGGAAAGTCAGCCGTGAAGGTGAAGCTCTCCGACTTCCCGGTAGCACAGCCTGTTGTCAGCATTACGTAGCCCCCCAGGAAGAGGGTTTTAAGTGCATTCGTCATAGCGAGGCGTTCCCTTTCAGAGATCCATCAACCAGCCGAAAAATCGTCCAGTTACCTTGGGGCGGGCAGTTAAACGTGCGGCTATGTAACGGGGGCTTTATCTCTTCATCCAATGCGCTCACTGAGCGATTCCTTATTCTGTACAGCCGGGGTAAATGGTGCAGCTGCGCCCATCAGGCATTTTGAAATTGCTGAAGTCTTTGTGGTTTCCAAAACAGAACGCATACTGATCTTCAAGAGCTTTGCCCATGCAACGTTTCCAGCCATTAGGGACCTTGATCCAAGTATCGCCGATTGCAGGATTTTCCTCTTCAGCCAACTTGATTTTCAGCTTCACTGTTTTACCCGGTAGTTGGTCCAAGGTGTAAGCTCCTACAGGACGCCCTTTCGCCACCAAGCCCTGGTCGTCGGTTTTTTTACAGTCAAGTAGTTTTCTTATATATCGCTTAGGACCTACAGTACGGAACAGCCACTGACACTGACCATTTATCGCGCTCTCCCCAACAGAATCAAAAAAACCTTTGTATTTATCTTCCAGCTGTTCTCTAACAATAATCATCGCTGTATCTGCGCCGAAGTCACCACGCGCTTCTCCATAAGCGCCGTAGACTTCAACCTCAACGCGATAGATAACTAATGGGCAACCTTCAACGGTGCGGTAGATGGGAATTTCCAAGTCGCGCTTGTAGCGTTCTTTATAATCCAGGTGCCATCTTTGGTTGTAACCTATATGAGGCTTTTTAACCGTGCACGTCGCTCCCTTGGCAGGTGCGTACCTGGCGACTGCCTCGTAAGTAAAATCAGGAGGAAAGTCAGCCGAAAAGGTAAAACTCTCCAACTTCCCGGTAGCACACCCTGCTATCGGCACGACGCAAAACCCCAAGAACAAGATTTTAAGTACAGGTGTCATAACGGCGCGTCTCCTTGCCAAAACTGTACTTCCTGATAAATACGCTCGAAATGCGTTACTGGTGTTTCTCCAGAGCGCGCCCGCCAGCGCTCTGCAAGTGTGCCGTTGGTTGCCTTTAAACTCTGGACCAATAAAAACTCTATTTGCTCGGGCGACCGCCATCCCCAAGACTTAGCCAATTCCAACTGTGTACTGAGCCATAAGTCAGGGTCTTGTTGCTCAGCAATTCGCGCATAGGCATCCAGATGTTCGGCCAGCAAGTAACGCCTGGCATTGATCTGACTGATACGCGCGAATTGATCACCGTCAACCGGCACCTCGCACCAGGCAGGTCTCTCAGGAACGGGATGGTTACCCGGCGCACAATTATTCAGCGTTAGCCAGTGCTCACCCTGCCAGTAGCAAACGCTGGCAATCGGCCCCAAGTACCCCGCAATAGCCCCGCCGGTTAAATGCGCCAGTGCGCGGGTCAATACCCGGTTGTCATGGAAACGATAGAGCGCCTGATACGGTCGCGCCCCGACAATCAGGCGGTCACGCCAATGTTTGGCCAGCGCGTTAAGCCCGGCCTCCGGTGGAATACTGGCCAGCCAGCCCCAGTTCCTTTCAGGCGCGTCAAGCAACGCGTTCAAACGCCGATCGTCAGGGTTGTCGATAAGGAACACAAAAGGCCCCGCACTCGCCAACTCTGCGACCGGTGTTTCGCTGTATATGCTGCAATACTGGTCAGCGTTTTGAGCGCCTATCAGCGCCTGACGGGTTTCGTGTTCGCCCTCAGAGTCGAGAATCAGGCACAGGCAATGCCCGAGGTGGCGTTGTTCGATCATCCATTGCCGAGGCGACAGAGTGCTCATGCTGTGGCTCCTTCAGGCAGGCACACTGCGTTTTTGCAGGCCTCGCAGACGGGGCAAAAATCAGGCTTTTCACGTTTGGAATCGGCCATCAACGCGTGTTGGGAAGGCGCAATGATGGGTGGCAGCTCGGCAGGCGCCAGTAGCGCAGTCAGTGCCCCTGGCAGTATTGGATTGGCCGGCG
>NZ_LKBR01000019.1:0-80519 GCF_002723595.1 Pseudomonas sp. ICMP 460
CGCTGCTCTGATCCGCATTAACCAACAGTTGTTCCTCCGCCGCCGAGACCTGTACGCGCGTGGCGATAAATACCGCGAAAGCCACGAACCTACGGTTGAAGCGTTCAGTCGAGAAACCCATAAAGTGCAACAAACCCGTGACCGCTTGGCTACGTTGCGTTATGAGAAGGTGACCGCTGCCACCGTCTACGGCTTGCTTTCAGAAGATACGGAAGCACTCGCAGACAGCCTGCTGCGCTGGCAGGCTCACGCGGAAAATACGCGGGCTGAACAACTGGCCATGGCGCCCGCTGCGGTCTTGAGCGACGAGGAATTTATGGCCTCACTGTCAGGTTATACGCCCGGCGCGCCGTACCCGTTTGATATTGATTCGATGATCTGAACCCACACAGAACGGCGTGGGACGGCATCCATCCAATCAGCGTTGTGGTTTGCGTCTTTACCGCGATGCCGTGAGGAGGCCAAAAAAAACGACCTTTTCAGGCCGTTTTTCTTAAACGCTTAACTTACGCAAGGCTCTTGCTGACCACTTCAAACACATCGCTCGACAGCTCGCCGGACGCACGAATGCGCTCCAGTTCGGCCCTCATCAACGCCTGCCGGGCGCTGTCGTATTTACGCCAGCGGGTCAGCGGCGCCAACTGGCGCGACGCGATCTGTGGGTTGAAACCATTGAGCTGGATCACCAGGTCCGCCAGGAAGCGATAGCCCGAGCCATCGTCGGCATGGAAATTGATCAGGTTTTGCCCGGCAAACGCGCCGACCAGCGCACGCACCTTGTTCGGGTTCTTGATCGTGAACGCAGGGTGCTGCATCAGCGCTTTGACCCGTTCCAGCCCGCCTGGCAAGGTGCTGCCGGCCTGTACGCTGAACCATTGGTCCATGACCAGCGGGTTGTCCTTGAAGTTTTCGGCAAACACCGCCAACGCCTGGGCCTTTTCCGCCTCGAACGGCGAATTGACCAGCACCGCCAACGCGGTCAGGCGCTCGGTCATGTTGTCGCTGGTGTCGAACTGCTCCAGTGTGGCTGCCAGCACTTCAGGTTTGCCGCTGAGCATCAGGTACGACAGCGCGATGTTCTGCAACGCGCGACGGGCGAAATGCTCAGCCGCTGCCACGTAAGGGGTTTGCTTGGACAGGTCGCGATTGGCCTGGTAGCGCAACCACAGCTCTTCGTGCAGGTTGTCTGCCAGTTGCTTGCGCGCAAACTCGCGAGCAGCGTGGATCGCGTCAACGTCCGCTACTTCGCTGATTTCGGTGAGGTAGGCTTCACCCGGCAACGAGAGCATTTCGGCGACCATCGCCTGGTCCAGGTTTTGATCGCGGAGCACGCTGCGCAATGCCGTGATCAGTCGCTGGTCAAGCTTCAACGCTTGGCCCTGCTGATGCTGGCCGATCAGTTCCTGCAACACCTGCACCGACAATTGCTGGCCGGCGTCCCAACGGTTGAAGCCGTCGCTGTCGTGCTGCATCAGGAACATCAGTTGATCGCGGTTGTACGGGAAGCTCAGTTTCACCGGCGCCGAGAAGCCACGCAGCAGTGAAGGCAACGGCTGTTCGGCGACATCAACAAAGGTGAAGGTCTGCTCGGCGTCGGTCACCGAGATCACTCGCGAGGTGTCGCCAGCGGCCGCTTCACCAGCCAGACGCAAGGCGATGCCGGCGCCCGCAGCGTCCAGCAAGCCCACTGCCACCGGAATCACGAAAGGCAGTTTTTCGACCTTGTCCGGGGTTTCCGGGCAACTCTGGCGGAAGGTCAGGCTGTAGGTCTTGGCGGCTGCGTCGTAAGACTCGCTGACGGCCAGGCGCGGCGTACCGGCCTGGCTGTACCAGCGTTTGAACTGGGTCAGGTCGGCGCCGTTCGCGTCTTCCATGGCCTTGATGAAATCGTCGCAGGTCACGGCCTGGCCGTCATGGCGCTCAAAGTACAGGTCGCTGCCTTTGCGGAAACCTTCGGCGCCGAGCAAGGTGTGAAGCATGCCGACCACTTCCGAGCCCTTTTCATACACGGTCAGGGTGTAGAAGTTGGAAATCTCGATGAAGCTGTCTGGGCGCACGGCGTGAGCCATCGGCCCTGCGTCTTCGGCGAACTGGTGAGTGCGCAGGTAGGCCACGTCCTGGATGCGCTTGACCGTGGCCGAGTTCATGTCAGCGGAGAAACCCGCGTCACGGAACACCGTAAAGCCTTCTTTCAGCGACAGCTGGAACCAGTCGCGGCAGGTCACGCGGTTGCCCGACCAGTTGTGGAAGTATTCGTGCGCGACAATCGCCTCAACCCGCTGGTGCGCGGCGTCGGTGGCGGTTTCGGCGCGGGCCAGCACGGCGCTGGAGTTGAAGATATTCAGGCCCTTGTTTTCCATCGCGCCCATGTTGAAGTCGTTCACCGCAACGATCATGAAGATGTCGAGGTCATACTCGCGGCCGTAGGTTTCTTCGTCCCAGCGCATGGATTTTTTCAGGCTGTTCATCGCGTGCTGGCACTTGTCGATGTTCTCTGGCTCGACATAGATGCGCAGCGCCACTTCACGCTGGGTCATGGTGGTGAACGTGTCTTCAACGCACCACAAATCACCGGCCACCAGCGCGAACAGGTAAGCGGGTTTTTTGAACGGGTCTTCCCACGTCGCCCAGTGGCGGCCGTCTTCACCGGGGCCGCTGGCAATCGGGTTGCCGTTGGACAGCAGCACCGGGTAGCGGTGTTGCTCGGCGATCACGGTGGTGGTGAACGTGCTCATCACGTCCGGACGGTCAAGGTAGTAGGTAATCTTGCGGAAGCCTTCGGCCTCGCACTGGGTGCAAAACATGCCGCTGGATTTGTACAGGCCTTCCAGCGCGGTGTTGGTTTCCGGGTGAATTTTAACCGTGGTATCGAGGGTAAACGTCGTACTCGTCGGGTGCACGGTCAGGTGGCTGTCAGTCAACTGATAGTCGTCAGCCGTCAGCGCGTGATCGGCAAGGTTCACGCTGAGCAGCTCAAGCTGCTGGCCGTCCAGCACCAGCGGCGGCAAACCGGCGCCGCGCTCTGGGTTGCGGCGCATCACCAACTGCGCGTGGACCAGGCTGTGGTCTTCGAACAGCTCGAAGGTCAGGTGCGTTTCCTCGATCAGGTAGTCCGGCGCCTGATAGTCCTTCAGGTAAATCATCTTCGGCTGTTCGGTACGCATGTCTTCGTCCTTCTACTGATGCACGGCGAGCTGGTAGGCCGTGTACTTGCGAATGTTGATTACGCCGGTGTCGAAGATCAGGTATTGGCCCTTGATCCCCAGCAGCGTACCTTCGGCAATCGGGTTCTTGTCCAGGTTGAAGCTGACTATCTTTGTGGGATATTGCTCTACCGGGTAGCGAATTTCGATCGGATCGATGTCGGCAATTGTTTGGATGGCCTGCAGGCCAAAGCGTTCCTGCAAACTCAACAAGCCTTCGGCGCAAGACGCGAACAGTTCATCGCGCACCTGTTTGAGGTCGACCGACTGTGCATCGCCCTTAAGCAGTGCGCGCCAGTTGGTCTTGTCGGCCACTTGGCTGCGGAACAGGTCTTCGACGAACCCGGATTGCTGACGAGTCGCAACGCGCATGATCGGCAACGCTTGGCTCGCGCCCTGATCAAGCCAGCGCGTCGGCAACTGAGTAGCACGAGTAATGCCAACCTTGACCCCCGAGGAGTTGGCCAAATAGACCACATGGTCAGTCATGCAAAACTGCTCGCCCCAGCCCGGATCACGGCAGGTGCCGGCGTCGTAGTGGCAACGCTCGGGGCTCATGATGCACAGGTCACACTGGGCCAGTTTGGTCATGCACGGGTAGCAATAACCCTGGCTGAAACTGGTTTTGGTCTTGCGCCCGCAGTGGCTGCAGTGAATCGCACCCAAAAACTCCAGGCGCACGTGCGTGCCGATCAACGGGTTGACCGGCACCTCGGTGTCGCCCAGACGAAACGCATATTGAACAGTCGGCTGACCCAGTTGCGCCGACATTTTGCTGACTGCACCGCGACCAATTTCAATCAATGGATCGCGTCCGACTTGAACAGAATGTTCGGCACCGGCGCCGATTTGGACGCGCATTCCTGCGGGCCCATGTAGCCGGTGCGCTGCTCTTCCGGCAGGTTCTGCAGTTCCCAGGCGATCATCGCTTGCAAGGATAATTCACGCTGCTCGGCAGTGAGCTTGCGGCCATCCGACCACTTGCCGATTTCGACGGCGAGCTTGAGGCTCTCGTAGATGTCCGGGGTGATGTTTTCGATCATTTCAACAAAAGAGGACATAAGACTCTTCCTTATCAAATAGCCGCTTTGCGACGGTTATACAGCCCGCCCAGCAAGCCTGTGAGGCAACCGATAACCAACCCGCCGACATGGGCCGCGTTGGCGATTTCGCCGAAACCGATCATCGAGACCAGCCCCGACAGGCACAGCACCAGCCACACCAGCATCATCACCAAGACCCCACGGGGCAAGCGATAGGCGGGGTTGGGCGACAATAACTGGAAGATCCAGCAATGCCCGAGCAGACCATACAACACGCCGGACAACCCACCGAAAAGTCCGGGGCCGCCGTAGGCATATTGAGCGTAATTGGAGACCAGGCTGAATAACAACGTCAAGCCCAGCAGGTTGATACTGCCCTGACGCGCTTCAATGCGCCGGCCCAGTTCCCAGTACCACATGCCGTTCATGGCCAGGTGCAGGATGCCGAAATGGATCAGCATCGGCGTGACCAACCGCCACCACTGCCCGGACGCCAACATGTCGGCGAACGGCGTGAACTGAATGTATTCGCCCATCACCCGGAACGGCAGGAACGTCAGCCAGGCGATGGCTTGCAGGTTTTCACCGAGTAACGTCACCGCGCCGACGATAAGGCTCGCCAGCAGCACCAACGCCGTCACCGGGCTATGCCGCACCTGCTGAACAAAACTCGGCCGTGTGATCGCCGCTTGTTCGGGAATATCCAGTTGCTGGTCCGGGTCACCGGCGGGAAAGCGCTGGTACAACACGCGCACGTCGTCGCTAATGCTGTCGGGCACCCATAACACTTGCTCGCCAGCTTCTTCGCTGACGCGATGCGGCACTTGCATGCGTTGCAGCAGCTTGACGAAACCCGCCAGGTCGACGCTCAGGGGCAAGCGCAATACGGCCACGGTGCTCATTTTATAACCTCGGGTGCAATGACCTCGGGTCGCTCGACGTCGACCCATACAAATTTACGTGGATCCAGTTGCGTTTCCTGGTCGAGCCGGTACGCCACCAGCTTGCCGTACAGCACCGCGCTGTAGTCCAGGCACGCCAGGTTGTTGCGAATCGGCGCCGGTTTGCCGCTGCGCCAGTAATGGCCGACGAACAACAACGGCTCGTCGACGCCATAGCGCAGCAGCGAATTTTTCTCCGTCGACGACAGCGGCGTGCGCGCCACCGGCTCCGGCAATGCGTCGGGCTGGAAGACGATGTCGCCGTAGGTTTTCGGGTCGTCTTCCCAGAACTTGGTGCGAAAGAACGAGCGCGTCAGGCCATCGCCGCCGGTCAGCGTCAAGCCGTCCGGAAGGCGCATGTCGGTGCCGCGCAGCAGCCGGTCGAACGCATTGCAAGCAAAGCTGCCCGGCACGGCGGCGGCCTGCACAAAATGCTGATCTATGCAGCCATCCGCGAAGGTCGCGCGCAATGGCGCAATAAAGACGTCGTCCCAGCAGGCGTGCACCACACGAAAGCGCCCGGCGTCGACAAACAGCGGCATGTCGTAGAACCAGCCGAGGAAGGCTTGCCAGTCAGCCGGGTGCTGTTCGAATTGGCTCAGGGTTTCGTGGATCAACCGCGCATGGCGGGGGTTGTGCTCGCGCACAAATTGCTTGCCACTGCCCGGCGGCGCCGGTGTGCTCCAGCCCAGGGCATTGAACTCGTGGTTCCCCATGATGCACAGCGCCTGACCGGCCTCAGCCATGTCATGAACAATATGCAGCGCCTCGCGAATGCGTGGGCCACGGTCGATAATATCGCCGAGGAACACCGCCATGCGCGACGGGTGCCGCCAGGTGCCGCCCTGCTTGTGGTAGCCCAATTGCTCGAGTAAATGCTCAAGCGTATGAGCGCAACCATGCACGTCACCAATCAGGTCGTAGCTACGCGCGGGATCGAGCATCAGTCGCCTCCACCCCCCAAGCGGCTGCCCCAGCCCAACTTGGTCCGGCACACTTCGTAGTAGTTGTGGTCGAGCGGGTGAATCAGCCGCAGTTTCTGCGCCTTTTTACTCACGGTGATGGTGTCACCGGGCGCGCAGGTGAAATGGTTCTGCCCGTCACAGGAGACTTGCGGGTAAATCTGCATGTCTTTGGACACCACGATTTTCAGCTCACTGTTGCCGTCGACCACGATGGGCCTGCTCGACAACATATGGGGGTACATCGGCACGATCACAATGGCGTCCAGCTTGGGGTGCATGATCGGCCCGCCCGCCGACAGCGCATACGCGGTGGAGCCGGTCGGCGTGGCGACGATCAGGCCGTCGGCCTTTTGGCTGCACACAAACTGGCCGTCGATATACAGCTCGAACTCGATCATCCGCGTGGACTTGCCGGGGTGCAGCACCACGTCATTCAGGGCATCGCCCTGCCCAATAGCTTCGCCATGGCGGCGCACTTCGGCTTGCAGCAGGAAGCGGTTTTCCACCAGGTAATGGCCATCAAGCACTTTGGCCACTTCGACTTCCAGCTCATCCGGGCGTATATCGGTCAGAAACCCCAGGCTGCCGCGGTTGATCCCGAGCACCGGCACGTTGTGCCGCGCCAAGGCCCTGGCCGCGCCGAGCAGGCTGCCATCGCCACCGACCACAATGACCATGTCGCAGACCTCGCCCAGCATCTTGCGCGACGAGGTTTGCAGGCCATGGCCCGGCAGGATCTCGGCAATTGTGTCTTCGAGGATCACGTGCAGGTGGCGCTCGAGCAGAAACTTTTTCAGTCGGCGAACGGTGTCCAGCACCTGGGTACTGCCCAGGCGACCGATAATGCCGATATTGCGAAAGTGCTCCATGGGGCTCCTGCGGAAATGGGGTCTGGCCAAAAACAGCGATTATGGGCGAAAGGCCGCCCCAGGCAAAACCCTTTGTCGCCGCAGGGGCTGGATGACAATGGTTCTCAGCCACCCGTACAGCGGTTAAACCGCTATGCTCGCAGGCATGACCGTGTTCGCCGATTTGCACGCCCTGCCCCGCCAACTGCGTCACCCCCAGGTGCGTGATTTGGCGTGGGTGATACTCGCCCCGCCGATGCTCGCACAAACACCATGGCCGCAGCGCCATCCGCTGGCCGGCAGCGACTGGGTGCAGGCACCGCATGCTCTGGAACAGTGGTTACGCGCACTCGATCAGGACAGCCGTGCCTTGCAGCAATGGCTGAGCCTGTCGCGCAGCCGACGCCTGGGCGTGTATTACGAGCAGCTGTGGCAATTCGCCGTGCAGCAGGCGCCAGGCGTGGAGTTGCTGGCCGCCAACCTGCCGATCCGTCGCGCCGGGCATACCTTGGGCGAGCTGGACATGCTGTTGCGTGATCGCGATGGTGTGCACCATGTGGAACTGGCCATCAAACTCTACCTCGGCCCGCAGCACGGCGATGGCCAGGACACCGCGCAATGGCTCGGCCCCGGCTGCAATGACCGGCTGGACCGCAAACTGGCGCACCTCGCCCAGCACCAACTGCCGATGTCGGCGCGCGCGGAAAGCCGCGAAGCCTTGGCGGCGCTGGATATTCAGCAGTTCGATGCGCACTTGTGGCTCGGCGGGTACTTGCTGTACCCGTGGCCCGGCGAGGCTGCCGCCCCACACGGCGCGCACCCGCAGCACCTGCGCGGGCGCTGGTTGCATCAGCGTGATTGGCCGGCGTTCGCGGCTGGCAGCGCGCCGGGCCGCTGGCAGCCGCTGCCCCGGCATGCGTGGTTGGCACCGGCCCATTACGCGCCAAGTGAGCTGTGGGGCGAGGCGCAGATGCAAGCGTGGCTGGCGGCGCTGGAACCGCTGGCGCCCGCGCAGTTGTTGGTACGCCTGGTGCAGAACGGCGAGGATTGGCAGGAAGCCGAACGCCTGTTTCTGGTCGCAGACCGTTGGCCGAATGTGCCGGGTATTACTTGAGCTTCAAGTGCCGCGCGTACCACGGGCGCTTCGGCACTCGCTTGAACAACGCCTGCAAACCCTCGTCCTCGGCTGCGAATGTAATGCGCAGCGCGAGCTTCATGGTTTCCGGGTCCATCTCCATCGACCGCCCGATCTGCAACCCCGGCGTGGTGCTGCAGCCATGCGTGTCCGGCCCCAGCCATGGGTCGCCCACTTCCACCCATCGCCCCGGCGCAAACCAGGCCACGCCGTTGAGCTGCAGCCGGCTGACCGCGCCCGGATGGAAGCGCTCGTGGGCGCGAAACCAGTCCTCGATGCGGTCATCGATCCAGCCGTGAAAGTGCCAGAACACCGGGTTCACGTGCGATGAAAACGGGTCGCCCAGGAAGTCGTTTTGGGCTGCATACCAACGCGCGGCAAAGTCCGCCGGGTCACGGGCGAAGGGCACCGGTGCGCCGTTGGAGGGGTCACGCGGTACCGAGGCCCAGCGCATGTGCAGCCAGTCGTGCAGGCCCAGCTCCATTTCCGAGCCTAACTGGCCCAAGGTTAATTTGGCCAAGTAGCGCGGATCGCGGTATTGCGACTCCCATACCTGAAAGTTGCTGTGGTAAGTCTCGGCCGCCTTGATGTCGCTGACCCACTGGGTGTAGTCGCCATCCTCCGGCGCCGACCACGCGGGCGGCAGCGCAAAGCCGTCATGGTTGTCGAAGTAGCGCACAAAACCCTGGCGGTCGCGCTCCAGCGCCGGCTGCGGTTCGGGAAATTGCGGCCACGACGGCAAGTCTTGCATCGAACGTGCTGTGCCGAGCATGTGCCGGTGCATAAAAAAGAAGTCGATACCCGAACCGTTGCGGTCTTTACGCTTGCCCCGGGCATCCCGCTCCTGGCCACGCGGGCCGGGCTGCCAGCCGATGCCGCGCAGGGCGTCGCGTTTTTCTTCAGAGAGCTTGTGCCATTGGTCACGCGTGGCGTGCCAGAGCTGATGAAACAGCCGGTGTTCGGGGGCGATCAGCCAGGCCAGCAGCGTCGGATTGAGGCCGATACGCTCACGGGCTTCGGGAAACACGTGCTTGTGGGCGACAACGCGGTTGTCGAGCTCGGTCAGGGCCAAGGGTCGGTCGAGGTCGAAAATCTGCCCGCTGAGGGTGCCGCTGCCGGCATTGCCGAAGTCGGCCCAGACTTCGTCGAGGCTCATTTTGAATTCATACGCCGGTGCGCCGCCGGGCGCATCGCGGTCGATCAGGCGCCAGTAGAGCAAGGCGCCCTCGCCCGTCAGCAGGTCGCCGAGTACGCGGTAGCGCGGCTCACCGTCGGCGCGCAGGTTGGCGGCGGTGTCCAGATAACCGCGCAGGCCACGGCCACGCGGGGCGATGTCGAGCAGCAGCTCCAGGCCTTGCAGCGGCAAGCCTTTAAGGCCGGTATCGCGACCTTCCAGGCGCAGGCTCCACACGCCACGCAGGGTGTTCGCCAGGTGCTGGCCGGCGGTGTCGGCCAGTTCCACCGTGGCTTCGCCCGGGGTGATCGGCAACGCTTGTTCACGCGTCAGCTCGCGATGGGCATAAAAGGCCGCCGGCACGGCAGCGCCTGTCAGCGCCAGGCCTGCGATGAACCCACGTCGAGAGATGGTCATTGTTTACCTTAGGAAACGGCTTGATCAGAGCTAGAACGTTGGCGCCGCCGATAAATTTACCGGTGTGCCTGCTGTGCCTGATGCAGCACCTAAATTTCGCCGCCCATCGCTCGTTCTTCCTCAGAGCAAAAGCCTCAACTGACTGAGATGGCAATGACAAAACCACGTTCGAAAAAGGCGCTGTTCATCGGCCTGCCGTTGGCACTGGCCATCGGCGCCGGGGCTGGCTGGCTGGTCTGGGACCATTGGTTTCGCGGCAATGCCGGCTACCCGCTGGAGGTGATCAAGCAGGCCAACGAAATGCAGGACCGCCTGCTGTCATTCGACAGCCATATCACCGTGCCCATGGACTTCGGCACGGCTGGCAACGAGGCCGATAAAGATGGCAGCGGCCAGTTCGACCTGGCCAAGGCGGCACGCGGGCGCTTGTCGGGGGCAGCCCTGACGATTTTCGGCTGGCCGGAAATCTGGAACGGTGCCAACGCGCCGCACAAGCCCACTGACGGCTTTGTCGAAGAGGCCCGCCATGAGCAAGAGGTGCGCTACACGATCATCTCCGGCATGGTGCGCGACTTCCCCAACCAAGTGGGCATCGCCTACACCCCGGACGACTTCAGGCGCCTGCACGGCGAGGGCAAGTTTGCGATCTTTATCAGCATGCTCAATGCCTACCCGCTCGGCAACGACTTGGACCAGCTCGACCTGTGGACTGCGCGCGGCATGCGCATGTTCGGCTTCAGTTACATCGGCAACAACGCCTGGTCGGACTCGTCGCGCCCCCTGCCGTTTTTCAATGATTCGACCGACGCCCTCGAAGGCCTGTCGCCCATCGGCCAGCAAGCGGTGCAGCGCCTGAATGACCTGGGGGTGATCATCGACGTGTCGCAAATGTCGACCAAGGCGCTGGAGCAAGTCGCGCAGTTGAGCCGCACGCCGATGGTCGCGTCGCACTCGGCGCCGCGCGCCTCGGTGGACATCCCGCGCAACCTCAGCGACAAGGAATTGCAACTGATCAAGAACAGCGGCGGCGTGGTGCAGGTGGTGGCCTTCCCGGCCTATTTGCGCCCGCTGAGCCAGCCCACCCAAGACAAACTCAATGTCTTGCGCGCGCGTTTTGATTTGCCGCCGCTGCCAAACCTGGCCATGGCCTTGATGCCCGGCGACGCGATCATTGCCGCCTGGCCCGAGCAAAAATTCGGCGAATACGCGCAGGGGCTGTACGGCATTCTTGAAGAAGAACCCAAGGCCAGCCTCAAGGATTGGGGCGATGCCATCGACTACACGGTGCGCAAGATCGGTATCGATCACGTCGGTATCTCGTCGGACTTCAATGACGGCGGCGGCATTCAGGGCTGGGAGAACGTCGGCGAGGTGCGCAACGTCACCGCCGAGCTGATCCAGCGTGGCTACTCCGAAGCGGACATCGCCAAGCTGTGGGGCGGCAACTTCCTGCGGGTGTGGGACCAGGTACAAAAAGCCGCCAAGCCATTGGCTAACCGCTGACTCGCTGGAAGCCAGTTGATGACCGACCGCCGTACATTTCTCAAACAGGCGGGGGTATTCGCCGCCAGCCTGCCGTTGGGCGCAGCCCGCGTGCCGCAGGCCATGGCCGCTAACCCTGCGCCCGCGACGAACGACCCATGGACGGGTTTCAAGCAACTGTTCAACCAGGACCCGGACTACCTGCACTTCTCCAACTTTCTGGTGGCCTCGCACCCCAAGCCGGTGCGCGAGGCGATTGAGCGCTATCGCCAGCAGATCGACCGCAACCCTGGGCTGGCGATGGACTGGGGCCTTGAGGAAACCTGGAAACGTGAAGGCCAGGTGCGTGAGTGGGCCGGTCGCTATTTAAACGCGCAGCCGCCGCAAATCGCCCTCACCGGCAGCACCTCCGAAGGTCTGGCGATGATTTATGGCGGGATCAAGCTGCGGCCTGACCAGGAAATTCTCACCACGGTGCATGAGCACTATGCGACCCAAAACGTGCTGGATTTTCGCGTGCTCAAGCAAGGCACCCAGGTGCGCCGGATCAGCTTGTTCGAACAGGCTAGCCGTGTCTCCGCCGACGAAATCCTCGGCAACATCAAGCGCAATATCCGCCCCACTACCCGCGTGCTGGGCATGACATGGGTGCAGTCCGGCAGTGGCGTGAAGCTGCCCATTGGCGAGATCGGCAAGCTTGTCGAGGAACAGAACCGCGACCGCGATGACCACGACCGCATCCTGTATGTGGTGGATGGCGTGCACGGTTTTGGCGTGGAAAACCTCGATTTCCCGGCCATGCACTGCGACTTTTTTATTGCCGGCACGCATAAATGGATGTTTGGCCCGCGCGGCACCGGCCTGGTGTGCGCGCGTGACGCCGAGAACAAATACGTAACGCCGATGGTGCCGACGTTTTCCGAGGACACCAATTTCGCCACCACCATGACCCCTGGCGGCTACCACGCGTTCGAGCATCGCTGGGCGGCGGATGAGGCGTTCAAGTTGCACCTGCACGTGGGCAAGGCGCAGGTACAGGCACGTATTCATGCACTGAACACCGAACTGAAAGAGCAGTTGCTGGCGCACCCGCAGGTCGAACTGGTGACACCGCGCAGCCCTGAACTGTCGGCCGGTTTCAGCTTCTTTCGGGTCAACGGCCAGGACAGCGAAGCGGTGGTAACCCGCATGATGAAAAACCGCGTGGTGATCGACGCGGTGGACCGCGATGTCGGCCCGGTGATCCGCACCTCGCCCGGCCTGCTTAACAGCCCGGATGAGATCCAGCGCTTCATGACCTTGTTGACGGCGCAGTTGTGACACCCCCTTTTTTCTTTGAACGAGATGCCTACATGAATCCATCCCGACTCAAACCCTTGACAGCCCTGGCGCTGACCGCGCTGTGCGGTGCACTGCTGCCACAGCTTGCGCAGGCAGCCGCGCCACAGCCGGGCAAGGTTTTCAAGGACTGCAAGGACTGCCCGGAAATGGTCGTGCTGCCCGCCGGCACGTTCACCATGGGCACCCCGGAAGACGAAGTCGGCCGCGAACCCGACGAAGGTCCGATGCATGCGGTGACCTTCGCCAAGGCGTTTGCGATGAGCCGCTTTCAGATCACCGCGGGCGAATGGGACAGCTACATTCGCCAGACCGGCGTGAAGATCGCCGATGGCGACACCCGCCCCGGCCGCGAATGCATCGCCAGCAAGCCGCGCTACCCGCAAGGGCCACGTCAGCCGGCGGTGTGCATGGACATGGACGACATCAAGCAGTACGTGGCGTGGCTGTCGAAAAAGACCGGCCAGCACTATCACATGGTCAGCGAAGCCCAACGTGAGTACGCGGCGCGCGCCGGTACCAGTGGGCCGTTCCCGTTCCCGTTTGATGCGGGCAAGGGTTACAGCATCGCCGAGCATGCCAACACTTATGGGCCGGCGGATGGCTACAGTTATTCCTCGCCGGTGGGCAGTTACGCGCCGAACGCGTTTGGCCTGTACGACATGCATGGCAATGTGTATGAGCGGGTAGCTGATTGCGAACATCCAAACTACATCGGCGCGCCGACTGACGGCAGCGCCTGGATGGAACCCAAATGTGAGGGTTATCAGATTCGCGGCAATGACTGGGGCGAGGCGCCGGTGTTTTCGCGCTCGGGCAACCGCAATAATATCTACCCGCAGACCCGCGGGGACTGGATTGGCTTTCGTGTAGTGCGCGACCTCTAAGACCGGCACCGTCCAAACTGTGAGAGCGGGCTTGCTCGCGAACGCGCTGTGTCAGTCACCCTATGCATCGACTGATGCGCCGCCTTCGCAAGCAAGCACGCCCTACAATTGACCCTGCTTGTTTTAGTGCTTGCGAGCCAACAATTCCAGCCCTTCATGCAACGCCGGAAACAGGCTGTTGTTGAAGTTGTTCCAGCGCAGTTCAAGAATCGTGTCGTGCGGCGAAATTTCGGTTTTAAGCACATCGTGAAACACTTCGCCAGAGTCGATACCGTTATCCACATAGTGGAACGACGCACCGGTCAAATACACCGGCTCCGACGGTCTGGTTGCCTTGGTCGCCCAGTCCACCACCGTTTGCCCACGCGCGCCATACAGCGCATTCCAGGTGGCGTATGCCCCGCGACGCTCGTAAGGCGACTCGATCCGGGTAATGCCCGGGTGAATATTCATGATGCGTCGCGCAAACGGCGCCCCTGGCCGCACCAGCTCATCCAGAATCACCAGCAAACCATCCAGCACCACGATGTCGGCCTTCAACTCCACCAACGTATCGTGCAGGCGCCGCTCAAAATCTTGCTTGCCGGCGATATGCGCAGCGCTGCCGCGCGGCAGGCGACGGTAGGTCGACGGCACACTCAGCAACAGGTCGTTGACCCGCTGGCCCTGCACCTGCAAATCCGCCGGGTATAGCCACTGGCGGCCGGGCGTGTAGGCAAAGCCGTAGTCGGCCACCAACTGCTGGTCACGCGGGTTCTGTTCATCATCGTCGTACACCACGCCGACCAGGTTATAGGCGTCGCCCAGCAGCGTGTCGTTCAGCGACCCCACCAGAAATTCCAGCACCGACTTCATGTAGCGCTCGTGGTCCTTGTAGGCCACCGGCTGCCCGGCCTTGTCGGCGGCGGCATTTCTCAGGGACCAGACATACACCAGGTTCTTTTTCGTCATTGTTTCGCTCTCGCTGAATGAACTGCGCGCGGCGTCGATACGCGTGCGCCTACAGCACAAGAACGAACCAAACCCTCGGCAATTTATCCCGCGCCACTGCCGTCGGGCACAGCGCGCTAAATACTCGCGGCAGCACTTCGTTTGTCATGGGTAAGGGTCTGTGTGCCCAGCCCCTCTTTTCACTCTCCGGGAAGTATTTATGACCGACCCCAAGCGCGGCGCCTTTAATGGTCTGCTCGCATTGCTCAGACCCTTCCGTACCCTCGTGACGATCTCCGTCGCATTGGGCATGGTCGGAGGCCTGGCTATCACCTTGCTGCTGGCCACCATCAATAATGCCCTGCATTCGGCCAACGGCATGACCCAAGGCGTGGTGCTGACCTTTGCGGCGCTGTGTGTGCTGGCACTGCTCAGTTCGATCATTTCGGACATCGGCACCAACTACGTCGGGCAACGCATCATCGCCGCCTTGCGCAAAGACCTCGGCGAAAAGGTGCTGTCGGCGCCCATCGGGCAAATCGAGCGTTACCGCTCGCACCGCCTGATCCCGGTGCTGACGCATGACGTCGACACCATCAGCGATTTTTCCTTCGCCTTCACGCCGCTGGCCATCGCCGCCACGGTCACCCTCGGCTGCCTGGGTTACCTGGCCTATCTGTCGGTGCCGATGTTTTTGATGATGGTGGTGGCGATTATTATTGGCAGCGCCGTGCAGTTTATCGCCGGCGGCAAGGGCATCCAGGGCTTCGACCAGGCGCGCAGCCACGAAGATGAACTGCAGCGTTACTACAACGCGATCGCTTCCGGCGCCAAGGAACTGCGCATGCACCGGCCACGGCGCTTTCGCATGAACACCCACCGCATCCAGGAAACCGCCGACCTGATCAGCGACATCCAGGTGCGCTCGGTCAACATCTACATCCTCGCCAAGACCTTTGGCTCGATGCTGTTCTTCGTGGTAATCGGCCTGGCCCTGGCGATGCAGGCCTACAAGCCGAACCCGGACCCGACCGTGATCACCGGTTTCGTGCTGGTGCTGCTGTACATGAAAGGCCCGCTTGAACACTTGCTCGGCTATTTGCCGGTGGTGGGTAAAGCCAAGATCGCCTTTGGCCGGATCAGCGAGTTGTCGCAGCGCTTCTCCTCCCCCGAACCGCACCTGCTGATGGATGACAGCGAAGCGCCAACACCGCTGGTCAACAGCCTCGAACTGCGCGGCGTGAGCTACAGCCCCCCAGCCGTTGAGGGCAGCGAGTCGTTCCACCTGGGGCCGATCAACCTGAGCATCAAGCAAGGCGATATCGTGTTTATCGTCGGCGAAAACGGCAGCGGCAAAACCACCCTGATCAAGCTGTTGCTGGGTTTGTACACGCCCCAGGCGGGCGAGATTCGTCTCAACGGCGAGGCCGTGACCGACCCTGAGCGCGACGATTACCGCCAACTGTTCACCACGATCTTTTCCGACTATTACCTGTTCGACGACCTGGTACAGGGCAGCGCCACGCAGTCCCTGGACAGCGCCGCGAAATACCTGGAACGCCTGGAAATCGCGCACAAGGTCAGCGTGAAGGACGGCGTGTTCAGCACCACCGACTTGTCCACCGGCCAACGCAAGCGCCTCGCATTGGTCAATGCGTGGCTCGAAGAACGCCCGGTGCTGGTGTTTGACGAATGGGCTGCCGACCAGGACCCGGCCTTCCGCCGCATCTTCTACACCGAGCTGTTGCCGGACCTCAAGCGGCTGGGCAAAACCATCATCGTGATCAGCCACGACGACCGATATTTCGACATCGCCGACCAGTTGGTGCGCCTGCGTGCCGGCCAGGTGGTGCACGAGATGGAGCCCGCCTGAAATTTCTTTTCCGGTTTTGCCAAGTAGGAACGTCTCACTAGTGGTAATGAGAACTAAACTCAATCAACACCCATAGCAGCCCACTTAACATAGAAGAGAAAGCATCCATGCCAGCAAGACTCGGTCTCAGCCCTCTAAGCAAAGCGCTATCCATGCGCCGGGCCCTGAACATCAACCTGTCTGCGAGCGGTCTGGTCCTGGCGCTATCACTGCCGGTGGCAGGCTATGCACAGGCGCAGGAGATCGAGCTGGATATTCCCGCGCAGTCGCTGGGGAGCGCGCTGCAGGAATTCGGTCGTCAGACCAACGTGCAGGTGCTGTATGCGCCGGGGGATGTGCAGGGCAAGAACAGCCGCGCGGTCAAGGGCAAGATGGCGCCGCAGCAGGCCATTGATACCTTGCTGGGTGGCACCGAAACGACCCACAGCCTCAGTGGCAACGCGCTGACCGTGACCGCAGCCGGCGCTTTCTCCGGGGTGGAACTGAGCCCGACTCAGGTGACTGGAAACGTATTGGGCAACATTACCGAAGATTCCGGCTCCTATACGCCGGGCACCGTTGCCACGGCCACACGCCTGACCCTGACGCCTCGGCAAACCCCGCAATCGATCACGGTGATTACCCGCCAGCACATCGAAGACTTCGGCCTCAATAACGTCGATGACGTGATGCGCAACACGCCGGGCATCACCGTGTCGGCCTATGACACCGACCGCACCAACTACTATTCGCGGGGTTTCTCGGTCAACAGCTTCCAGTACGATGGCATCCCGTCCACCGTGCGCAACGTCGGCTATTCGGCCGGCAACACCCTGAGTGACATGGCCATCTACGACCGTGTCGAAGTACTCAAGGGCTCAACCGGCCTGCTTAACGGTGCCGGTTCGCTGGGCGCGACCATCAACCTGGTTCGCAAAAAGCCAACCTCGGCGTTCAAGGGCCATGTACAACTGGGCGCGGGCTCGTGGGACAACTACCGCAGCGAAGTCGATGTCAGCGGCCCCCTGACCGACAGCGGCAATGTTCGCGGGCGCGCAGTGGCTGCGTATCAAGACAAAAATTCCTTTATGGACCACTACTCGCGCAAGACCGGAACCTACT
Source organism: Pseudomonas sp. ICMP 460 (assembly GCF_002723595.1). Lineage (NCBI taxonomy): Bacteria > Pseudomonadati > Pseudomonadota > Gammaproteobacteria > Pseudomonadales > Pseudomonadaceae > Pseudomonas > Pseudomonas sp. ICMP 460. The sequence goes on from NZ_LKBR01000019.1 coordinate 17,338, forward strand.
ACGGCATCACCGAATTCGACCTGTCGCCCGACACCATGCTGACCGTCGGCTTCGACTACCAGGACAACACACCGAAAGGCTCCAGTTGGTCCGGTGCCTTCCCGCTGGTGAAGTACGACGGCAGCATCAACAAGATGCCGCGCTCCTACAACAACGGCACCAGCTGGAGTTCATGGGAGCAAAACACCCGCACCGCCTTTGCTATGCTCGAGCATGACCTCGGCGACGGCTGGGTCACCAAGTTCCAGCTCGACCACAAGATCAACAGCTACCACGCCGACCTCGGCTCTATCCAGTTCGTGCAGCCGGCAGCCGATGGCACCGCAGAGATCAATGGGCAGAAGTACACCGGCGAGACCAAAAGCACCTCGGCCGACCTGTATGCCACCGGGCCTTTCAGCCTGTTCGGCCGCGACCATGAACTGGTGGTGGGCGGTTCGATCGGCACCTCGCGCTGGCAGGGCAAGGGTTATTGGTCGCCGGAATGGCCAGATGGCAACAAGGTGGATTTCTACAACTGGAATGGCGCTATCAGCAAGCCGATTTATGGCCCGGCCCAACAGTACAACGACGACACCATTCGCCAGACCGGCTACTACGTGACCACGCGCTTGAACGTGATGGATGACCTCAACGTGATTCTCGGCGGCCGTGTCGCCAACTACCACGTTACCGGTAACAACCCGTCGTACAAGGAAACCGGCCGGTTTATCCCTTATGCGGGTGTGATCTACGACCTCAACGACAACTTCTCGCTGTACACCAGCTACACCGATATTTTTCAACCGCAGGAAAGTACTTACAAAGACCGCAACGAAACGCTGCTGGAGCCGGACGAAGGGCAAAACTACGAATTCGGCCTCAAGGGCGAGTTCTTTGAAGGCCGCCTGAACACCAGCCTTGCGTATTTCGAGGTGCATGAAACCAATCGCGCTATCCCGGACGACGCCTACAACAACCAGACTCCGGCGCCGCAAAACTATGCGTTCAAGGGTTCCAAGGCCGTCACCAAAGGCTACGAAGCGGAAATCTCCGGGGAATTGAGCCCCGGCTGGCAAGTACAGGGTGGTTACACGCACAAGATCGTACGCGACGAAGACAACAAAAAAATCTCTACCTTCGAGCCGGAGCATCAGGTCAACCTGAACACCACCTACAAGCTCAAGAGCAACCTCGACCAGTTCACCATCGGTGGCGGCGTGCGCTGGCAGAGCAAGGGCTGGTACGAGATCTATAACTCGCCGCTCGAAAAAAACCAGGACATCACCCAGAAATCCTACTGGGTGGTGGACCTGTTGACCCGCTACCAGATCACCAAGAACCTCTCGGCGACGGTCAACGTCAACAACATCTTTGACACGAACTACTACACCAACGTGGGCTTCTATAACTCGGCCGCCTACGGTGAGCCGCGTAACGTAATGTTCAGCACCCGCTGGGACTTCTGACCTTATGCAGTGATCGCCCCGGCGGTCAACTTGAAGCCCGATGAAGGCCTCGCTTTCATCGGGCTTTTGCACGCGACGGGTGCAATGATCAGCGGAAATGAGTGCAATAGGGCTAGGTAAACGAATCAATATCCAGCGTGTACGGCGCGCCAGGCACGAAGGCCCCGGTAATAGCGGCTATCGCCCGCTCATTTTCTTCGGCCGACGGTGGGGCCATTGCCAGTTGTTCTTCGCTGCTGTTCTGCGGGTGCGCGCTCCAGCGAGGCAAGTCGTTCTCTATCAGTTCGCGGGTGCCAGCGAACACACCATACACGTGGGCTTCGGTGACTCGCTCACGCCGTAAGGAACACAGGCGCGTCCGTGTTGCCAGTATGTTGTCTGCTTCCTTCTGAAGCGCATCGATAATTCCGGCGCTACCACTTCTGTAGCGTTCAGGCCTTGCAGCATGCCGCATCTCAAGGTCGAGTATTTGCCGCTTGGCATTCTTCAATGACTCATCCACTTGGTAGAACTCATCGTCAGTCACCAACGAACGATTGGACAGGTGCGCTTGCTGCCAGCGACGCAGGCTGGCCCAGCAGTGTGGAATGTAGCTATGCACCATTTTGTGGTCGGCATTATCAATCACTTGCCGCAGGAATGAACCGCGATCCGGCAAGCCGTCTATAGCCTTTAATGCGACAGCGCAGCCGTGGTCATTGATGGTGCTGCAGCCCGGTTTCCAGAGCAGCGAGGACTTGAGGCGGGCGCTAAAGTAGACCGGCATGAAGTGCCGCAGCGTACCGTGGTGAGTGAAGGGTTCACCGGTCATATTGATCATGCCCAGTGCAAACCACGACAAACCCAGCGTCGGGTTCACTACCGTCACGACGCCTTGCCCGGCGTACTGGCGCTGGGTGGACGTGTTCATCCACGTCGATGGCACGCTGGGGACCGGATCGTTTTGATTGACGATGCGGTGGTGAGTCAGGGGCTTGGCTGCTTCTACGAAGGTGCTGTCGCCGGCGCGTGGGGCGCCGTAGGTGTAGAGCACGATGTCCGCTGCATAGCGTTTATCACGTCGCAGCATTTCAGACACTATCAGCGCAATTGCACCACCCAGACTGTGCCCGGTAATGACCATTTTTTGGCCGCTGTAAAATTTGTCCAGATAGCTGACTGCAAAATCATAGGCTACCTTGGCCGCATCATAAAATCCGTTATGCACCTTGCCCTCCCCTTGCTCAAAGGGCACCTGATTGGCATCCATGTCGCGCAAAGCATCATCCACACTGGCGGTGCCGCGTATCGAGATCAGAATCAGCGCATCGTGGTGAGTGATGAAGGCCTGGGTATCGGTAACTGCGCGGTCATCCAACGAGTGAATGCTCGCTGGATTTTCCTGTTTTTCACCCAAGTTGGGGTTATTCACTTCCCGGTACAGTTCGGGGTCAAAGGGTACGACCTCCAGCCGCTTGGAGTACGGCACTTCCTCATACAAAGGGTAATAGGTTTTCCCGCCAGCCTGCGCTGCATCCACCTGCCAAAGTTCTTCAAACTTCGCGAGCGCGTCAGCAAACCAATTACCGATACTCGGCTGCAGCGGAAAACTCACGGTGTCAGCTTCTACCGGATGAGCGCTGGGGTGTTGCGCAAAGTCGCTGTAACTCAGTGTCGACATCAACGCCAGTTGGTAGAGGTTAAGCGCACAAAAATCATTGCTCGGCGAAAGCATGGGGCGCAAGGCGCGCAATGGGCGAACCTCCAGCACCGTGTGCTGGTCCGGCATCAGGGCAACACCTCTTGGCGGGCGTGAAGACAGCGTAAACCCTGGCCCTGACATGGCCAAATCGTACTGCGTGGCACCGGTGCTATTGCCGCCCTGTTTGAACTTGAAGTTTCTTACCTCGGATTCCTGCCTGAACAACGAAAATACATGGGGATTGGGTGGAAACTGACGTTCCACTATGGGTGGCAGGTGCGCCCAGTGGTCAACCAGTTCACGCACTTCAACCTGGTAGAAGGTGTTCGCGTTGCTCTGGGCCGGATTGGTATGTGTGCGGGCGCCAGATTTATTGAGAAAACGGGTTTTCTCGGCGCGTACTTGGAGTTCAGTGATGGGTAGCGGGTAGTGAGGTCTTTCTCGCAGGAACGTGTAGGTCTTTTCGCTTCCCAAGTACGGCTGATTAAGTTTCAGCACCACAGGACCACTGTAGTGGTTCTCCACTTTGCCGAAGCCGTTGGCATCCAGTTTGCCGTTGTAAACCACATCCTCGTAGTCGATGACCACATACGCCAAACCGGCATAGGGTTTGCCGTCCCCCAGTTCATCCACTAATTGGAAACTGGTCGAGTGCCCGCGTACCGGGCAGGCATGAATACGCCCGCTGAAGAACGCTTTGTCACTGTCTTCCAGGGTTGGGAGGCTCATGGGGTTACCTCTTTGTTTTCGGTACAGCCTGGATAAATAGTGCAACTGCGGCCATCCGGCATTTTGAAACTGCTGAAGTCTCTGTAATTGCCGTAGCAAAACGCATATTGATCTTCAAAGTTGTCGCCCATGCAGCGCTTCCAACCTCCGGGCACCTTGACCCACGTGTCGCCGACAGCTGGTTTTTCTAAATAAGCCAGCTTGATGTTCAGCTTCACGGTTTTACCCGGTAGCTGATCGAGGGTGTACGCAGCAAACGGACGACCTTTGGTGACATTGCCTTGGGCGTCGGTACTTCTGCAGTAGAGAATTTTGGTTATGTAACGCTTGGGACCAATCGTGCGAAAAAACCACTGACACTCCCCGGAAAACTGGCTTTCGCCAGCAGCACTGAAGGTGCGTTTGTCGTCAGCGTTGAGGTGATCGCGTACGGCGATAAACCCGGAGTCACCGCCGAAATCACCTCGGTCCTTCCCGTAGGCCGCTTTGATCTCTAGCTCTATCCCGTTAATAACCAACTCACAGCCTTTGCGGGTGCGGCGTATTTCAATCTGCGCATCAGGCTTGTACTCAGTACGCCATTCGCGGTTGAACTGCTGTTTCAAATTGTCACGTCTGCCTAGGTTGCAGGATTGGCCGGAAACGGGCACGTAGCTCACGGAGGCGACATAGGCAAAACCCGGAGGCAAGTCGGCGGTGAACGTGAAGGTATTGGACTGTTCGCTGGCAGAGCAGCCCACCGTCAGGGCCAGGCAAGTACCAAGGACTACTAAATGGCGAATGACGTGTTTCATACGGGGGCATCTCCCTGCCGATAGAGCATTTCCGGGGCTTGGTTTGGCTGCAGAAGCCCCCTCTGAACGCGCTCAAATTTCGCGGCAAGCTAACAAACCGGCCAAAAAAATGATGTAGGACGCATCCCAAAGTGCGTTTGAATAACTTTTTATGTCTGGCGGGCCAGAAAATACGCAAAAAAAAACCGGATCAATGATCCGGTTTTTTTGTGCCGCGGCGCCCTACTCCATGGCGGCCACCAGGCTATTGATGAACTCGGCGCTGTCGATGATCCCGTCATGATCGGTGTCGATCATCACCGAACGCTCGATGCGCCCCTGGCCAATTACACGCGCCATGTGCTGCTCAATCAGCGCTTTAAACTGCCCGGCGCGGCTCAATGAAGCCCACCAGCAACTCACTGGCGCCTTGATCGGCTTGAAGTCAGCCGCCGTCATACGCTCACTGAGTGCCCGGTCAACTTCCCAGGAAATCTGTGCTTCATTGCCACGCAGCAACTCTTCTTTAATGCCGGTGAACGCCTCACCCAGTGTGTGTTCGGCCCATGCCACGAACGTTTGCCATTGCAAGGCTTCGTCATCAGCCTCACGTTGGCACTGCTGCCAGGCACTTTCGATGTGCTCGGCAGACGCCGGGAACATCACCCCAAGCAATGCCGCGCGCCGTTCATTGGCCGACACCTCACGGTCTTCCTCGATGACCACCGCGTCCCAATACGGCGTGAGCCATTGCGGTGGCGCGGCGTCGATCCAGCCGACAAATTCGACCTCGCGCCCTGCTTGCTCCAGCGCGTAGGCGACTTCCATCGCCAGGTTGCCACCCAGCGACCAACCGGCCAGGCGATAGGCGCCTTGCGGCTGAGCGCTCAACAATTGCGCGGTGTAGTCGTCGACCATCGCTTGCCACTCCGGCACCGACGCGCCCTCCTCCACCAATGCACGGCAGATCACACCGTACACCGGGCGCTGCTCGCGGAGTGCCAGGGCGATGGCGGTGTAGCAATGCACCGAGCCAAAGCTTGGGTGGAACATGAACAGCGGCGTGCCTTGGGTCTGGCTGTTGAGCTTGACGATCAACTCGCTGCGCGCACTGCCCTGCAGGCAAGCGACCTGCCCACGCACGGTAGGGTTGAGCATCAACTGGCTGACAGACAGGTTGACCCCGCTGACCTGCCGGATGCGCTCCTTGAGCAGCAGCACACGCAAAGAATGCCCGCCCAGCTCGAAGAAGTTGTCGTTCAGCCCGACTCGCTCAACCCCGAGCACTTCGCTCCAAATCGCAGCGACGTGCTGTTCGATTTCACTCTGCGGCGCCTGGTAAGCCTGCGCTGCGTTTGCCTCAGGTTTGGGCAGCGCTTTGCGGTCCAGCTTGCCATTCGGACTCAACGGCATCTGCTCCAGCAGCACCCACTGCGCGGGCACCATGTAGTCCGGCAATTGCGCAGCCAAGTGTTCGCCGACTGCAGTTTTCCAGTCTTCGCCGCACGCATGCAACACCACATAACCCACCAGATACGCGCCCTCCACGGCCAGCACCGCCGCTTCACGCACATTCGCGTGCTCCAGCAGGCGCGCTTCGATTTCACCCAACTCGATGCGCAGCCCGCGCAGCTTGACCTGATGGTCGATGCGCCCGGCGTACTCGATCACGCCGTCCTCACGGTAGCGCGCCAGGTCGCCGCTGCGGTAAAGGCGTGCGCCGCTGCCAAACGGGTCAGTCACAAAACGTTCGGCGGTCAACGCCGGCCGACGGTGGTAACCCCGCGCCAGACCGATGCCGCCCAAGTACAGCTCGCCCAACACGCCCACCGGCGCCGGCTCCAGATTACTGTCCAGCACGTAGCAGCCCAGGTTGGCGATGGGCCGACCAATCGGCACGGCATCACGCCCTTCGTCGACGCACGTCCAGTGCGTTACATCGATGGCGGCCTCCGTCGGCCCGTACAAGTTGTACAGCCGGGCGGCCGGCAACTGGGCAAATACCTGCTGCTGGGCATCCACCGGCAAGGCTTCACCGCTGCACACAATGCGTTGCAGGCTATGGCAGGCGTTGACCGCCGGGTCTTGCAAGAAGGCTTGCAGCATGGATGGCACAAAGTGCAGCGTGGTGACCTGCTCGGCGTTGATCAGGCTGACCAGCCTGGTCGGGTCGCGATGGTCGCCAGGCGCTGCCACCACCAGGCGCGCGCCAGTCATCAGCGGCCAGAAAAATTCCCAGACCGACACGTCAAAGCTGAACGGCGTCTTCTGCAGCACCGTATCACTGGCATCCAGGCCATACACCTGTTGCATCCAGCACAGTCGATTGGTCAGTGCGCAATGTCGATTACCGGCGCCTTTGGGCTGCCCGGTAGAACCCGAGGTGTAGATCACATACGCGAGGTTTTCGCCCTGTAGGGCGATAGCCGGGTTGTGCGCACTATAGCCCTCAAGCCACGCCGCTCCGGTTTCCAGCACCAGGCTCTGAACGCCCTGCGGAATCGGCAGTTGTTCGAGCAAATGCGCCTGCGTCAGCAGCCACGTCACACCACTGTCTTGCAGCATGTAGCTGAGTCGCTCACGCGGGTAGTCCGGGTCCAGCGGCACATAGGCGCCACCGGCCTTGAGCACAGCGAGCAGGCCGACGACCATCTCGATCGAGCGCTCCACCGCCAGCCCCACCAGCACGTCCGGCCCCACACCTGCCGCGATCAAACGATGTGCCAGGCGGTTGGCGCGACGGTTAAGTTCGGCGTAACTCAGTGGCTGCCCGGCAAACACCAGCGCCGTAGCATCCGGCGTGCGTGCGACCTGCGCTTCAATCAACTGATGCACGCTTTGGTCCAGCGGGTAAGTCTGCGCCGTGGCGTTCCAGGCCTGCAGCGTTTCACGCTGGGCCTGCGCCACGGAAGGCAGCGTGGCCAGGCGCTGATCGGCATGCATAATCAACGCGTTGAGCAACTGCTCGAAGTGTTCAGCCAAACCCTGAATATGCGCGGCACTGAAGGCCTGGCGGTCGTAATTGAATTCAAGCCCGAGGCTCTCGCCCATGCCCAACAGCACGGTCAACGGGTAGTGCGTTTGCTCAAGGCTGTGCACAGCGCCAAAGCGCAGGCCCGACGGCGCGCCCTGCTCCAATGCCTCGGACACCGGGTAGTTCTCGAACACCAGGATGCTGTCGAACAGCGCCTCGCCGCCCAACCCGGCCCAGCGCTGAATCTCGAACAGCGGCGTATGCTCTTGCTCACGCAAGCGCACGTTCTGCGCCTGAACCTGTTGCAGCCACTGACTGACCGACAGCTGTGCATCCGGCGTGGCCACTACGGGCAACGTGTTGATAAACAACCCGACCTGCTGTTCGATGCCGCGCAGCTCGGCCGGGCGGCCGGCCACGGTGGCACCAAAGGCGACCGTCGCCTGCCCGGTGTGGTAGTGCAGCAGCAATAACCAGGCAGCTTGCACCAAGGTATTGAGGGTGACTTTGTTGCTTTGCGCAAACGCTTTGAGGCGCTCGGTGTGCGCGGCATCAAAGCTCAGCCGATGTTCGCCGTTGGCCGCCAGCGCCGCCGGTTGCTCAGTCGACAGGTCTTGCGCCAGGCGCGTTGGCGCCAGCAGGTTGGCCAGTTGTTCTTTCCAGAAGGTTTCGCTGACGGCCTTGTCCTGTGCCTGCAGCCAGGCGATGTAATCGCGATAACGCCCGGTCGGCGCGCCCAGCGGCTCGCCGGCATAGTGTTGCAGTACCTCACCAAACAGCTGCGAACCGCTCCAACCGTCCATCAGGATGTGGTGGTTGGTGTAGATCAGGTGATAACTCGATACGCCGGTGCGTATCACCGACAGGCGCAGCAGCGGCGCCTGTTCCAGCACAAAACCCTCGGCGCGTGCCGACTCGGCCAGGCTGCCGAGGGCGGCGAGGCAGTCTGCGCGGCCCTGCCAATCGAGTTCATCGAACGGCATGCGGCGCTGCTTGTAAACCACTTGCAGCGGTTGCTGCACATCGGTCTGCCAGAGGAAACCGCTGCGCAGAATTTCATGCCGGTCGACGGCCGCCTGCCAGGCCTGGCGGAAGCGCGGCACATTCAAACCGTCCACATCAATGCGCATCTGGTTGATGTAGTCGCCAGAGCCTTCGCCATACAACGACTGGAACAGCATGCCTTGCTGCATCGGCGACAACGGGTACAGGTCTTCAACTTCAGAGGCGCTCAGTGGCAGCGCGTCCAGTTGGCCTTGAGACAGGCGCGCCAGCGGGAAGTCCGACGGCGTGACACCTTGATTGCCCGTGGCGCAGCAATGCTCGATCAAGGCTTTCAGTTCCACTGCGTAGTCATCGGCCAACTGCTGCACGGTGGCGGGCGCGAACATGGCTTGGCTGAAGCTCCAGTTCAGCTTCAGCTCACCGGCGTAGACCTGGCCATTGATTTCCAGCCAGTTACCCAGCGGCGCATCGTCGCTTTGCTCGGCACCGCCGGCCTCACCGGATGGCGCGAACAGCCCTTGCTGTTCGCCGCCCTCAAAACTGCCGTCGAACTGCCCCAAATAGTTGAACGTAATGCGCGGGGTTGGCAACGCGGCCAACGCCTGCTGCGCCTCGTGGCTGCCCAAATAACGCAAGGCCCCAAAACCCAGGCCTTTGTTGGGTACGGCGCGCAGTTGCTCCTTGATCTGTTTGAGCGAGCCCGCCAGCGAATCGGTTGGCGCCAGTTGCAACGGATAGAGGCTGGTAAACCAACCGACGGTGCGGGTCAGGTCGATCTCGTCGAACAGGTCTTCACGGCCGTGGCCCTCCAAGCGGATCAACATCGACGCGTCACCGGTCCAGCGCACCATCACGCGTGCCAGCGCCGTCAACAGCAGGTCGTTGATCTGAGTCCGGTAGGCACTTGGCGCGTCTTGCAGCAAGCGTCGGGTAAAGCCTTGGTCCAAATGGGTGGTCACGCTTAGCGCATCGCGGTTGCTCACGCTGGCCTGCGGGTCGGCGCCCGGCAAACCGGCGCGGCTGCCGTGCAACTGCGTCTGCCACCAGCGCAACTCCTGGCCAAGCGCGGCGCTGCCGGCGTAAGCCTGCAGCCGCTCGGCCCAAGCGCGTGTGGAGCTGGTTTTGGCCGGCAGTACCACGTTGGCGCCTTCAGCCAATTGGCGGTAGGCGCTTTGCAAGTCTTCCAGCAGGATGCGCCAGGACACCCCGTCCACCACCAAGTGATGGATCACCAGCAGCAAGCGTTGTGAGCCATCGGCCAGGCCCACCAATACCGCGCGCAACAGCGGGCCTTGGCTCAGGTCGAGGCTGCGTTGAGCCTCTTCGCCCAACGCCTCAAGTTCTTCCAGCGTGGTCAGCGTGGTCTGCCACAGCACCTGTTCGGCCTGGTGCTGATCGGGGCCTCGATAGGCCGCGGCCCAGCCGTTTGCAGCGTGAACAAAGCGCGTGCGCAGAGCGTCGTGATGCTCAATCAAAGCCTGCAACGCCGCCATCAACAGCGGCGCCGCCAGACGCTGATGCGGTTGCAGCACCACGGATTGGTTCCAGTGCTCGCGCTGAGGAATTTCATCGTCAAAAAACGCGTATTGCACAGGCAGCAGCAGCAACTCGCCGGTCAGTGCCGACTGATCAAGCACCACCGCGCCCTCGCCCTCCAGGGCGACTGCCGCCAGGCTCTGCACCGTTTGGTGCTGGAACAGATCCTTGGGCGTGAACCGCACGCCCACTTGGCGTGCACGGCTGACCACCTGGATCGAAATGATCGAGTCGCCGCCCAGCTCAAAGAAGTTGTCATGCACGCCCACGCGCGGCAGGCGCAGCACGTCGGACCAGATCGCCGCGATCTTCTGCTCCAGCTCACTCTGCGGTGCGACGTAGACCTGCTGCATCAGGCTCACGTCCGGCAGCGGCAAGCCTTTACGATCCAGCTTGCCATTCGGCGTCAGCGGCATGCCCGCCAGGAACATCAGGTGCGTGGGCACCATGTAATCCGGCAGGCGGGTTTTCAGCGCGCGGCGCAGTGCTTCGCGGCTGTTCGATTGCGCCACGGCATCGTCGAGCAACGTCAGGTCCAACGGCACCACATAGGCGACCAACTGTTTGCCGGTCGGGCCTTCCTGGGCCACCACCACGGTTTCACCGACGCTGTCCTGCTCACGCAGGCGCGCTTCGATTTCACCCAGTTCGATGCGGAAACCACGGATTTTCACCTGATGGTCGACGCGGCCCAAATAGTCGACCACGCCGTCCGGGCGGCCTCGGGTCAGGTCGCCGCTGCGGTACACACGGCTGCCGGGTTTGCCGAACGGGTCCGGCACAAAACGCTCGGCGGTCAACGCTGGACGCTCCAGATAACCGCGCGCCACGCCCTCGCCGCCCAAGTACAACTCACCGGCCACGCCGATCGGTTGCAGGTTCAATTGCGCATCCAATACGTAGCCGCTGCGGTTGCCCAACAGCGTCCCGATCGGCGCATACACCGCGCCGCAAGGGTCGCCTTTACGCGCCTTCCACAGCAACGGCGTCACCACCGTCTCCGTCGGGCCGTAGCCGTTGAACAGATAGGTCGGCTTAAGCGCACGCCACGCCAGGTCGTAACTGGCTTGAGCGACGGCATCACCGCCGAAGCAGTAAACCCGCACCGCCGGTGGGTTGCCGTCACGCTCGGCATGCTCGGCCAACTGTTGCAGGTACACCGGCGGGAACACGGCCATGGTCACGTTGTGGCGGTGCATCTGTGCGTAGGTGTATTCCGGCAACCACAGGCTGTCATCACGAATCAGCACGCTGGCGCCGTTGATCAACGGGTGCATCCAGCCTTCATGGGAACCGTCGAAGGCGAAAGACATAAAATGCAGCTCGCAATCCGTTGGGCCGGTTTCATAGCGCTCACCGGTGGCGATGATGTGCGAAACCAACGGCCCGTGAGCCACCGCCACGCCTTTGGGCAGGCCGGTGGAGCCGGAGGTGTAGATCACGTAGGCGAGGTTGTCGCCATGCAGGGCGACCTGCGGCGCGCTGTCATCAGCGCCGGCCCAGGCTTCGGCCTGATCGACCGCGAGCGCTTGCAGCCCTTGCGGAATCGGCAGCCGCTGCTGCACGGCAGAATGCGTCAGCAACAGTTGCGCGCGGCTGTCTTGCATCATGTAGAGCAGGCGGTCACGCGGGTATTCCACGTCCAGCGGCACATACACGCCGCCAGCTTTCATCACCGCAAGGAACGCCACCATGATTTCGGCGCTGCGCGGCATGGCGATGGCCACGCGCACTTCCGGGCCGATCCCGCGCGCGATCAGCGCATGCGCCAGGCGATTGGCCTGGCCATCCAGCTCGGCGTAGGTCAGCGTTTGCGCAGCGAATTTGACCGCGACGGCATTCGGCGTTTCACGCGCGCGGTCAGCGACCAATTCATGCACCAGGCGCTTGGCCGAGAAGCCCGAATCGGTGCAGTCCCATAGCTCAAGAATCTGTTGCCGCTCGGCAGCGTCCAGCAATGGCAATTGGCTGAGGCTTTGCTGCGGATTGGCAACCATGCCCTGCAACAGGTTCTGCCAATGCCGGGCCATGCGTTGCACGGTGGCGGCTTCAAACAGGTCTTGGGCATACCCCAGCGTGGCCCAGATGCCCTCGGTGGACTCCTGAATATCCAGGTCCAGATCGAAGTGTGCGGTCTTGCTCTCCCAGTCCAGCCCTTCTACGTGCAGGTGCGGCAACTGATGCTGGACCTGGGCCTGGCCCACATCGGTCTGGTGGTTGAACATCACTTGGAACAAGGGGTTGTGGCTCAGGCTGCGTTCCGGCTGCAGCGCCTCTACCAATTGCTCGAACGGCAGGTCCTGATGCGCCTGGGCATCCAGCGCGCGTTGGCGCGTGTGCTGCAACAACTGCTCGACGCTCATCTGCCCATGCAGGTCGGCTTTGAGCACTTGGGTGTTGACGAAAAAGCCGATCAGGCGCTCGGTCTCGCTGCGATTGCGGTTGGCAATCGGCACGCCGACGCGAATCTCTTCCTGGCCGCTGTAGCGGTGCAGCAGGGTTTGGAACGAGGCGAGCAGCAACATGAACAGGGTCACGCCTTGTTGCTGCGCCAACGCCTTGAGGTCGTGCGCCAGCGCGGGTGCCAGCTCAATCGCCAGGCGTGCGCCACGGTGGCTCTGCACCGCCGGGCGAGGATGGTCGAAGGGCAATTCGAGCACGCTCTGCTCACCGCCGAGTACCTCACGCCAGTACGCCAGTTGGCGGGCTTTTTCGCCAGCGTCCATCCAGTTGCGTTGCCACACGGCGTAATCGGCGTACTGGATCGGCAGCACCGGCAGTTGCACGTCCTGCCCTTGGCTATACGCCGCGTAAAGCTGCACCAGCTCCTCCACCACCAACTGCATCGACCAACCATCGGACACGATGTGATGCTGAACCAGCACCAGCACATGTTCGTCGGCTGCCAGACGCAGCAGCGTCACACGCAGCAGCGGGCCTTGTTGCAGGTCGAACGGCTGGGCGATTTCAGCTTCTACGCGCGCCTTGAGCTGAGCTTCCTCGACGTCGTCGTGCGCAATCTGCATCGCCACCACTGGCTCGATCACCTGCACCGCGCCGTCGTGCGTCTGGCGCACATGCGTGCGCAGGCTTTCATGGCGGGCCAGCAGCGTGTCGAAACTGCGTTGCAACGCCGCCGCATCCAGCTGGCCTTTCAAGCGCAGGGCGCTGGGAATGTGGTACGCAGCGCTTTGCGGCTCCAGTTGCCAGAGGAACCATTGGCGCTCTTGCGCATATGACAACGGCAACGCCTGCTCACGCCCCACCGGCAGCAGCGCCGGGGCTTTGGGCGACGTCGGGGAATGCGCTTCAATGGCGGCGACGAATCCGTCCAGGCGCGGCTGTTCAAACAGGCTCTTGAGCGGTACTTCAAGGTTAAGTGCCTGGCGGATACGTGAGACCACCTGCATCGCCAGCAGCGAATGCCCACCCAGTTCGAAAAAGTGCTGGGTCAGGCCCACGCGCTCAGCGCCAAGAATATCCGCCCAGATCGCCGCAACCTGTTGTTGCAGCGGTGTGACAGGCGCTTGCCAATCGGCTTGCACTGCGCCGGCATCCGGCTTGGGCAGTGCCTGACGGTCCAGCTTGCCATTCGGGTTCAACGGCATGTGCGAGAGGAAGATCAGGTGCGCCGGCACCATGTAGTCCGGCAATTGTTCGCGCAGGCTGGCCTTGAGCTGTTCAGCGGTGGCCGCCTGTTCTGCCTCATCCAGTGGTTGTGTTGGCACCACGTAGGCCAACAGTTGGTTATCAGCGGCCAGCAGCAGGGTTTCGCGCACACCTGACTGAGCCAGCAGCAAGGCCTCAATTTCACCCAGCTCGATACGGAAACCGCGAATTTTGACTTGATGATCGACACGCCCGACGTACTCGATCACCCCATCAGCGCGACAGCGTGCCAGGTCACCGGTGCGGTACACACGCTCGCCCGGGCGGCCCAACGGGTCGGCGACAAAACGCTCGGCGGTCAGTGCCGGTTGCTGCAGGTACGCGCGGGCCAGGCCGCTTTGACTGGCGATATACAGCTCACCCACCGCGCCCATCGGCAGCAGGTTCAAATCGCGGTCGAGCACATACAAGCCACGCCCCGCCAGCGCGCGGCCGATAGGGCTGGCGCTGGCACCGATCACGGTCGTCGCGTCGCTGCAGTCAAGTACGCTGGACACCACCGTCGCCTCGGTAGGCCCATAGGTGTTGAGCAGACGCACATGCCCAAGCCCGGCGCGACGCCAGAGTGCCGGGCCGTCCAGCGGCATGGCTTCGCCGCCGATATGCACTTGGCGCAGTGCACCGTAAGCACGTGGGCCGGCCGCCAGGCAATCCTGCAAGAAGAGCTTCCAGTACGCCGTTGGCAAGTCGGCCAGGGTGATGCCCTGCGCGATGATCTGCCGGTACAGTTCGGCACCGTCCCACAGCTGCGGGCCGCGCAGCACTACGCTGGCGCCGCGGGTCAGCGCCGGGTACAACTGCTCGACGAAACCGTCGAAGTTCAAGGTCGCAAACTGCAACACCCGGTCATCCGGGGTCAGGCACGAGTAATCGGCGGCGATGCTCGCAAACTCACTCAGGGCCGCATGGTTGATGGCTACGCCCTTGGGTTTGCCGGTGGAGCCGGAGGTGTAGATAACATAGGCCAGGCTGCGCGGCTCGAATTCAAACGGCGGGTTGTGCTCGGCACACTGCGCAAGCTGCGCATCGGCCAAGTCGATGTCCAGCGTCGCCAACTGCTCAGGCAACGGCAGGCGCTGACGCAGCGAAGACTCGGTCAACACCAGTCGCACGCCGCTGTCCTCAAGCATGTGCACCAGGCGCTCGTGCGGGTAGTCAGGGTCGAGTGGCACGTAGGCGCCGCCCGCCTTGAGCACCGCCAGCAGGCAGACCACCATGGCGAATGAGCGCTCCACGGCGATGCCGACCAGCACCTCCGGGCCTACGCCTTGGCCGATCAAATAGTGCGCCAAACGGTTGGCCTGACGATTCAACTCGGCGTAACTGATGGTCTGCTCATCCAGCGCCAACGCCTGTCGCTGCGGGTGCTGGTGCGCCTGCGATTCGAATAACTGATGCACCGCGAACAATTCAGTGCCGGTGGCCGGGGCGTTCCACGCCTGACGTATCAGCGCGTGTTCGGCGGCGCTGAGCATCTGCAAGTCACTGATGCGGCTATGAGGCGCGCTCACCAAAGCCTGCAGCAGGTTCTGCCAGTGCTGCGCCAAACGCTCTATCGTCGCGGCATCAAACAGGTCAGTGGCGTAGGTCAGCGCGGCCCAAATGCCCTCTGCGGATTCGTGCGTGTCCAGGCTCAGGTCGAAGTGCGTGGTCTGGCTGTCCCAGTCCAGCTCCGCGACGCGCAGGCCCGGCAATTGCTGGCCCTCGCCTTTGGCGTCGGTCTGGTGATTGAACATCACCTGAAACAACGGGTTGTGGCTCAGGCTGCGCTCGGGCTGCAACGCCACCACCAGTTGTTCGAAAGGCAGGTCCTGGTGAGCCTGGGCTTCGAGGGCGCGACGCTTGGTCTGTTGCAGCAGTTCGACGAAGGTCATCTGCCCATCGAGGTCGGCCTTGAGCACTTGGGTATTGACGAAAAAGCCGATCAACCGTTCGGTTTCGACACGGTTACGGTTGGCGTTGGGTACGCCGACGCGGACATCCGACTGCCCGCTGTAGCGATAGAGCAGGGTCTGGAACGACGCCAGCAACAGCATGAACGGGGTGGCGCCCTCTTGCTGCGCAAGGCGTTTGAGAGCGCCGACCAATGCGGGTGGCAGATGCACTTGCAGGCTGTTGCCGCGATGGCTTTGTTGGGCCGG
Source organism: Pseudomonas sp. ICMP 460 (assembly GCF_002723595.1). NCBI lineage: Bacteria > Pseudomonadati > Pseudomonadota > Gammaproteobacteria > Pseudomonadales > Pseudomonadaceae > Pseudomonas > Pseudomonas sp. ICMP 460. Next base: position 33,294 of record NZ_LKBR01000019.1, read on the forward strand.
GCGCGGATGGTCAAGGGGCAGTTCCAGCACCGGTTGCTCACCGCCGAGCAGTGCCTGCCAGTAAGCCAACTGACGGGCTTTCTCGCCCGCCTCCATCCAGCCGCGCTGCCACAGGGCATAGTCGGCGTACTGGATCGGCAGGTCCGGCAATTCAAGGCTGCGGCCCTGACTGCACGTGGCATAAAGCTGCACAAGTTCCTCGACCATTACCTGCATCGACCAACCATCGGAAATGATGTGGTGCTGCACCATCACCAGCACATGCTCATCTTCGGCCAGTTGCAGCAGCGTCACACGCAACAGCGGTGCCTGAAGCAGATCGAACGGCAGCGCGACCTGCGCTTGCACCTGCGCCATCAGTTGCTGTTCGTCGGTGCGCACCTGCACGATTTCAACCGTGGCCTGCGGCATGACCGCCTGCAACAGCCGCTCACCGTCTTGCACCAGGCGCGTGCGCAGGCTTTCGTGACGCGCCAGCAATGCGTCGAAACTCTGTTGCAGCGCCGCCAGATCCAGCCGGCCGTGCAGGCGCAGCGCGCCAGGAATGTGGTAGGTGGCGCTGCCTGGGTCCAACTGCCAGAGAAACCACTGGCGCTCTTGCGCGTAGGACAATGGCAACGCATCGACAGCCTGGCGGGTCGGGGCAATCGGTAATTGCGCAAAGCTCATGCCGCGCGCTTGCAGGCGTTGATAAAACTGCTGGCGTTGTTCAAGAGGCAGGCGAAGAAAGCGCGAGACCAAGTCGATATTAGGGTTGGAAAGCATGGTTCAAATCGCCTCTAGTTCGCTCAAAAAGTCACGAAGATCATCAAAGTCTTCCGCACTGCCCGCACGGAAGGTGGCTGCGGCCTGCACATAGGCGCGCAGCGTTTCGGTCTGGAACACTTCGACCAGTGGCACTTCCAGGCCCAGCTCTACCTGAACCCGCGACGTGATCTGGATCGCCAGCAAGGAATGCCCGCCGATTTCAAAGAAGTTGTCGTCCAGGCCCACTTGCGGCAGGCGCAGCACTTGCGCCCAAATCGCCGCAACCTGCTGTTCCAGTTCGGTTTCGGGCGCCACATAGCGTTGCTGCATCAGGCTTGCATCCGGCGCAGGCAAGCCCTTGCGGTCGAGTTTGCCGTTGGGGGTCAGCGGCATTTGCGCCAGGAACATGAAGTGCGTGGGCACCATGTAATCCGGCAGTCGCGTCTTGAGCGCGCGGCGCAAAACGTCGCGGAACTCGGCCTGGTCGATCAGGGCTGGGTCGGCCGGTACTACATACGCGACCAGTTGCTTGCCGGTCGGGCCTTCCTGGGCGACCACCACGGTTTCACCGACGCTGCTCTGCTCGCGCAGGCGTGCTTCGATTTCACCCAGTTCGATGCGGAAACCACGGATTTTCACTTGATGGTCGACGCGGCCCAAATAGTCCACCACGCCGTCCGGCCGGCCACGGGTCAGGTCGCCGCTGCGGTACACGCGGCTACCGGGTTTGCCGAACGGGTCCGGCACAAAGCGCTCGGCGGTCAGTGCCGGACGCTCCAGATAACCGCGCGCCACGCCCTCGCCGCCCAAGTACAACTCACCCGCCACGCCGATGGGTTGCAGGTTCAATTGCGCATCCAAAACGTAGCCGCTGCGGTTGCCCAACAGCGTCCCGATCGGTGCGTAGACCGCGCCGCAAGGGTCGCCCTTGCGCGCTTTCCACAGCAACGGCGTCACCACCGTCTCCGTCGGGCCGTAGCCGTTGAACAGATAGGTCGGCTTGAGCGCACGCCACGCCAGGTCGTAGCTGGCTTGAGCGACGGCATCACCGCCGAAGCAGTAAACCCGCACCGCCGGTGGGTTGCCATCACGCTCGGCATGCTCGGCAAGCTGTTGCAGGTACACCGGCGGAAACACGGCCATGGTCACGTTGTGGCGGTGCATTTGTGCGTAGGTGTATTCCGGCAACCACAGGCTGTCATCACGAATCAGCACGCTGGCGCCGTTGATCAACGGGTGCATCCAGCCTTCATGGGAACCATCGAAGGCGAAAGACATAAAATGCAGCTCGCAATCCGCTGGGCCGGTTTCATAGCGCTCGCCGGTGGCGATGATGTGCGCAACCAGCGGCCCGTGAGCCACGGCCACGCCTTTGGGCAAGCCGGTGGAGCCGGAGGTGTAGATCACGTAGGCGAGGTTGTCGCCGTGCAGTGCCACCTGTGGCGCGCTGTCGCTGTAATGCGCCCAGTCCTCGGTGCGATCTATCGCCAGGGTGTTCAGGCCTTGCGGGATCGGCAATTGCTGCAAGGCACGCGTGTGCGTCAGCAGCAATTGCGCGCGGCTGTCGTCCATCATGTAGAGCAGGCGATCACGCGGGTACTCAATGTCCAGCGGCACGTACACACCACCGGCTTTCATCACCGCAAGGAACGCCACCATGATTTCGGCACTGCGCGGCATGGCGATGGCCACGCGCACTTCCGGGCCGATACCGCGCGCGATCAGCGCATGCGCCAGGCGGTTGGCCTGGCCATCCAGCTCGGCGTAGGTCAACGTTTGCGTGTCGAATTTGACCGCGACGGCATCCGGCGTTTCGCCAGCGCGGTCGGCGACCAACTCATGCACTAGGCGCGTGGCCGGGAAGCCGGAATCGGTGCAGTTCCACAGCTGCAAAATGTGCTGTTGCTCGTCACGATCGAGCAGGTTCAGTTGGCCAATGGCTTGTTGCTGATCATCGACCATGGCTTGCAACAGGTTCTGCCAATGCCCGGCCATGCGTTCGATGGTGCTGTGGTTAAACAGATCGGTGGCGTAACTCAGCGACGCACGCAGCACCTCGCGGGATTCCTCCACATCCAGCGCCAGGTCGAACTGCGCCACGCCTTCGTCCCAGCTCACTACCTCGACCTGCAGGCCAGGCAAACGCTGCAAGTGGCTGCGTGCCGAGGTCACGCGGTGGTTGAACAGCACCTGGAACAACGGGCTCAGGCTCATGCTGCGCTCGGGCTGCAACGCCTCCACGAGTTGCTCGAACGGCAGGTCCTGATGCGCCTGAGCGTCCAGCGAGCGCTGACGTACCTGTTGCAGCAAGTCTGCGACGCTCATCTGGCCGTTGATCTCGGCCTTGAGCACTTGGGTATTCACGAAGAAGCCAATCAGGCCTTCGGTTTCGAGGCGGTTGCGGTTGGCGATCGGCACGCCGACGCGCACGTCTTGCTGGCCGCTGTAGCGGTGCAGCAAGGCCTGATAGGCCGCCAGCAACACCATCGGCAACGTGACCCCGGCCTGCTTGGCCAGGCTGCGCAACCCCGCCAAAAGTGGCGGCGCCAGCTCAACCGCAAGGCGTGCACCGCGATGGCTTGGCAACGCCGGGCGCTGGTGGTCGTACGGCAACTCCAGCACCGGCTGTTCGCCGCCCAACTGCTCACGCCAGTAGGTCAGTTGACGCGCTTTCTCCCCGGCTTCCATCCAGTTGCGCTGCCACAGCGCATAGTCGGCGTACTGAATCGGCAGTGCCGGCAAGTGCGGCGTGCGGCCGTCGCTGAACGCGGCGTAAAGCTGCACCAATTCTTCGACCATCCGTTGCATCGACCAGCCATCGGAAACGATGTGGTGCTGCACCAGCACCACGACGTGATCGTGCTCGGCCAGGCGCAACAACTTGACCCGCAGCAACGGCCCGCGCAGCAGGTCAAACGGCCGCGCGACCAGCTCAGTCACCTGCGCCTTGAGGCCCGCTTCATCCGCGTCGCAGCGTTCAATTTCGATCAGGCCCGAGTCCTCAATCACCTGCACGGCGCCGCCAGCCTCCTGGCGCACATGCGTGCGCAGGCTTTCATGACGCGCCAGCAAGGTGTCGAAACTGCGTTGCAGCGCGGCGACGTCCAGCGCACCTTTCAAACGCAGCGCGCTGGGGATGTGGTACGCCGCGCTTTGCGGATCGAGTTGCCAGAGGAACCACTGGCGCTCCTGCGCATAAGACAGTGGTAAAGGCTGCGTGCGATCCGCCCTCAGCAGCGCTGGCGCGGTGACGCCCTGCTCGCCTAGCGCGCGCACAAAATCACCGAGCAGCGGCTGTTCAAACAGGCTCTTGAGCGCGACTTCCAGCGCCAACACCTGGCGCACCCGCGACACCACACGCGTGGCCAGCAGCGAATGCCCGCCGAGTTCGAAGAAGTGGTCGTCGAGGCCCACCTGCGGCACCTCCAGCACCTCGGCCCAGATCGCCGCAACCTGTTGTTCGCGAAGCGTGACGGGCGCTGCATGCGCTTTCAGCAACACACCGGCATCCGCTTTGGGCAGTGCCTTGCGGTCGAGTTTGCCGTTGGGGGTCAAGGGCAGGCTGTCGAGGAAAATCAGGTGCGCAGGCACCATGTAATCCGGCAAACGTTCGCGCAAGGCAACCTTGTACTGCTCACGCAGCGCCGCCTGCTGGTCGGGGGCGACGGTCACCAGGTAGGCGATCAAGCGATCATTGTCGGCCAGCACCACGGCTTCGCGCACCGCCGTGAGTTCACGCAGGCAGGCTTCGATTTCACCCAGCTCAATACGGAAACCGCGCACCTTGACCTGATGGTCGACGCGGCCGATGTACTCCACCACGCCATCGGCGCGATAGCGGGCCAGGTCGCCGGTGCGGTACAGGCGTTCGCCCGGTGCGCCGTAAGGGTCAGGCACAAAACGTTCAGCGGTGAGCGCTGGCCGCTGGTGATAACCCCGCGCCAAGCCAACGCCGCCGATCAGCAATTCACCGGCAGCGCCCTGCGGGCAAGGCGTTAACCCGGCGTTGAGAATGAACAATGAGGTGTTGGCAATCGGTCGCCCGACAAAAGGCTGTGCGTCCAACAGACGATGGGCCGCCGACCAGATGGTGGTTTCCGTCGGGCCATACAGGTTCCACACCGGGCCTTGCAGGTCGAGCAGGCGCTGGGCCAGGTCAACCGGCAGCGCTTCGCCGCCACACAGGCACTGGATGCCTTGCAGCAGGTCGGCACGCGGGCTTTCCAGCAGCATGCGCCAGGTTGACGGGGTGGCTTGCAGCACATTTGCGCGCTGGCCGTGCACCCGATCCAGAATCGCTTCCGGGTCGAGCGCCAGTTCCTGGTTGCTCAGCAGCACCGTGGCGCCGACGCTGAGTGGCACGTACAGCTCGAGTGCAAAGATGTCGAACGAGAACGTGGTCAGCGACATCACCCGCGCGTCGCGGCGAATTTCCAGGGCGTCAGCCATGCCGCAGGTAAAGCTGCACAGCGCCTGATGGCGCACCATCACGCCCTTGGGCTTGCCGGTGGAACCAGAGGTGTAGATCACGTAGGCCAAGTGCGCGGGCGTGACAGCGACCTGCGGGTTGTGTTCGTCCGCACTGGCATCATCCACTAACAGCACCTGCACACCGTGCGGTTGCGCCAGACTACCGTTCAGGTGTGGCTGGGTCAGCAACACCCGGGCCTGGCTGTCTTCAAGCATGAAGGCCAGACGATCCGCCGGGAACTGCGGGTCGAGCGGCACATAGGCGCCACCGGCCTTGAGCGTCGCCAACAAGCCGACCACCATCTGCAGCGAGCGCTCGACATGCACCGCCACCAGCACGTCCGGGCCAACGCCCGCTGCGATCAGGCGATGGGCCAGGCGGTTGGCACGACGGTTGAGCTCGCTGTTGCTCAGCGCGTCGTCATTAAATTGCAGCGCGCAGGCGTCCGGCGTGGCCAGTGCTTGTGCTTCGAACAGTTGATGCACGCAGCGCGTGTGCGGGTAGTCGAACTGGCTGTGGTTCCAGCCGTGCACGCTCTGTTGCCATTGCTGCTCGCTGAGCATCGGCAATTCGTCCAGTGCTTGCGAGGCGTCACGGACCACTGCGCGCAACAGGTTCTGCCAGTGCTGCGCCATGCGCTGCAGGGTCGCGGGCTCGAACAAGTCGGTGGCGTAGGTCAGCGAAGCCCACAGGCCGTCGGCTGATTCTTCGGTTTCAAGGCTCAAGTCAAATTGCGTGGTGTGGCCAGCCCACTCCAGCGGCTGCAACACCAGGCCCGGCAACTGCACAGCGCCGCCGCGCAGGGTGTCCTGGTGGTTGAACATCACTTGGAACAACGGGTTATGGCTGAGGCTGCGCTCCGGTTGCAGCGCCTCGACTAACTGCTCGAATGGCAGGTCTTGATGGGCCTGAGCTTCCAGCGCGCGTTGTTTGACCTGCGCGAGCAATTGGCCGAAAGCCATCTGCCCGTCAAGGTCGGCCTGCAGCACTTGGGTGTTGACGAAGAAACCAATAAGACGCTCGGTCTCAAGGCGGTTACGGTTGGCGATTGGCACCCCGACACGCAGCGTTGACTGGCCGCTGTAGCGATGCAACAAGGTCTGGAACGACGCCAGCAACAGCACAAAGAACGTCACGCCCTCACGTTGCGCCAGCGCCTTCAGGTCGGCCACCAGCGCAGGGTCGAGCTGCACCTGTTGACGCGCGCCACGGTAGCTTTGCACCGGCGGACGCGGGCGGTCGAGTGGCAACTCCAGCACCGGGTGCTCGTCGCCCAGGCGCCGCTGCCAGTAATCCAGTTGGCGCTGTGTTTCGCCGGCCGCCATCCAGTCGCGTTGCCACACGGCATAGTCGGCGTATTGGATCGGCAAGGCGGGCAACTGGGTCTGGCCCTGATACAACGCCACCAGTTCATCGACCATCACGTGCATCGACCAACCGTCAGAGATGATGTGGTGCTGGGTGATCACCAGCACATGATGGTCGGGCGCGATCACCAGCAGTTTGACGCGCATCAGCGGGCCGTTGCACAGGTCGAACGGGCGTTGGATTTCTTGCTCCACACAGCGCTGGATAGCCGACGCCTCTACGCTGGCCTGCTCGACAGGCATCGCCAGTGCGGGATGGATTACCTGCAAGACTTGCTCAGCTTTTTCGACAAAGGTGGTGCGCAAAGGCTCATGCCGTTCGACCAGTGCCTGCAAGGCGCGCTCCAGTGCGGTGATGTCGAGTTGGCCGCGCACCTGCAGCGCCGTGGGTACGTGGTAGGCGGCGCTGGCAGGGTCGAGTTGCCACAAAAACCATTGGCGCTCCTGGGCGAAGGACAGCGCCATCGGCTGCCCGCGCTCCAGCGCTACCAGCGGTTGCGCGCTGTGCGGATGCAACTGCGCACACGCGGTGGCGAATGCTTGCAGCGTCGGCTGCTCAAAGAGTGCGCGCAACGGCACTTCGCGTTTCAACTCATGCCGCACGCGCGAAATCACTTGAGTGGCCAGCAACGAATGGCCGCCCAGTTCGAAGAAATGATCCGTCAGCCCGACCTGCTCGACCTGCAGCACCGCTTGCCAGATCGCCGCCAACTGCAGTTGCAGCGGGCTGTGCGGCGCCACATACGCCTGTTGACGCAGGTTCAGGTCTGGCGCCGGCAGCGCGCGCCGGTCAAGTTTGCCGTTGTTGTTCAGCGGCAAGGCTTCAAGCACCACCCAGTGCCCCGGCACCATGTAGTCCGGCAGCGACTCGCGCAAGGTTGCCGCCAGGGCTTGCGAGTCCAGGTTTTGACCTTGGGCGGGCACCACGTAAGCCACCAATTGCAGGCCGGTCGCACCCGGCTGGGCGACGACTGCGGCTTCACGCACGTGCGGCAAGCCTTGCAGGCAGGCCTCGATCTCACCCATTTCGATGCGATAGCCGCGGATTTTCACCTGATGGTCGATACGCCCGACGTACTCCAGCGCCCCCGCCGCGTTGTAGCGCGCCAGGTCACCGCTGCGGTAGAGCCGCGCGCCCGGCACGTTGGAAAACGGGTCGGGAAGGAAGCGCTCGGCAGTCAGTGCCGGGCGGTCGAAGTAACCCTGAGCCAAGCCCGCTTGCGCACCGATGCACAGCTCCCCGACTCCTTCGGTGGCCAGCAGCTCGAAAGCACTGTCGAGCACATACAGCGCGCGGCCTGCGATGGCCCGACCAATCGGCACGCCGAACGCATCACTGGCATCTGCCAGTTGGCAGTCGTGCACACTGGACACCACCGTCGCCTCGGTCGGCCCGTAGGTGTTGACCAGGCGCACCGCGCCCAGCCCTGCGGCGTGCCAGGCGCGCAGGCCTTCCACCGACATGGCTTCGCCGCCCACATGCACTTGGCGCAGCTTGCCCAAGGTGCGACGGTCGCGCGCACATTCCTTGGCCAACAGATACCAGTAAGCGGCCGGCAAGTCGGCCAGGGTCACGCCCTGCTCGACGATTTCGCGCGCCAACTGCCCGGCGTCCCACAGCTCATCGCCCCGCATGATCAACGCCGCGCCCACACACAGCGGCGGATAGCACTGCTCGACAAACCCGTCGAAGCTGAAGGTCGCAAATTGCAGCACGCGGTCCTCTGCACCCAACTGGCTGTAAACCTCGGCGCTGTCGCAGAACTGGCCGAGGGCGGCATGGTCGATGGCCACGCCTTTGGGCAGGCCGGTGGAGCCGGAGGTGTAGATGATGTAAGCCAAGTCGCCAGCCGCTGCAGCGTTGGCGGGATGGGTGGCCGGGTAGCTGGCCAGCTCTTCACCACTGGCGCTGAAATCCACGCGCGTCAGCCCTTGCGGCAACGCCAGGTCAGCGAGCAAACCGGTTTCGCTGAGCAGCAGGTCGAGGCGACTGTCGGCGAGCATGTAGGCCAAGCGCTCGGCCGGGTATTTCGGGTCCAGCGGCACATAGGCGGCGCCGCTTTTAAGCACCGCCAGCAAGCTTGCGATCAACTGCGGGCCACGTCGACTGGCCAGGCCTACGCGCTGGCCCGGCCCGACGCCGAGTGCCAACAGGCGATGCGCGAGGCGGTTAGCACGGTCGTTGAGCTGGGCATAGGTCAGGCACTCAGTGCCTGCCTGCACCGCCAGCGCGTCAGGCGTGGCCTGTGCCTGCGCGGCGATGCGCTCATGCACACGCTGATGGCGCGGCGCGGCAGCGGCGGATCGGCTAAGGGTGAGTAGCCTGTGCTGGGCAGCTGCGTCGAGCAGTTGCACGTTGCCAAGTGACACACTGGCGTCAACCACCCATTGCTGCAAAAGGTGCAGCAGGTCAGCGCCTAACCGCGTGACCTGTTGCTCACTGAAGTGCGCGCGGTCGTGGCTGAATTCGAGGCGCAAGCCAGCACCCAGCTCAATGCCCAGCGTCAGTGGGTAGTTGGTGCGCTCATGGTTGTGCATCCGGCCAAATGTCAGGCCAGCAGGCGCGCCCTGCTTCAAGGCGTCGGCGACGGGGAAGTTTTCGAACACCAGCAGGGTGTCGAACAACGCCGAGCCTTGTTGACCGGCCCAGCCCTGAATGTCGTAAAGCGGCACGTGTTCATGGTCGCGCAGGCCGAGGTTCAGCGCTTGCAGCTCACTCAGCCACGCGCCGACCGATTGCGCGGGCGACGGCGCACTGATAATCGGCAAGGTATTGATAAACAGGCCCAGTTGCTGCTCGATCCCCGGCAACGGTGCCGAACGCCCGGCAACGGTGGCGCCGAACGCCACGCAAGCCTGGCCGGTGTAGCGTTGCAGCAACAGGCTCCAGGCGCCCTGCAGCACCGTATTGAGGGTGACTTTTTGTTGGCGGGCAAACTCGCCGAGGGCCTGGGTAAAGTCGTTGCCCAGCGTCACGTGATGCTCAGCCACACCCACACCGCCGACCGGCGTACGCAGCGCCTGCGCGAGCAACGTGGGTGCTTGCAGCGGCGCCAGGGCGTTCTTCCAGAACACTTCGCCCGACGCTTGCTGTTGCAGCCAAGCCAAATAATCGCGGAACTGCCCCAGCGGCGCAGGCACAGCCTGGCCTGCATAGTGGGCAATGACTTCGCCGAGCAACTGCGCGTTGCTCCAACCATCCATCAGGATGTGATGGCTGGTGAAAATAAAATGCCAGGCGCTGCCCGCGCCACGCACCAACATCAGACGAAACAGCGGCGCGGCATTTAGCTCAAAGCCGCGTGCACGTTCGGCAGCGGCCAGGGTATCGAGGTCGGCAGCCACGTCTTCGACCACCTGCAACTGCAGGTCGACCTGGCGCTGGATCACTTGATGGGCGCTGTCGAGGCCAAGCCAATGGAAGCTGCTGCGCAAGATGGCATGCCGGTCCAGCGCCGCTTGCCAGGCACGCCCGAACGCCTGCACATCGAGGCCGTCTATGTCCACGCGCAGCTGGTTGATATACGCCTCGGCCGCAGGTTCCAACAGCGTATGAAAGAGCATGCCCTGCTGCATCGGCGACAGCGGGTAAAGGTCTGCGATAGCCGGCCCGGCCACCGGCAGTGCATCCAGTTGTGGTTGGCTGAGGCGTGCCAACGGGAAGTCCGACGGCGTCACCTGACCGGCCGGGAGTTGGCAGCAATGCGCGATCAAGGCCTTGAGTTCGGTGGTGTACTCATCCGCCAGGCGCTGAATGGTTGCGGCGTTGAACATCTCGCGACTGAAACCCCATTGCAGTGACAGCTCACCGCCATACACCTGCCCTTCCACCGTCAGCCAGTTGGCCAGCGGAGCGTCGGCATCTTGCGCCTGGCCGCTGCCTTCAGCGGCCGGCACGAACAGCGCCGACTCATCGAACTGGCGGTCGAACTGCCCCAGGTAGTTGAAGGTGATACGCGGCGCAGCCAAGCCTGCCAGCGCTTCGCGTGATGCAGGCGCGCCCAGGTAACGCAGCAGGCCGTAACCGAGGCCTTTGTGCGGAATTGCGCGCAGTTGCTCTTTGACCGATTTGATCGCGCTCGACAGCTCGCCACCGGCCTGCAGACGCACCGGGAACAGGCTGGTGAACCAACCGACCGTGCGGCTCAGGTCGATGCCGTCGAACAGGTCTTCGCGCCCATGGCCTTCGAGTTGAATCAACGCGGCGGCCTGGCCGCTCCTGCGGCTGATCACGCGCGCCAGCGCAGTCAACAGCAGGTCGTTGACCTGCGTGCGATACGCCGCCGGCGCGTCCTGCAAGAGTTGGCGGGTGTGTTCGGCATCCAGGCGGGTTGCAACCTTGAGGCCGAGCCGGTTATGCAAACCACCCTCGGGCTGATCGCACGGCAAGTCGGCGTCGGCGGCTTGCGCCTGCCAAAACGGCAGTTGGTCCTCAAGGGTTTTCGCGTGGGCCTGCAACTGTTGCGCCCACTGTTGATAGCTGCTGGTCTTGGCTGGCAATTGGGCCTGGCGGTAGGCCTGCTGCAAGTCTTCGAGCAGGATGCGCCAGGACACGCCATCGACCACCAAGTGATGCACCACCAGCAACAGGCGCTGGCTGCCGTCGGCCAGGGTGACAAGGGCTGCACGCAGCAACGGGCCTTGCTCCAGGTCGAGGCTGCGCTGGGCTTCATCGCACAGCGCGGCCAGCTCGGCGTCGGTGGTAACGCTGGACTGCCAAAGTACGCGCGCCTCGTCGGCGGCGCCGTGGGCTTGGTGCCAACCCTCGGCCAACTGCGTAAAGCGCAGGCGCAGCGCATCGTGATGATCGATCAATTGGACCAGCGCCGCCTCCAGGCGTGCTGGCACCAACGCTTCACGCGGCGTCAGCAACAGCGACTGGTTCCAGTGCTGACGCGCCGGGATCGCCTGCGCGAAAAAGCTGTGCTGCACCGGTGTCAGAATCACCTCGCCGCTCACCGGGCCTTGATCGATAACAGCCGCCTGCTCAAAGCGCGCCACCAGCGCCAGGCTGCGCACGCTTTGGTACTGGAACAGGTCGCGCGGGCTGAGGCGAATGCCCGCCTGCCGAGCACGGCTGACCACCTGGATGGAGATGATCGAGTCGCCGCCCAGTTCGAAGAAGTTGTCGTCCAGGCCGATTTGCGCGGCGCCGAGTACGTCACGCCAGATCGCCGCCAGGGCTTTTTGCAGTTCGCTTGAGGGCGCAACGAAGGCGTGTTGCGGCGCGGCATCCGGCACCGGCAGCGCCTTGCGGTCGAGCTTGCCGTTAGCGGTGACCGGCAACTGGGCCAGGTGCACCATGTGCGTGGGCACCATGTATTCCGGCAGGCTGGTCAGCAGCCACGCCTTGAGGTCGGCGGGCGCTGCGCTTTCGAGTACCAGGTACGCGACCAACTGTTTGCCGCCCTGCACCAGCACCACCGCCTCACGCACCTGTGGGTGCTGCATCAAGCGGGCTTCGATTTCGCCCAACTCGATACGCAAGCCGCGCAATTTGACCTGATGGTCGAGACGACCGAGGTATTCGATCACCCCATCGGCGCGCTGGCGCACGCGGTCGCCGGTGCGATACAGGCGCTCGCCAGCGAGGAACGGGCTCGGCACAAAGCGCTCGGCGGTCAAGCCCGCACGGCGGTGATAACTGCGCGCCAGGCCCACACCGCCCAAGTACAACTCGCCGGACACGCCGGCTGGCACCGGGTTGAGCTGGGCGTCGAGCACGTAGGTGGCAAGGTTGGCGATCGGACGGCCGATCGGCACGCTGTCAGCACCTTCATCGACACAGGCCCAGTGGGTCACATCAATGGCGGCTTCGGTGGGGCCGTAAAGGTTGAACAACGCCGCCGTTGGCAGTTTGGCGAACACCTGCAGCTGCGCATCCAGCGGCAACGCCTCGCCGCTGCAGACGATGCGTTTGAGGCTCGCGCAGGTGTGTACGCCAGGCTCGTGGATGAACGCCTGCAGCATCGACGGCACAAAGTGCAACGTGGTGATGGCGTGGCGGCCGATGGTCTCGATCAGGCGCGCCGGCTCGCGGTGTTCGCCAGGTGCTGCGACCACCAGACGCGCACCGGTCATCAGCGGCCAGAAAAACTCCCAGACCGACACGTCAAAACTGAACGGGGTTTTCTGCAAGACCGCATCGCTGGCGTCCAGACCGTAGGCCTGTTGCATCCAGCACAAGCGGTTGACCAGCGCGCGATGGCTGTTGCCGGCGCCTTTGGGTTTGCCGGTGGAACCGGAGGTGTATATCACATAGGCCAAATTGAGCGCATGCATCGCCACTGCAGGCGAGCCGGTGCTGTAGCCGTCGAGCCAGCCCGGCGTCTGGTCCAGCGCAATCACCTGAACGCCTTCGGTGGGCAGCAATGCCAGCAAGCTGTGTTGGCTAAGCAGCAGCGTGATGCCGCTGTCTTCGATCATGTAGGCCAGGCGCTCCTGGGGATATTCCGGGTCCAACGGCACATACGCGCCGCCCGCCTTCAGAATCGCCAACAGGCCCACGACCATTTCGACCGAGCGCTCGACGCAAAGGCCGACCAGCACGTCCGGGCCAACGCCCTGCTCGCGCAACGCATGCGCCAGCTGGTTGGCACGCGCGTCGAGTTCTGCGTAGCTCAGCGTGGTTGCGCCAAACTCCAGCGCTGGCGCATGCGGCGTGCGCTGCACCTGCGCTTCGATCAGTTGATGGACAGCGCACTCGGTCGGGTACGCCTCGGCAGTCTGGTTCCACCCACGCACCAGCAAGTGCTGCTCCTCGGCGGCCAGCATCGGCAGTTCGCCGATGCGTTGGTCACCCTCGGCTACCATGGCGTGCAACAGGCTGATCCAGTGCCGGGCCATGCGCGCAATCGAAGGCGCGTCGAACAGGTCATTGGCGTAGGTCAGCGCGGCATGCAAGGTGCCGGACTTTTCATAGGTGTCCAGCGTCAGGTCGAACTGGGTCGTACGGCCCTGCCACTCGACCAGCGAAAGCTCCAGGCCGGAAGCAGTGCTGACCGAGGCGATGTCCGCCACCACCGGCTGGTGGTTGTACATCACCTGGAACAGCGGCGTGTGGCTGAGGCTGCGCTCGACTTTCAACGCTTCTACCAGGCGCTCAAACGGCAACTCCTGATGAGCCTGGGCACCCAGCGCGTGCTCTTTTATATGTTGCAGCAACTCGGCCACGCGGGTCTGCCCGTTCAGCTGGGTGCGCAGCACTTGGGTGTTGACGAAGAAGCCGATCAGCCCCTCGACTTCACTGCGGTTGCGGTTGGCAATCGGCACACCCACGCGGATGTCGCCCTGCCCGGTGTAGCGATGCAACAGCACATTGAAGGCGCCCAGCAACAGCATGAACAGGGTCACGTTGTGCTGTTGCGCGCAACTGCGCAGTTGCGCGGCCAACGCCGCATCGATTGCGAAGTTATGGCGCGTGCCCTGGTAGCTGGGCATGGCCGGGCGCGAACGATCCGTCGGCAGTTCCAACACCGGGTGCTCATCGCCAAGACGCGCTTGCCAGTACGCCAACTGACGCGCCTGCTCGCCCGCCTCCAGCCAGCGGCGCTGCCACAGGGCGTAATCGCTGTACTGAATCGGCAGCGCCGGCAATTGCGGCGTTTCGTTGCGCTCATGCGCGTCGTAAAAGCGAATGAATTCGTCGATCAGCACGTTCATCGACCAACCGTCAGAGACGATGTGGTGCAGGGTCAGCAGCAGCACGTGTTCCTGTTCGTCGAGCTTGAGCAATTGCATGCGCAGCAGCGGGCCGCTTTCCAGATCGAACGGCAACAGCGATTGACGCGTCGCCGCGTGGTTGACGGCCTGCTCGCGCGCCGCGAGGTCAAGGGCACTCATGTCCACCTGCTCGACCACCAGCGACGGCGCCAGTGCCACTTGCGCCAGGCGCTCATCGGCCTGGCGCTGGAACACCGTGCGCAACGTTTCATGACGCGCCACCAGGCTGGCGAAGGCTTGCTCCAGCGCGCGCAGGCTGAGTGCGCCCTTGAGCCGCACCGCGCCCGGCAGGTTGTAGGCGCCGCTGGCCGGGTCTAACTGCCAGAGAAACCACATGCGTTGCTGTGCGTAGGACAGCGCCTGGCGGTCCTCGGCTTCTACCCCGGCCGGAATCGGAAACCTTGAAAAATCCACACCTTCGTTCTGCAAGGCCTGCAGGAATACCTGGCGTTTTTCCAGGGGCAACCCGATAAACCGGCGAGCAAGTTTCAAGGAGTCTTCAGCATTCATTTCTTGGAGTCCGGAGCAATAGGCAGGAAGCACAAAGGCACGTCGTCCCTATAAAACGAACCGGGCGGGGAAAAATTAGCGGCGCATGGAGGGCGTGGAGCGAGGTGTCATCAGGGGTTACATCAATTTCAGCAAAGGCACGGTCGCCCGGGTTAGCATTGACGCACACCACGTTTTGCAACTACATTTAGTTACACGCAGGGAACGCCGTGTCCAAAAATGAAAAGCTGCTCGCCAAATTGCTCAATGAGCACATGGCTTTTAACTGGCCAGAGCGTGTGACGCTGCTGCGTTGGCTTGGCTACACACAAATTGAAGGGGCTGGAAGCCGCGTCAAATTCGACAGCGGTGACCCCAGTGCGATGATCAGCTTGCACAAGCCTCACCCCGGCAACGAACTGAAGCACTACATTCGGCGCCAGGTCATCGAACAATTGAAGTCAGGAGAACTGATTCAGTGAACAACCAACTCAAATACAAAGGTTACATCGGCTCTATCGAAGCCAGCCTCGAAGACAACTGCCTGTTCGGCAAAGTCCTGTTTATCAAGGCGTTGGTCAGCTATGAAGGCAACACCGTTGCAGCGCTGGACGCGGCCTTTCGTGAGGCGGTAGACGATTACCTCGCTACCTGCCAAACCCTCGGGCAAACACCCGAAAAGCCCTGCAAGGGTTCGTTCAACGTACGCGTCGGCCATGACCTGCATCTGGCAGCGGCGCTGGCGGCGATCCGCAAAAAAGTGACGCTCAATGACCTGACACGCCAAGCGCTGAATGAGTTTTTGCAACAGCATTGCGCCGAGCCTGCGCCGGCGATTGGCTGACTAGCCCAAGCGCCGATACCCCAGCAGCGCAGCGCCAAACACCACCGCGCCCGCGACCAACGCCACCCAGAACCCGCTGGTGGCGCCGAAATGGTCGATCATCCAACCGGAGCTGGCAGCACCGATGGCCACGCCAATGCTCAGGCCGGTGATCAGCCAGGTCATGCCTTCGGTCAGGCGGCTCGGCGCCACGATCTGCTCCACCAGCGCCATGGACACAATCAGCGTCGGCGCGAAGAACAATCCGGAAATGAAGATTGCCACCGCCAGGCCGGGAATATTGGTCACCAGCAACAATGGCAAGGTGGTCAAGGCGGTGGCCACGCCGCATAACAGAAACTGCCGGGGCAGCGATGCCTTGAGTTTGAGAGTGCCGAACGCCAACCCTGCCAGGCACGAACCGATGGCATATACCGAGAGCACGATGCTCGCCGCCGCCGGTTGGCCCTGTTGCTGGGCAAAGGCCACGCTGACCACATCCACCACGCCGACGATCATGCCCATGGCCAGCAGCACAATCATCAAGATCAGCACCGAGGGCGAGGCGATCAACCAGCCGCCGAGATGCTCGTGGTGTTCATGCACGGGCGGTTCAGTCGCGCGTTGCAGCACAAAGGCGGTCACGCCCACCGCCAGCAACAGTGCGGCGATCAAAGGCCCGGCTTCCGGGAACAGCACAACGCTCAAACCGACTGAAATCGGCGGGCCGATGATGAAACACACCTCATCGAGCACCGACTCCAGGGCAAAGGCGGTTTTCAGCGCGGGCTGGCCCCGGTACAGCTCGGTCCAGCGCGCCCGCACCATGGCTGACATGTTCGGCATGCAACCGGCCAGCGCGGCGAACACAAACAACGTCCACTCCGGCGCCTGCAAACGGGTGCACAACAACAGCAGTAACAACGACCCACCGCCGATCAACGCCGCTATCGGCACTACCTTGCCCTGGCTGTAGCGGTCTACCCAGCGCGACACCTGCGGCGCGCAAAACGCCGTGGCCAGGGCGAATACGGCCGCCACCGCGCCCGCCAAACCGAAGCCGCCGTGAACCTGGGACAGCATGGTGATCAAGCCGATGCCGACCATGGAGATCGGCATGCGGGCAAGCATGCCGGCCAGTACAAAAGCGCGAGCACCAGGGGCCTGGAACAACTCGGCGTAAGGGTTTGCCATGACTTAAACGCCTTCTGCCACTGAATGTGGGCAACTTTTATTACACCGACCTTTATTACACCAACCGCTTGATCTGCTTGTGCCGCCACACCAGCCGGTAATACGCGGTCTGCAGCGCCAGCATCGCCAGGTAGGTGACCGGAAACGCCATCCACACCCCTTCCAGACCAAAATGTGCGTTGAACACATACGCCATCGGCAGCTCAACGCAGAGCACACAGAAAATCGAGATCGCGACCGGCATCAGCACCACGCCGCTGGCGCGCATGATCCCGCCCACCACCGCCTGGAAACCGAATACCAGCACGCTCCACAACATAATGTGCAGCAGGTGTTCGGCCTTGACCCGCGCATCGGCGTCGGTGATGAACAGGCCCAACAACCAGTGCGACATTAAATACCCGAGCACGATCAGGCCACCGGTGAGGCACAGGTTGATCAATAGCCCGGTACGCAAAATTGGCCCGACCCGATCCGGATGCCCCGCACCAATGGCTTGGGCACCGAGGATTGAGGCGGTAATCGCAATCGACAACGCCGGGAACTGCACGTAATTGACGATCTGCGTCACCGCGCCATAGGCCGCCGTGGCCTGAGAGCCGTGGCTGTTGACCAAGGCCAGGATGACCAGCTCCGACAGCGACAGCACCACCATCTGCAAGCCGGTCGGCAGGCCGATGCGCAAGACTTTACCGAGTATTACGCGGTCCAGGCGCAACGCGGCGAGCAGTTCACGGTCCGGCGCCATCACATGCTTTTTATGGCGCAGGCGCAGTATCAGAAACAGCATCGCCGAGGCGTTACCGACCAGGCCCGCGTACACCGCACTTTGAATGCCCAGCGGCGGCAAACCGATCCAGCCGCGAATCAGCGCCGGGGTCAGCAACAGGCCGACAGACGTCGAGACCATCAATGCCAACAACGGTGAGACCGTGTCACTGACACCGCGCAGCAGTTGCGTGTAGAGGATAAACACCAGCAGCAGCGGCATGATCAGCATCATCGCTTGGGCATAACCGACCGCATCGTCCAGAACGTCAACCGGCGTGCCCAATGCCTGCAACGCCGGGCGCGCAAACAGGCTGCCAAGCACGGCTGCGATCAACCCCACCAGCGCACCGAGGGTCAGCGTGGCGCCGGTGATCACCTTGACCATGGCGGTTTCCTCGGCGCCCCAGGCCTGACCGATCAGCACCGAAGCGCCCGCCCCCAAACCGATCACCAAGGCGATAAAGAAAAACACGATGGGGAACATCCCCGACACCGCCGCCAGCGCCTGTGTACCGAGCATTTGCCCGACATAGATGCCATTAAGGGTGCCGGAAAAGCTCTGTAAAAAGTTCGACAGCACCATCGGTGCCAGAAAGATCAGGTAGATCTGCCACAGTGGGCGTTGTAGAGGGATTTGCATTAAAAACGGGGCCTCGAAACACTAAAGCGTCCAAGGTTTATACCGTAAGTGGATAGCATTTTGCTGTACTCATGGTTGAGGGCAACGATCAAAACACGGTCAAGTGTGGGAGTGGGCTTGCTCGCGATGGCATCAACGCGGTGTGCCTGAGGGTCCGAGGTGCCTGCTTCGCGAGCAAGCCCGCTCCCACACTTGACCGCGTTCGGCTTGAGCGTTCAATGAGCGCTGGGCTATGCGCCGAAGGTTTGCGACGGCCTGCGCGATGTCGGATCGAACGGATGGATCCGCGGCCCAATCGCCGCGGCCTCGCGCTTGAGCAATTCCACCACAATCGGCAACCAGCTCGGGCCTAGCCGGTCACTGATGGTTGCCACGCTCAACGCCGCGCGCCCGCCGATGTCACCGGTAAAAGTGCGGATCGGGTACGGGCCTTCGCTGCGGTCCAGGCAGATCGCGTCAAAGCCGCTGCGTGCCATGACCAGCCAGAACTGGCGCAAAAACTCGCAGCGTTCCTGCTGACCGCCGAGGCTCAAGCGCCGGCGCTGGAAGAAGGTGACCAGATACCCTCGAACCCGACCACGCCGACCACCGAAAAAACCCGCGCGCGGGTGGAGGCGATGCAGGGTTACCTGCAAACCGCGATTTCGATTGATTGGGATCAGGTCAACCAGGCGCGGCCAGAATGGAATGCGCGGTGGAGCCGGTCGATTGAGCGTTGAGTTCTGCGCAGGGCGGCGCAGAGCGTCACGGGTGCATTCCCACGCGGAGCGTGGGGACGATCATCACTATCAGGCCGGGGTGGTTGGCAGCGCGCGTTTGTGTGCGGTCTTGCTGTACGCGGCCTGCACAATCTGCCTCACCCGCTCGCTCACCGGCTCACCCATCAAGTAGGCGTCGATCTCTGCATAGGTGCAGCCATACGCCTGTTCATCGGCCTTGCCCGGCGCCAATTCTTCAAGGTCTGCGGTGGGCTGCTTGTGCACCAGGTTTGCCGGTGCGCCGAGGGCTGTGGCGAGCAAGCGCACTTGGGTTTTAGTCAGGCCCGACAGCGGTGCCAGGTCACAGGCGCCGTCGCCGAATTTGGTGAAGAAGCCCATCAACGCTTCGGTGCCGACCACCAGGCCATTGTGCAGGTTGGCCACGGCGTATTGCGCAATCATCCGGGTGCGCGCCTTGACGTTGCCTTTGATGAAGTCGACCTGCGCGGCGCTGGCTGCACCGGCGGTGAGGCTGGCCATCAGGCTGTCGACGCTGGCGGCGATATTCAAGGTGTCGATGTGGTCCGGTTTGATGAACGCGAGTGAGGCTTGCGCGTCACGCTCATCGGCTTGGGTTTTATAGGGCAGGCGCATCGCGATAAAGCGCGCGGCGTCGCCATCGGCGCGCAGTTGCTCGACGGCAAGCTGGCACAGGCGGCCCGCCGTGAGTGAGTCCACACCGCCGCTGATGCCGAGCACCAGCGCCTTGCCGCCCGCGCTGCGCAAGGTGGCCTTGATGAAGTCGATGCGCCGCTGAATTTCGTTGGCTTCAGCGCCCTTGACCAGTTGCCGGTCGATATTCAGTTCCTGCGCAATACGCTCTTGCATGTCACACCTCCAGACTGCCGACATTGAATACCTTGGCCGCATACTGCAAAAACGACGGGTCTTCGCAGACGTTCTTGATCGGGTCATCGGAAAACTTCACCACCGGTTCACCGTGCACCCGCACCAGTTTCATCACGATGCTCAACGGCTCTACGCCAGCCACATCGCAGGCCAAACTGGTGCCCATACCGAACCCGAACTTGGCCTTGCCGCGCACGTGACGCAAGATCGGCAAGCATTTCTCGAAGTTCAGGCCGTCGGAGAACATCAGGTCCTTGGTCATCGGGTCGATACCCAGTGCTGCGTAACGGGCCAGCACTTTATCAGCCCAGACGATGGGGTCGCCGGAGTCCTGGCGCAGGCCGTCATACAATTTGGCGAAGTACAGGTCGAAGTCCTTGAGAAAAAAGTCGGTGCTGATGCAGTCGGTCAGCGCAACCCCGAGGCGGCCTCGGTATTCACGCACCCAGTTTTCCAGGGCGGCGTTCTGGCTTTCGCGCAGGCGCCCAAGTTGCTGGTGCACCATCATCCATTGGTGGGCCATGGTGCCGATCAGCGGCAAGTCGAACTCATACGCCAGGTGCGCGTTGCTGGTGCCGACGAATTGGCCGGGGAAGTCGCGGCGCATGATGTCCACCACTTCGCGCTGGGCCTTGAATGACAGGCGCCGGCGTGTCGAAAAATCAGAGATGCGCAGATCGGCGAGTTCGTCGCGGCTGAGGTTTTTCTCCAGCCAGTCGAACTTCTGGTAAAGCTTGCGGGTGACATCTTCCAGGCTGACGTCGGGGTATTTGTCGCGGTTGCGCAACTCGCTGACCAGCGCCAGCACCGGTTGCTCGAACATGATGCAGTGCAACATCGGGCCAACCACGCGGATGCTCAGTTGGCCGTCGACCTCGCTCACATGGATGTAGCGCAGGTTGAAGCGGAACAGGCCAAGGAAGCGCTCGTAATCCGGGGTCAGGTATTCGCGAAAACGCGGGTTGAACAGAAAGCGCAACTCGCCTTCGCGCATGTGCAGCCCGGCGAGCTTTTCCAGCTCATCGCGCAGTTGTGGAATCAGGTGGCCGAGCTTTTCTTTGGAGCGCACGATGAAGTTGTATTCCACGTCGACGTTCGGGTGCTGGTGCAACACCGCCTGCATCATGGTGAAGGTGTAGTAGTCGGTGTCGAGCAAACCCTGGATCACCGGGGATTGGTAGTCGTATGCACTTTCCATCGTGTTTCTCCTTAGCGCGTGGCCATCGCGGCCAGTTCTTCGCGGGTGCGGCTGATCACCGCACCGGCTTTGAGCAATTGATTCACGGCCTGCACGCCGCCCTCCTCGGTGATACCGCGGCACGCGGGCACGTGCAGCACCACGTCAAAACCAGCCTTGAGCAGTTGCAACGCGGTGGTCTTGACGCAGTAGTCGAGCGCCAGGCCGCCGACGATCACGCGGCTGACGCCCTGGGCTTTCAAATACTCGATGACGCCCGTCGACAGCTTGTCGTGCAGGTCGTGGTAGCAGGCGCCGTATGGGTGAAAGTCGGGTTCGACGCCTTTCCAGATGAAGTAGTCGTAGTCATACGGGCTGGGCAATTCGTCCAACAACGTAAAACCCTCGGTGCCCGGCACGCAGTGGCTGACCCAAGTGACATCGGCGTGCGCCAAGCCTGTGGGTTGCAGCATCTCGCTGTGCTGCGCGACCACCCACGACGCGTGCGGGGTGTGGGCGTCTTTGCTGCCGACGCGATGGCCGGCGAGGCTGGCCATGAAGTTGAGCTCAGCGCCTATCTGGTCGCCACCGGCCACCGGTAACTCGTCGGGGCACAGCGGCGTGAAGCTCTTCTGGGCGTCGACGTCGAATGAGGCGATGGCAGTTTTTGCGAGGGGCATGGCGGTTCTCCTGTGGCCTGAAAACAAAAGTACACGTCATGTACTTTCATTGCAAGAAACATTTGGTTATGAGCATTGGTGCAAGTACATGACATACCTGTTCGATCCGTTAGACTGTACCCCGCCACTGTTCATAAGGACCTCCCATGCCACTTAGCGCCTACTTGCACACTGTCGACCTGTGCGTATTGTTTTACTGCCGCACCCGCGGGGAGTTGATGCTGTTGCTGAACAAACGCGAAGCCGAGCCCTTCGCCGGGCATTGGGCGTTGCCCGGCGTGGTCGTGAACGGCGGCGTGCAAGATCTGAGCCTCAAGGATGCGGTGGAGCGTTTACGCGCGAGTGACAAGGTGGGCTTTGAACTGGCCTGGAGCGAGCAAGTCGGCACCGTGGGCGACGCGTTTCGTGACCCGCGTTGCTGGTCGTCGTCGACTTACTACCTGGCGATCGTCGCCGAGGAAGTCAGCTTGGCTGAGCATCAGCAATGGTCTGCGCTGGACGCGGTGGCGGACGGCAGTATCAAGCTGCCGTTCGACCACAACCTGATCGTGGCGGCGGTGCAGGAACGGCTGTTTTCCAAGTCGCTGTACAGCAGTTTGCCGTTGATGTTCCTGGGCGCTGAGTTCAGTGCGCCGCAAGCCACCACGATTTTTTCGCTGGTGCTGGCGCGGCCGGTGTTGAAGACCAGTATTCGCCAGCGTTTGTTGAAGCTGACTGAGGCCGGGTATTTGCGTGAGACGGGGCGCAAGAAGCATGGCGAAGGCGGCCGGCCACAGGCGACGGTGGAGAACCTGAAGCCTGGCGCGGTGTATTTTTTTGACCGCAGTTTTGCCGACTAGCGTGTTGATCAAGCGTCATGAGGATCCAAATGTGGCAGCGGGCTTGCTCGCGATGCAGGCACCTCGGACCATCAGGTACACCGAGTTGAATGCATCGCGAGCAAGCCCGCTCCCACAGAAAGCGCTTTTACGCTTTTGATCTTGATCTGAGAAGCGCCGCCTCAACTGACCTGGTCTTAGTTCATCCAATTACCGCCATCGACGTTGTAGGTCTGCGCCACCACATAATCAGCCTCCTTCGAGGCCAGGAACACCGCCATGCCGGTTAGGTCCTGCGCCGTTCCCATGCGCCCGAACGGCACCTCAGCGCCCACCCGCTGCTTCTTCTCGCCAGGCGCCAAACCTTCATGCTTGGCGAACAACGCATCCACGCCGTCCCAATGCTCGCCATCGACCACACCCGGCGCAATGGCATTAACGTTGATGCCTTGCTTTATCAAGTTCAGCCCCGCCGACTGCGTAAGGCTGATCACCGCCGCCTTGGTCGCGCAATACACCGCCACCAACGCTTCGCCCCGACGCCCGGCCTGGCTGGCCATGTTGATGATCTTGCCACCGTGCCCCTGGCTGATCATCTGCCGGGCAGCCGCTTGCAGCGTGAACAGCGTGCCCGCAACGTTGATCGAGAACAGCCGCGCATAGCTGCCGCGGGTGATGTCGACGATGGGCGCCAAGTCGAACAGCGCCGCATTGTTGATCAAAATATCCAGCTTGCCGGCATGCGCCACCACGGCAGCAATCGCCGCGTCGATGGACGCCTGGTCGGTGACGTCCATCGCCACCGCGTAGGCCTGGGGGCCAAGCTCGGCTGCGCTGGCCTCGGCGCGTTGCAGGTCAATATCGGCGATGGCAACCGTCGCGCCTTCAGCAATATAGGCTTGAGCAAACGCACGGCCGATACCCCGCGCCGATCCGGTGATCAGTGCACTTTTACCTTCGAGTCGTTTCATGGGGGTGTCCTGTAAAAATCACTTCGGGTAACCGGCGCGTTTCATCTCGCGCTCGGTGGTGGACTGGGCGGCGAGCAACGCCTGCTCAACCGTCATGCCGCCGGTCAGCGCCGCCGAGAACAGCTTGCCAACCGAGGTGCCGATGGCCTGGAACTCAGGGATCGTCACGTACTGGATGCCCACATACGGCACGGGCTGGGCCGATGGGTGCGCGGGGTCGGCGTGCTTCATCATCTGCAACGTCACTTGAGCAAACGGCGCGGCTTTCAAATACGCTTCGCTGTAGGTCGACTGGCGCGTGCCTGGCGGTACGTTGGTGATGCCTTCTTTATCGGCCACCAACTGAATGTAGTCCTTGGACGTTGCCCACGTAATGAACGCCTTGGCGGCGTCCTTGTGCTTGGAGGTGGCCGGGATCGCCAGGGACCAGGCGTACAGCCAGGACGAACCTTTGTCGGTGACTTCGGTGGGTGCCGCGGCGAACCCTACGCTGTCTGCGACTTTGCTCTGGCTTTTGTCGGTGGTGAAAGAACCGGCGACGCTGGCATCGACCCAGATCGCGCATTTGCCGCTGTTGAACAGCGCCAGGGTTTCGTTGAAGCCGTTGCTGGACACGCCCGGTGGGCCATATTGCTTCAGCGTGTTGACGTAGAAGTTGGCGGCCGCCGTCCACTCGGGGCTGGTCAATTGCGGCTTCCACTGCTCGTCGAACCAACGCGCGCCAAAGGCGTTGGC
This sequence comes from Pseudomonas sp. ICMP 460, assembly GCF_002723595.1. Taxonomy (NCBI): domain Bacteria; kingdom Pseudomonadati; phylum Pseudomonadota; class Gammaproteobacteria; order Pseudomonadales; family Pseudomonadaceae; genus Pseudomonas; species Pseudomonas sp. ICMP 460. The sequence goes on from NZ_LKBR01000019.1 coordinate 57,506, forward strand.
CATGGTGCTGAGCAGCGCGATGTTCTCGCCCCAACCGGCTTTGCCGCGCAGGCACAGGCCGTATTGGTCTTTGTCCTTTGCGGTGAGTTTGGCGGCGAATTCACCGAGTTGGCTCCAGGTGGGGTGTGCCGGCATGCTCAAGCCGGCTTGCTTGAACAGGTCAGTGCGGTAGTAGGTGACGGTGCTTTCACCGTAGAACGGCAACGCGTACAGGGTGTCGTTGACCGACAGGCCTTGGCGCACTGAAGGGAAAATATCCTCGGCGTCGTAGTCAGCTGGCAGTTGCGTCAGCGGCTCCAGCCAATGTTTGGCGCCCCACAGCGGGGTCTCGTAGGTGCCGATGGTCAGCACATCGAACTGGCCGCCTTCGGTCGCAATATCGGTGGTGAGGCGCTGGCGCAGTACGTTTTCTTCGAGCACCACCCAGTTCAGCTTGATGTCCGGGTGCTGCGCTTCGAACACTTTGGACAGGCGCTGCATACGGATCATGTCGCTGTTATTGACCGTGGCGATGGTCACGGTATCAACGGCGTAGCTGGGCATGGCCGACGCGAGGCCGCTGATCAGGAACAGTGCTTGCGCAAGCTTGGCTTTGGAGGTCAGGAGCATGGCGGTTTCCACCTGTTGTTTTTGTTGTTGAGCGCCGATTACAGCAGCTTGCCGATGCCCTCACAAACGAATGGCGAATGCCTGGCTGGTACTTTTTTAACCAAGGCATCCGGGTCAAAAAAGTATCAGTGCCGGTCGAAACCGGGGGTAGCACACAGCGTGGCAACGCGCGTATTTTGGCGTCATCCAACAATAAAACAGGCATCAGCATGCCCATCAGCCACGCCAAATTGTTCGAACACCGGCCTGCCGACCTCGAAGTCATCCTGCCCGAACCGGACCACTGCTTCCGTTGGTTCGAACACGACTACCCTTACGACCTGGCGCGCTGGAACCACCACCCCGAATTCGAGATTCACCTGATCCGCCAAGGCAGCGGTAAATTGGTGGCGGGCGACTATATCGGCGCGTTCAGTGCCGGGCATGTTGCGCTGATCGGCCCAGACTTGCCGCATGACTGGATCGGCGAGCTGGCACCCGGCGAACACTTGAGCGGACGCGATGTGGTGCTGCAATTCGACGGCGCTGCCCTCCTCGCCTTGCGCAAGACCCTGCCGGAACTCGGCGACTTGCAGCCGTTGTTCGAACAGGCCCGGCGCGGCTTGCAATTCAGCGGCGAAACGGCGCTGCAGGCCGCGCGTTTGATGGAAGACATCGGCAACGCCCACGGGCTGCAACGGCTGATCCTGTTCCTGCAATTGCTCGACCGCTTGAAAACTGCCCCCGCGCATCAGGTTCAGGCGCTGGCCAGCCCCTGCTATGCCCCGACGCTGGACGCGCGCAGCGCAGAACGTATCAACAAAGCGTTCGATTACCTGATGGCGGAGCTGACCGGCGATGTGCGCCTGTCGGTGATAGCGCAGCAACTGGAGATGAGCGAACCGGGTTTCTCACGCTTCTTCAAGCGCAACACTGGCCACGGTTTTATCGACCTGATGCGCAAGTTCCGCGTGCAGCGCGCATGCCGGCTGTTGCTGCAAAGCGAGATGTCGGTGGCCGACATTTGCTTTGAAGTGGGCTACGCCAACCTGTCCAACTTCAACCGACACTTTCGCATTGAAATGAACCAGACGCCGAGTGAGTATCGCCGCGAAACCGCGATGCATGTGTTCAACCGCCTCGACAAATTGACACCCAGTCATTTCTGATCAAAAGGTCGACTAATTCACCTTTTTCTCATTTCGTTCAAGCGATTGAGCAAAGTTGGTACAGCCTGTGCAAACGTTTGCGGAACGAACTTGGCAGCCGAGTTCTTTTTTGCCCGAGCGATCGGGTTCAAACCGCGTACGAATAGGGATTTTTAATGCACCCCACCTCCAGGAGCCCTGCGTCGGCTACTTCGTTTGGCGTTTCCCTGCTGCTGGCTGCCGTTACGGGAGTACTCAGCGCACCCATTTTGGCGCAGGAAACACCCGTCAATGACTCAGCACAGGGCGAAACCCTTAGCCCTGAAACCAAGCCTGCCGACGCCAACCCGGCGAAAAAAGGCGCGTACCTGTCAGACTGGTTCAACCAGGACCTGACGCTGATCGGCAGCAAAGACATCAGCTTCGGCCCCAAGCCGTCCGATGACGTGTACCTGGAATACGAGTACTTCGGCCGCAAAGGGCCGTTCGAGTTGTACGGCTATGTTGATGTGCCGAAGATTCTCGGCATCGGTAACAGTAATGACAAAGGTGCGTGGGACCATGGCTCGCCGCTGTTTATGGAACACGAGCCGCGCATCTCCATCGACTACCTCGCAGGACGCAGCCTGGCCATCGGCCCGTTCAAGGAGTGGTACGTCGCGTTTGACTGGATCTACGACCACGGCAGTAATACGTCCAACCGTGCCAATACCCTGTACAGCGGCCTCGGCACCGATATTGACACCCACTCGCGCGTTAACCTGTCGGCCAACTTCTACGGGCGCTACCAGTGGGAAAACTATGGCGCGAGCAATGAATACTCGTGGGATGGCTACCGCGCGCAAATGAAGTACATCGTGCCCATCAGCAGCTTCGATAACGGCGCATCGCTGACCTATATCGGCTTCACCAACTACGATTTTGGCTCGGACCTGCACAAAGACAATGTTGCGCGCACCGCCAACTCGCTGGTGGCCACCAACGTGCTGTTGTACTCGTTCACGCACCTGCGTTTCACCCTGGTGGGCCGTTACTTTCACAATGGCGGCAACTGGGAAGATGGCAGTGAGTTGAATTTCGGCGAGGGTAACTTCCGCGCCCGCTCCGATGGCTGGGGCTACTACGCCGGCGTCGGCTACCAATTCTGATCAAGGAATATTAGATGAAAGCGTTTACCCGTCTCTCGCTGGCCGTTGGCCTGGCCCTGCTGCCCCACGTGGTGCTGGCTGACGCCGCGCCGATCAAGCCTAAAGTGATGCTGATCACCATGTTTGCCCCCGAGGCGCAAACCTGGATTGATCGCCTGGAACTCAAGCAGGAGGTGCGCGTACCCGGCCTCTCGGCTGAATACCCGAGCATCCGCTGCAACACCCAAGACGTTTGCCTGCTCGTCACCGGCATGGGCCAGACCAACGCCGCCGCGTCGACGCTGGCCTTGGCGTTGTCGCCCAAATTCGACCTGCGCCAGAGCTACTTTCTGATCGCGGGCATCGCCGGCATCAACCCCAAACACGGCACCATCGGCACCGCCGCTTGGGCGCATTACCTGGTGGAATTCGGCACCCAATGGGAGCTTGATTCGCGGGATGTGCCCAAGGATTGGCCAACCGGTTACATCGGCATCAACACCAAAGGCCCCAACGAAAAACCACCGTTGGACTACAAGACCGAAGTGTTTGAGCTGAACCCCAAGCTACAAGCCAAGGCGTTTGCCTTGTCGCAAAAGGTTGAGCTGACGGAAAGCAAGGAATCCGCCGCTTGGCGCAAACACTACCCGGCGGCACCGGCGAATCAACCGCCGCAAGTCACCCGTTGCGACACCTTGGCCGGCAATACCTGGTTCTCCGGCACGCGCCTGAGCGAGCGCGCCGAAGTCTGGACCCGATTACTCACCGACAACAAAGGCGAGTACTGCACGACGCAGCAAGAAGACAACTCCACCTATGAAGCCTTGCTGCGCGCCAGCCGCGAAGGCCTGGTGGACATCCAGCGCCTGGCCGTGGTGCGCGCCGGCTCCGATTTCGACCGGCCATACCCCGGCTACAGCGAAGTCGACAATTTGCTGAAATACGCCGACCAAGGCGGGTTTGTACCGGCGCTGGAAAACCTCTATCGCACCGGCAACCCACTGGTGCAGGCGATTCTGAAGAACTGGTCCGCCTGGGAGAAAGGCGTCCCGCAAGACTGATAACACGTAAAAGTGTGGGAGCGGGCTTGCTCGCGATAGCGCCCTGTCAGCCGATAAATTCATGGCTGACACACCGCTATCGCGAGCAAGCCCGCTCCCACTTTTTTGACTGTGTTAAGGCCGGAAAACACCCTCGACCGCACTGCCCTCATTCAGTCAATGAAGGCCGCCGACCGCCCGCCAACCCGAATGAATTTTCAGCGCCCCCGATGATCTTCTGCTTACACCATGAAGGTTTGGGGGAACAACGATGGACTCAGCAGTACCGATTAACGGCAAGGCTCGAATTGATTACACGCAGGACACGCTGTTTGGGCCAATGGCCCGGCATATCGAGTGCCAGGTGCGCGTGCAACGCACGTCAGAACAGATGGTGCTGGAGGTTTTCCAGCCGCTGCCAGATGATCTGCACGCGGCGCAAACCGTGGTGATTGCGCTGGAGGGGCGGCGCACCCGTGGGGTGGTAAAACGTCGTCAACGCCTGGCGGATCACAGCCTCAGGTTCGAGCTTAATCCCCAGTGATCGACGTGGGAGGCCAGCGAAACCGGCCCCCACATCCACACCTTTAACCGTGGGCCGACTTGGCGCACTCACAGCCCGTCGCTGCCGCACACGGCTCACCGTGCGCATGATGCTCGGCGCAGCCTTGGCAGCAATAGCCTTTACCGTCTTTCATTACCGCGTCAACGCCCAGCACGCATTTGCAGTGGGGGCAGGCACAGGTTGTATCTGGCATGATCAGACTCCTTTTGATGGTCGTCCAGGTGCGGCGAGCGCTGCACCTAAAGCAATGACTATGGGCAAGGCGCCAAGGTTCACTCCGGTTAATCGGCCTGACGCGTATTGCTGCGGTACATAAACACCAGCGCCAGCGCCAGGCACAGCATCGCCACGATGCGACTGCCCGACAGCTCTATCGCCGGGTTGCCCAGCCAACCGAAGTTATCGATCAGCATGCCCATGCCCAGTTGCCCGACGATCACCGCCACCGTCGCAACGGCCGTGCCGACGATGGGCACCGCGCCAACCATCACCATCATGTACACCACGCCGAACAACGCACCGGTCAGTTGCCATTTCGGCACATCGAGCAGGCTGATAGCCTGGGCGGGTTCAAAGAAGAAAATCAACAGCGCAGTGGTGATCGCGCCCACCGCAAAGGTCAACAAGCTGCTTCGCAACACACCCACCGACTGGCCCAAGCGCCCGTTGATAGCCGCCTGCATACTCAGCACCGCACCTGCGGCGATCACCAGTACCAATAACAGAATCAGATTCATCGCCTTACCCTCGTGCAATCAAAACAAGTGCCGCCACAATTAATGCCAAGGCAATCCAGCGCTCGCCATTGACCCGCTTGCGCGCAGTGCCGAACCAACCGAAATGGTCGATCAGCACACTCTTGCCAACCTGGCCCGACAAAATCGCGATCATCGTCATGGCGATACCGATATGCGGCGTGGCCAGGGTCAGCACCACCACGTACATCGGCCCCAGAAACCCGCCGATCAACTGCCAGCGTGGCAGCTCAGTCAACGCGGGGCCTTGCTGCGGGCCGCTGAACAGCATCAACAAAAACAGGATCGCCGTGCCCACACCAAAGATGCTCAAGGTCGCCCACAAATGCCCGACCTGCACGCCCAGTGGCCCAAGCAACCCCGCCTCCACCGACAAGCCCATGCCCGCCAGAATCACCAATGGCAGCAACAGCAACCGCAGTGCATTTTTTTTCGGCGTAGCCTGCGCCACACCCTCGATAGAACTTGCCTGCATACATCACCTGCGTTTCAAGAAAGAAAACATGGCGCGCATTATCCAGTGGCCGTCCTGTGCGATAAATGGGAGCATATGGATAACACCTTTGCGCAACACGCACAGCCTGGAGGCATGATGCAGGGCTTGAATGAGTTGAGTTTCAAGGCGTTGCGCCTGTTTGTCGCCGTGCTCGACCACGGCAGCTTCTCCGAAGTGGCGCGCCGTGAAGGCTTGGCGCCCTCCTCCATTTCCCGACAAATACAGGTGATGGAACAGGCGCTCGGCCAACAGTTGCTGTACCGGCACACCCGTGCAGTCAGCCCGACTGAAGCCGGGCGCCTGCTCGGCCATCACGCGCGGTTGATGCTGGAACAACTGGAAACCGCCGGCCAAGCCCTGCAGGAACAGGAAAGCGAGCCCAGCGGCCTGGTACGGATCAATGCGCCAATGGTGTTCGGCCAGCGTCACCTTGCGCCGTGGCTGGGCGAGTTGTGTCGGCGCTACCCGAAACTGCAACTGGACATTCAACAAACCGACACCTACGTCGACCCGCTGCAAGATGGCACCGACCTGCTGTTTCGCATTGGCGTGCTTAACGACTCCGGCATGCAGGCACGCATCTTTGCGCCCCAGCGCTTTCGCATCGCCGCCAGCCCGGCCTACCTGGCCCGACATGGCACGCCGCAACACCCCGACGAACTGATCAACCACCAGTGCCTGGCCTACAAAGGCATTACCGGCCAGCAACGCTGGTTCTTCCGCCGCGATCAGGGCGACTGGACGCCCTACAGCGTCAAAGGCCCGATCACCGGCAACCACGCCGATACCTTGACCCACGCGGCAGAGCAAGGCCTGGGGTTGGTGGTGTTTCCGTCATGGCTGATTGGTGAAGGCTTGCGGGCAGGCACGTTGCAGGCAGTGCTCACCGAGTATGAAGTAGCGACCACGCTGGAACCCCAGCAAATAGCCGCGCTGTGGCCCGGCAGCCGGCGTTTGTCGCTGAAGGTGCGCACGGTGATTGATTATTTTGTGGCGTGTTTTGGGACGGTGCCGTATTGGGATCGCTGAGCAATTTGGCCCCCTCGAACAGCGCTGGCGCGAGGAAAATTCCCAGGAGGAAATGTAGGTCCGTTCTGTTTTCGCGGGCCACTATTCCCAGGTACCGCATTCGGTATTCAGACTTGAGTCTATTCTTATTGGGAGAGTTGCCATGGATGTCAAATACCGCAAACCATCTCGCTCCGAACGACTGGCTACCGCCAGCGGTCGCGCCGTCTTTGATAGCTCAGCAGATTTTGGCTATATTTGGCCAAAATATGGGGATCACCACATGATTACCGTACCGTTGGGCGAAGCGAAAAATAACCTGTCAAAACTTATCGATGAGGCCGCCGCCGGCAAGGTCATCACCATCGCCAAGCATGGGCGTGCGATGGCGCAGCTTGTTCCGGCATCAAAACCCAAAGGCCGTCGAATTGGCGCCATGAAAGGCAAGCTGGTCGTGCCTGACGACTTTGATGCGTCGTTACCCGACGACCTGGTGAACGCGTTTCAGGGCGCTCACTGATGAGAGTACTGTTGGATACCCATATCCTGCTTTGGGCACTCAGCGATGACCCCAAGCTCTCCGGCAAAGCCCGAAAGCTGATTGAAAATGCTGCAGAGATTTACGTCTGCGCGGCAACCTTCTGGGAACTGGCAATCAAGGTCGGCTTGGGAAAGCTCGATGCCGACCTCAATGAAATCCGTGAGTACTGCCTGGAAAGCGGTTTCATCGAATTACCCATCACGTCAGAACACGCGATTGCGGTAAAAGACCTTGAGCATCATCACAAAGACCCTTTTGATCGGCTCATCGTTGCGACAGCGATCAGCGAACCGATGAAACTGCTGACGGCCGATCCGCAGGTTGCTCAATACTCGTCTTTGGCGATTCTTGTGTAGGCTGGCGCCGAACCGAATGCCCGCCAATCAGAACAACCACTGCCCAATCAACCACGCATTTGCGCCACTGATTACCACAAACAGAAACCACGCCAACACACGTGTCGGCAGGCGGTTAACAAACGGCCCCATCAATTGCTTGTCGTCGGTCATGCGGATCAGCGGGTACAGCGCGAACGGTAACTGCAGGCTAAGCACCACTTGGCTCAGAATCAGCAACTTGCCGATGGCATCGTCGCCCATCAGCCACACCCCGAGAAACGCCGGGATCAGCGCCAGCCCACGGGTGATCAAGCGTCGCTGCCAGCAGGGAATACGCAGGTTGAGGTAACCCTCCATAATCACTTGCCCGGCAATCGTGCCCGTGAAGGTCGAACTTTGCCCCGAGGCCAGCAAAGCCACGCCGAACAGGATACTGGCGAACGCACCGCCCACCAGCGGGTCGAGCAGATGGTAAGCGTCCTGAATCTCGACCACATCGGTGTGGCCGGTCTTGTAGAAAGCTGCGGCAGCCAGTACCAGGATGGCGGCGTTGACCAGTAACGCCAAGGCCAGGGAACCGATGGTGTCGATACGCGCCAGCTTGACCGCGTCCTGTTTACTGGCGAGGTCTTTGCCAATCAGCCGGGTCTGCACGATCGAGCTGTGCAGGTAGAGGTTATGCGGCATCACTGTGGCGCCCAGGATGCCGATGGCCAAGTACAACGGCGCCGCATCGCTGATGGCCGACAATGACGGGGTAAAGCCCCTGAACACGTCCGGCCAGTAAGGTTTGATCAGCACCAGTTCGATAAAAAAACACACGCCGATGGTTGCCACCAGCGCCAGCATGATTGCCTCAAGGCGGCGAAAGCCTCGGTTTTGCAGGGCCAGGATTAATAGTGTGTCGAACGCTGTAATCACGATGCCGGTGGTCAGCGACACGCCGAGCAGCAGGTGAAACGCCAAGGCGCAGCCGAGCACTTCGGCAAGGTCGGTGGCAATAATCGAGATTTCGGCCAGCGCCCATTGCGTGCGGGCCGAGCGTTTGCTGTAGCGTTCGCGGCACAGTTGCGCCAGGTCCTTGCCGGTGGCGATACCCAGCCGTGAGCACAGGCACTGCACCGCCATCCCGGCCAGGCTGGCCAATAACACCACGAACAACAGGCTGTAGCCGTAACGTGAACCTGCTTCGATGGCCGTGGCCCAGTTACCGGGGTCCATGTAGCCAATGGAGATCAGCAGGCCCGGGCCGGCGAACATCAGTGCGCGTTTAAAAAACGAAGCCTTAGGGTCGACGATGACGGAGCCAGCCACTTCCGGCGGGCAGAACGGGGCGGTAGCGATTTTCGGCAGGCTGAATTTCACGCGGTATCCCAAGCAAACATACGAGTCAGACGCGCAGCTTATCAGTCGGACGCGACGGTGCGCATCACCGTCTCACGCGGTAAGTCAAACGCTTCGACGACTTGCACCACCAGGTCCATCTCCTGGTTCAGCGCCTCGCGTTCCATGCGCTGGCGAACCACGCCCACCACCAATACCGCCAGGGTGGTGATGGAATAGGCCGGGCCGGAAAACGCCCGAACACCGCTGACCAGCAACATCGCGGCCGCCAGCGCCTGACCCACCACCGGAATCGCCGTGGCGGCGCCGCGCCGTACCATAAACCCGGTCAACCCGGCCAGCGCCGTGCCGCTCAGTGCAGTAGTCGCCGAGCGGCCAACATCGAAACGCTTGAACAAGCCCTGCTCTTTTTGTGCGGCGGCCTTGAGTTCAGCGTCGAAGGCCTGCCGATCGGCATGACTGAGTTTGTCCTTGTACTGCGTGATCAGCTTTTGCGCCACCTGAGCCTCAATGTCCGCCAGCGACACGCTTTGCAGCGGGGCTTTGAACTTGATCCCAAGGCGCTGCGCCACCGCTTCGGCGATCTGGCGATAACTCACGCCGTGGCCACGAGAAAGGTTCATAAAGCTGTCACCGCCCATGCGCTGCAATTCGATGGCCAGCTTCAACGGCTCGCGTACGGCGGCATCAATCGAGGCGCTGCGCTTTTGCGCGATTAATTCGGCGAGAAATTTAAGCTCGTCCGGGCGCGCTTGCAGCAGTACCGGGAACAGTTCCGCGTCCTCTTCGGCGAAGCGTACCTCGCGGCTGCGCTGATCGGCGCGGATGATGCCGCGCCGCTCCTGCAACAGGTCGGTGTATTGCACCACGGTTTTCAACTGCGGCCAGTACGCAGCATGGTCGAAGGTGGCCAGGTGTACATTGGTCACTTTGGCCTTGAGCGCAGGCGTGAGCGCAATTGCATAGCGGCCAATGCAGCGTTCAGTGTCCGGCTTCATCGCCAGCGCCCAGTCCTTGCTTGAGTAGCAATTGATCACGCGCCCCTTGAGCGGCGCCGACACCGCCTCCCACGGGCTGGACGTGCAAATCGCACCGCCCATCAGCAACAAGTTATTCAATGGAAGTTCGCGGGCGACTTCGGGGCTGGCCAGCACACTCTTGACCAGAATGCGTGCGCCGAGGGAATGACCGATCAGGTTGATGCGCCGCACTTGCAGCGATTCAGCGTGCAGGTAGCTGGCCAATTCCGGCAACAAGGTCTTGGCCACTTCATCAACACGCGCCTCGACACTTTTGTAATGGTCGAGAAAATACGCAATCGCCTTGCCCACGCCCACAGTTGCGGCGCCCAAACCACCGCCGCCGAGCATTGAGGTGATCACATCCTTGAAGGGCGCGAAGAGGTTTTCCAGAAAATGCCCCGCCGGCCAGAACAGCATCAGGTTGGTCGAGCCTTCGATGCTCGCCAGTTGTTGCTTGAAGTTGCCCAGTTGCTGGCGGTTGAAGAATGCCGAGTAACCGTGAACATAGAGATTGAGCACATCGCCCTGAGGCTCGCCGCACATCACAAACGTAGGCTTGCGGGTGCGGTGCATTTCATCCCACTGGTGTTGCATGGGCCGGTGACTCCTGGTGACGATGGACGGCGATAGTAACAAAGCGTGAGCGCAAGTGAGGTGAATCCTGACCGGCGTGCGCGGCACTGCACACCCGCTCGCCGGGCGGCTTTTGTGCATACACATGGATAGTTATGGCAAAAATCAGTGATTTTGTTCGGTGTTTCACTGCACTAGCATCCGTCAGGTCTTGCACTGAACCTTGAGGAAACACCATGAGCACGCCCGAGTTTTTCGTCACACCCGGCTATGGCGACTACCTGCGCGAACACCTGCACTACTCCCAGGCGGTAAAAGTCGGCAATCGCGTGGAAACTTCAGGCCAGGGCGGCTGGGATGACCAATTCCGGATACCCGCCGACCTCGCCGAAGAAATTGCCCAAGCCTTCCATAACCTCGACCGCACGCTGGCCACCGCCGGGGCGCGCTGGGAGCAGGTGATTCATGTCAACTCCTATCACGTTGGCGGCTTCCCGCCAGAGGTCAACGAGGCGATGGTCAAGCAGTACCGCCGCTACATGCCCGACCACGCGCCGATCTGGACACAAGTCGGTGTCGAGGCGCTGGGCTTGCCGACCATGCGTGTAGAGATTCGCCTGACGGCGATTATTGACTGATGCCGAAAGTGCGCATCACCCACTCGGTAAACACCTTGAGCCGTGCGCTTTGGTGGCGATTGGGTGGGTAAAGAATATGCAGCGGTCTGGTCGGGCGCGACCAGTCCGGCAACACGCTGATCAGTTGGCCAGTGTCGACGTAGTACTGCACGATCGATTTGAAGTGCTGCCCCACGCCTAGTCCGGCAAGCAGCATTTCCTTGAGACCATTGCCCTCATTGGTCGAAAACGCACAGTCGGCCACTTCAATGCACTGGCCGTATTTTTCGAACATCAGCGGCACAGGCTTGCCCGCCCCGGTAAAAAAGTAACCGACCTTGAGATGGTTTTGCTGCAGGTCTTCGGGCGAGGCTGGCATGCCCCTGCGTTGCAGGTAACTCGGTGCGGCGCAGGTCAGGTACTCAAGATCAGCGACCTTGCGCCCGATCATCGCCATATCCTCAAGCTCGCCAGCCCGAATCACACAGTCAACGCCTTCCCCGACGATATTTACCGCGCGGTCGCTGATGCCCAGCGCAACGCTGATGCCCGGGTACTCGCGATGAAACTCCGGCAGCGCCGGGATCAACAGGCAATTGGCAAAAGACGCCGGCGCATCCACCCGCAGATGCCCGCCGGGCTTAAGGATTTGCCCGCGTGCTGCGCTGTCCACCTCATCCAGCTCATCCACCAGGCGCCGGGCATGGCGGTAATACTCCAGCCCTTCAGGCGTCGGCGCCAGCGCGCGAGTGGTGCGGTGCATCAGCTTGATGCCAAGGTGCTTTTCCAGGTCCGTGACCAACTTGCTGACGGTGGAGCGCGGCAGCGCCAACTGGTCGGACGCACGGCTGAATGAACCGGTATCGACCACACGGACGAAGGTGCGCATAGCGAGGAGCTGGTTCATATGGGTCGGCCAATAGGCATCAGTGAGCGAAGTTGTCGATCTTGACCTGCCCGTCCGGAAACGTCGCGATGACTTCAAGCTCGCCACCCATCGCACGGATGTAGTCACGCAACGTGCTGATGTACATGTCGGTACGACGTTCCATTTTCGACACCGCCGCCTGGTTGATATTCAATGCCTTGGCGAGGCTTTCCTGGCTCAGCTGTTGTGCCTTGCGCAGCTCATGCAGCGGCATTTCCTTGAGGTGCTGGTGGAACAGTTGCTCGGCCTCGGCCCGAGCCTGGGGTGCCATGCGAGCTTGAAGTTCAGCAAATTTCTTAGCCATGTTTACGGCCCTCTTTACGCAATGTGTCCAAATGTACGTCATACAGCGTTTCTGCCTCGGGGACGTACGTTTCATACCATCGGTCTTGTGCAGTTTTATTGCCGCCAATCAGCAATACCGCGCAGCGCCTGGGATCAAATGCATAGAGCACTCGATAAGGGCGCCCCGCGTGCTGTATACGCAGTTCTCGCAGGTTGCCATGCCGAGACCCCTTGATATCGCTGCTGTGGGGAAAGCGCAGGCCCGGTCCGAAAAGCCCGAGCAGATCAACGCTGGCAGATACCGACGATTGCTCCCTTGCATCCAGGCAACCCCACCAATCTGCGAATTCATCCGTGTATTCAACGTCCCATACCATGCGAATATGCCACCCAAGGAATATAAACTCAAGGGCATAACTCTGGTTCACATAAAGCCATCCAGCCAGCCGCACTCCGCCGTAAATTGTTTGCACATTGTTCTGGCAGCGTGCAGAACACGCATCTCGTCATATCCAGAGCCAAGCCGATACGTTGCGCAAGCACTGTTTGCGCGTGGGGGGACAGCCGACGGTCATCGACTGTCGCGACAAAAATACAAGTTTCCGGATGTAAAAAAGCGCTCTAATACTCGCCTGTTGATTGGCAATAAAGATTCTGGAGTTCGCAATGCCCCATGAAGGCAACCTGTTACAAGCAGCCGTGGTGTTCCTGCTCGCCGCCGTGCTGACTGTGCCCTTGGCCAAGCGCCTGCAACTGGGTGCGGTGCTGGGCTATTTGTTCGCCGGCGTGATCATCGGCCCGTCGGTGTTGGGCTTGGTGGGTAACCCGCAAAGCGTGGCGCAGTTCTCGGAACTGGGCGTGGTGCTGCTGCTGTTTATTATCGGCCTGGAGCTGTCGCCCAAGCGTTTATGGGTGATGCGCAAGTCGGTGTTCGGCGTCGGCCTGGCCCAAGTGTTGCTCACGGGCGTGGTGATGGCCGTGGTGGCGCTGTGGCTGTTTGGCCAGTCCTGGAACAGCGCCATTGTGCTGGGCCTCGGCCTGGCGTTGTCCTCCACGGCTTTTGGCCTGCAAAGCCTGGCCGAGCGCAAGGAACTCAACCAGCCGCACGGGCGCCTGGCCTTTGCGATTTTGCTGTTTCAGGACATCGCGGCGATCCCGCTGATCGCGATGGTGCCACTGCTGGCCGGCAGCGATCACCCGACCACCGAGGCCCAAGGCCTGCAACATGTGCTGCAAATTCTCGGCAGCATCGCCGTGGTGATCCTCGGCGGTCGCTACCTGCTGCGCCCGGTGTTTCGCATTGTCGCCAAAACCGGCCTGCGCGAAGTGTCCACCGCCACCGCACTGCTGGTGGTGATCGGCACCGCCTGGCTGATGGAACTGGTGGGCGTGTCGATGGCCCTCGGCGCGTTCCTCGCCGGGTTGCTGCTGGCGGACTCGGAATACCGTCACGAGCTGGAATCTCAGATCGAGCCGTTCAAGGGGCTGTTGCTCGGGCTGTTTTTTATCAGCGTGGGCATGGGCGCCAACCTCAGACTGCTGCTCAGCTCGCCGCTGGTGGTGATCGGCCTGACCCTGCTCTTGATCGGCTTGAAGCTGCCGATCCTGTACGCCGTGGGTCGGCTGGCGGGTGACCTCAACCGCGAAAGCGCGTTGCGCCTGGGCGTGGTGCTGGCGGCGGGTGGTGAATTCGCGTTTGTGGTGTTCAAGATCGGCCGCGACCAAGGCCTGTTCGAGCCGCACCTCTACGACGTGCTGGTGCTCACCATCACGCTGTCGATGGCGGTGACACCGTTGCTGCTGCTGGTGTGCCCAAAACTATTCAAGCCCAAGGTCAAACCCGTCAACGTACCGGAGGAATACCGCGCCATCGAAGGTGATACGCCACGCGTGGTGATTGCCGGCATGGGCCGAATGGGCCAGATTGTGGCGCGTATTCTGCGCGCGCAAAACATCTCGTTTATTGCCCTCGACACCTCGGTAGAAACCATCGAACTGACGCGCAGTTTCGGCGGCATGCCGGTGTTCTATGGCGACCCGCAACGCCCGGAAATCCTCCACGCGGCCAAGGTCGACCAGGCAGAATTTTTCGTGATCGCGATGGACGATCCGGAGATCAACATCAAGACCGCCGAACTCGTCCGCAACCTCTACCCGCACATGAAAATCATCGCACGCGCGCGCAACCGCCAGCACGTGCACCGCCTGGTGGACCTGGACGCGTCACCGGTGCGTGAGACCTTTTATTCAAGCCTGGAAATGAGCCGGCGCACCCTGGTCGGGCTGGGTTTGAGCCAGGCGCAGGCCGATGCGCGTATCAGCCGCTTCAAAAACCACGACTTGCAGTTACTCGCCGCGCAACACGCGGTATACGACGACGCCGCCAAGGTGATGCAATCCGCTCAGGAAGCCCGCACGGAACTGGCGCGGCTTTTTGAGATGGACCGGCTTGAAGAAGAGTCCGACAAGGTTTGAGGCTACTTATGAACGTTATTACGAATTTTCTGACAAAATACCGTGCAATTTCGTTCATCACTGGAGCGTTTCATGGCCACTTTCACTAAAACCGTCGCCCTGCTGGCCCTCGCGCTCACCGCTAGCAGCGTGTTTGCAGCCACCAAACCCACCGAACAGACCATCTCGACGCTGGGCGGCAAATTCACCTTCAACTTGCCCAAGGCTTACACCGCCGACACGCTGCCAAGCGGCAAGGTTGAGGATGGCACCGCCGACACTCAGGGCACCCTTTACGCCAACTCGACCACTAAAAGCGTGGTGATCGTCGCCGAAACCGTACGCAAGGACGCGGCGCCGATCAAGGACAATGACCCGCAGTTCCTCGATGGCGCCGTGGCCGATTTCGTCAAGGACCAAAGCGCCGCACTGCCTGACTTCAAGAAGCAAAACGAGAAAAAACTGACCGTTAGAGGCCTTGGACTGCGGCAGGTGGACAGCACGGCCACCCAGGGCGGCGGCAAGACCTTGAACTCCACCTTTCTGGGCGGCTCGGGCAACCACTTGCTGGTGATTCAGGCGATTTCGCGAGCGGATGATGTAAAGGGCCACGCCGAGTTGGTGAAGCAGATTACTGGCGCCAAGTAAGTAAACCTGCACAACAACCAGTATCAAATACTGTGGGAGCGGGCTTGCTCGCGATTGCGGTACGTCAGATAAGTATTTTTCAACTGACGCACCGCTATCGCGAGCAAGCCCACTCCCACAGAAGGCGCTTTTGATCCAGGCTTGCCACAGGTTTATTTCAGGCTGTTTTCCAGCCAGGCTTTCAAATCCTGCACCTCGGCCTCACTCACGGTGTGCGGCATGCCCGGATACCCGTGAAACTCCGGCTTCAACCCCAACCCCGTTAACACCTCGTTCGCCCGCGTCGCCGAGGTATACGGCAGGGCCTGATCCAACGTGCCGTGGCCGATAAAAATCGCCAATTGGCCCAAGGCTGCGCTGGGCTTTAGCTCAGCCTTGAGCACCGGCAACACGCTGCCACTCAACGCTGCGATCCCGCGCACCAACTTGGGCTGCCGCAAGCCCACCTCGTAAGACATGATCGCGCCCTGGCTGAACCCGACCAAAAATACCCGATCGCTTTGGGTGTGGTACTTGGCCGTGGCTTTGCCGACAAAGTCTTCGATCAGCTTGGCGCTGCGTTGCAAATCGGCCGTCTCGCCATCGTAATCGCCATCACCCGGCGTCTTGGTAAACCAGCGATAGCCATTCGGGGGCACCGGCAGCGGCGCGCGCGCCGACAAGTATGTCCACGTCGACGGCAGTGCGTCCTTGATGCCAAACAGGTCTTCCTCGTTGCTGCCAAACCCGTGCAGGAAAATCACCAGCGGCTGGTTGCGCGCCTCACTTTGAGTCTGTTCCAGGTACGCCAACGGCAAGTCGGTATGCAGTTCAGAATCGGCATGTGCGGAGCCCGCGAAAAGGGTCAACGCCAGGGCAAACAGTTTGAGCATGGGGAAGCTACCTCAGGGTTTGCGCAACAAATAAGTGTCCATGATCCAACCGTTTTCCAGGCGCGCAGCCTTGCGCACCCGTTCGATTTGTTCAGCCACTTCACTGACCTTGCCGCTGATGAGGATTTCATCCGGCGTGCCCAGGTAGGCGCCCCAGTAAATATCCAGGTCTTGGTCAGCCACGCTGCGGTAGGAGTCTTCGGCGTCGAGCATCACCACCAGGGTGTCCGCATCACTCGCCTGCCCCGCCGCCAGCCGGCGCCCGGTGGTGATTTCGACGGAACGGCCGATGCGGTTCAACGCCACCTTATGCTGAGCGGCCAGGGCCTGCACGCTGGTGATGCCGGGGATCACCTCAAACTCAAATTCACAGCGGCCACTGGCCAGAATCGCCTGCAGAATACGCAGGGTGCTGTCGTACAGCGCAGGGTCGCCCCAGGCGAGGAAAGCGCCGACCTCACCGTCAGCCATTTCTTCGTTGATCATGCGTTCGAAGGTCTGCTGCTTGTCACGATTGAGGTCTTGTACGGCGGTGGTGTAGTCAATATCGCCACGCACGCGCTCGGGGCATTCGGCCTCGACGAAGCGGTAGCCGGGCTCGGTGATGTAGGTTTCGCAGATCTCGCGGCGCAGGTCGATCAGCTTGCTTTTGCTCTGGCCCTTGTCCATCAGAAAAAACACGTCGGTGCGGTTCAGCGCCTTCACGGCCTGCATCGTGATGTAGTCAGGGTTGCCGGCGCCAATGCCGATGATCAGGATGCGTTTCATGGGTTGCTCTCAATGCGGGGCGTAGATTTTGCCATGTTCGCGGGCTCAGGCGTGAGTTTCCAGGCGCAGGCGCCACACGCTGTTGAAGCGCAGCTCGGTGCTGGACAGCGGCTCAACGTCGATCCGGTAGAACATCGAAACCGGGAACTGCAAGACGTACAGCATTGCGGCGCGAATCACAAACGGGTGGGTAATAGCCACTATGTGCCCGGATTGGCATTCGAGGGATTTCATCCAGCGCCCTACCCGTGCGCACACCTGCTCCACCGACTCGCCGCCGTGCGGCGCGCTGGCGCTGTCGGCCATCCACGCGCTTAATTCGTCGCCGGCAAGCTGGGCGATTTGCTGACCTTTCCAGCGGCCAAAATCTGCATCGCGCAAGGCGTCTTCACGCTGTGCGTTGTCGCTGAACAAGCCGGCTGTTTGTCGGGTTCTGGCCTCTGGCCCGCACACCACGCGCAGGCTTTTTTTGAAGCGACCGGCTTGCGATAAGGCAGCGCTGTGCCAGTCCATCGTGATGGGCTCATCATCAGCAAACCGCGCTTGTTTTTGAAACGGCGTGGCGGCATGGCAAATCAAGGTTAAACGGGTGGCCTGCATCACAGTTCACTCTAGTTGCGCGCGCAGTCAACGTAGACCGGCCAAATTGGTTGAGCATATTACAATGAATAGGGCGCAGGACCTCGACTGGGTTGGGTGGGCGTCGAAGGTCTTCCGGGTGGCGTAAACACAGGTTAACGAATTTTTCATGTCGTGGCGTTTATGCTGCAGCCCTTCGTTGGGGAGTAACCGGCTTCTGACTCGGTCAGAAGCGTTCGTATCAACATATTCGGCAACCTGCCGTGGTACGAACACCGTTGTGGTTGGTGAGACCAGCGACACATCCATGCCTAAAGTCGGGCGTGTGGTTGTGTCGTTGACTCATACAGCCCGACTGGAACGCTTACCGTGAACCCCATTTCGCTGATCTTCCTCGCGCTTGCCATGTCCACTGACGCCTTTGCGGCGGCGATTGGCAAAGGCTCCAGCCTGCACAAACCACGCTTGACCGAAGCCCTGCGCGCGGGCCTGATCTTTGGTGTGATTGAAGCGATCACGCCGATGATCGGCTGGGCCATCGGCCATGCAGCCACACGCTGGGTAGAAAGCTGGGACCATTGGATCGCCTTCACGCTGCTGGTGGTGCTGGGCGCGCACATGATCTACAACGGCTTCAAGCCAGACGACGAATCGGTTGAAAAACCGACGCAGCATTCCTTCATGATCCTCGCCATCACGGCTTTTGCGACAAGCATTGATGCACTGGCGGTCGGCGTGGGCCTGGCTTTTGTCGACGTGAATATCCTGCTGGCCTCAGCGGCCATAGGCCTGGCGACCATGACCATGGTGACCATCGGCATGATGCTCGGCCGAGTGCTGGGTACGGTGGTGGGCAAACGTGCCGAGGTGGTCGGCGGCGTGGTGTTGATGCTGGTGGGTGCGACGATTTTGTACGAGCACTTGTCGGCCTGATTAGCCGAGAATGCAGTCAAATGTGGGAGTGGGCTTGCTCGCGATGGCATCAACCCGGTATGCCTTACATACCGAGCTGACTGCATCGCGAGCAAGCCCGCTCCCACAAAAAGCCTTTGATTCAAGCCCTCAAGTGGGCTTTCAGGCCGCGTGGCTTTCCTTCTTCAAACTCTCCATATCAATCACGAAGCGATACTTCACATCGCCCTTGAGCATTCGCTCGTACGCCTCGTTGATCTCCTGGATATCAATCATCTCAACGTCCGAAACAATCTTGTGCTTGGCGCAGAAGTCCAACATATCCTGAGTTTCCTGAATGCCGCCAATCAACGAGCCCGCCAGACTACGGCGCTTGAAGATCAGGTTAAACACCGTAGGCGACGGATGCGGGCTGTCAGGCGCCCCGACCAGCGTCATGGTGCCATCACGCTTGAGCAGGTTAAGGAACGCATCAAGGTCATGCGGCGCGGCCACCGTGTTGAGAATGAAGTCCAGACTGTTGGTGACCTTGGCCATCTCATCCGGGTTCTTCGACACCACCACTTGGTCGGCACCCAAGCGCAGGCCGTCTTCACGCTTGTTCGGCGACGTCGTAAACAGCGTGACGTGTGCGCCCATCGCATGCGCGATCTTCACCGCCATATGGCCGAGCCCACCCAGACCGACCACGCCGACCTTGGAACCGGGGCCCACTTTCCAGTGGTGCAGCGGCGAATAGGTGGTAATGCCGGCGCACAGCAGCGGCGCGACTGCCGCCAGGTTGGCGTCGTCGTGCGAGATGCGCAGCACGAACTTCTCTTTGACCACGATCGCGTCGGAGTAGCCGCCGTAGGTGTTTTCGCCGCCAAACACCGGGCCGTTGTAGGTGCCGGTAAAGCCATTCTCGCAGTATTGCTCGTCGCCCTCGGCGCAGGACGCGCACGCCTGGCAACTGTCGACCATACAACCGACACCGGCCAAATCACCGACCTTGAATTTTTTTACATCGGCACCGACTGCGGTAACGCGGCCGACAATTTCATGGCCCGGCACCGACGGGTACAAAGTGTTGTGCCACTCGTTGCGCGCGGTATGCAAATCGGAATGGCACACGCCGCAGTAAAGAATATCGATCTGTACGTCATCCGCCCCTGGGGTGCGGCGCTCGAAGGTAAAAGGCTTGAGCGAATCCTTGGAATCCCGCGCGGCGTAGCTGTAAGTCTTGGCCATTTGGTTCACCTGTTGATGTGACGGTAGAGGTCAGTTGACCAGCATAAACCCTGAACCGTTCAATCGATCAACGGCGATCGCCAACGCGTCGCCAGTGGCGCACGTACAAGGAACGTTGCGCCAGTGCCCAGGGTCAAGAACCTGTCGGCGCCCGGTTTGCATCACTCGTTATGCCGAGCTTTTTTACTCGATAATCAGGAGTTTTGTATGAGTACATTCGTTGCCAAAGACGGTACCCAGATCTATTTCAAGGACTGGGGCAGCGGCAAACCCGTGCTGTTCAGCCATGGCTGGCCGCTGGATGCCGATATGTGGGAATACCAGATGGAATACCTCAGCAGCCGTGGCTTTCGCACCATCGCGTTCGACCGCCGTGGTTTTGGCCGGTCAGACCAACCGTGGACCGGCAACGACTACGATACCTTCGCCGACGATATTGCCCAGTTGATCGAACACCTGGACCTGAACGACGTGACCCTGGTGGGCTTCTCGATGGGCGGCGGCGACGTTGCGCGTTACATCGCTCGCCATGGCAGCGCGCGGGTTGCCGGCCTGGTGTTGCTGGGTGCCGTCACCCCACTCTTGGGCCAGAAACCGGACTACCCACAGGGTGTGCCGGCCGACGTGTTCGACGGCATCAAAGCCGGGTTGCTGAAAGACCGCGCACAGTTCATTGTCGACTTCAGTACGCCTTTTTTTGGCCTCAACAAAGGCCAGGCTGTCTCCGCAGGCGTGCAGAGCCAGACCCTGCAAATCGCGTTGCAAGCTTCACTGAAATCCACGCTGGACTGCGTCAGCGTGTTTTCCGAAACCGACTTCCGCCCGGACATGGCCACCATCGACGTGCCGACCCTGGTGATCCATGGTGACGCCGACCAGGTTGTGCCGTTCGAGACCACCGGCAAGGTTGCGGCCGAGATGATCAAGGGTGCTGAGCTGAAGGTGTACAAGGATGCGCCACACGGTTTTGCGGTGACCCACGCCCAGCAGTTGAACCAAGACCTGTTGGCGTTCCTCAACCGCTGAAGCAACTGCCCTGCCCTCTGCTCTTTTTGGCCGGGCTTGCCCGGTCTTTTTTTGCCTGGTGCAAACCTTGCGCTATAGCTGCGTATGATCCTGCTGAACCGCTGACGCCTTGGCACGGTCCCAGCTCATACGCTCATCGCTACAGGAATGTTCAAATGACGCTTCCCAAAGAAATGACCCTCATCGAAATCACCACCCCCGGTGGCCCGGAAGTCTTGCAGCCACGCAGGGCCGACGTGCCGG
This sequence comes from Pseudomonas sp. ICMP 460, assembly GCF_002723595.1. Lineage (NCBI taxonomy): Bacteria > Pseudomonadati > Pseudomonadota > Gammaproteobacteria > Pseudomonadales > Pseudomonadaceae > Pseudomonas > Pseudomonas sp. ICMP 460. The sequence goes on from NZ_LKBR01000019.1 coordinate 78,613, forward strand.
TGGCAGGTCCCGGTGAAATTCTGATTCGCGTGCACGCCGCCGGGGTCAATCGCCCTGACGCGTTGCAGCGCGCCGGCAAATACCCGATGAAACCCGGCATGAGCCCGATTCCAGGCCTGGAGGTGGCCGGTGAAGTGGTCGCACTCGGCACCGGAGTCAACGAATACGCCGTCGGCGACAAGGTCTGTGCACTGACCAACGGTGGCGGCTATGCGCAGTTTTGCGCCGTACCGGCCAGCCAGGCACTGCCGATCCCGGATGGCATGGACTGGATTCACGCAGCGGCCGTTCCAGAAACCTTCTTTACCGTGTGGGCCAACCTGTTCGGCCTTGGCGGTGCACACAAGGGCCAACGTGCGTTGATTCACGGCGGCACCAGCGGCATTGGTACCACCGCGCTGATGCTCTGCCGCGAGTTTGGTATTCAGGCCTACGCCACCGCTGGCAGTGCGGACAAATGCGCCGCCATCGCCAAGCTCGGCGCTGAACCGATCAATTACCGCGAGCAGGATTTTGCCGACGTCATCGCGAAAAAGACCGGCGACAAAGGCGTGAATGTAATTCTCGACATCATGGGCGCCTCGTACCTGAACAATAACCTCAAGGCTTTGGGCATGGACGGCCACCTGGTGATGCTGGGCTTCCTCGGTGGCGGCAAGGCCAACGATGTCGACCTGCTGAGCATCCTCGGCAAGCGCGCGGTGATCACCGGCTCGCTGTTGCGGGCACGCAGCAAGGACGAAAAGGCGGCGATTGCCGAACAACTGCGCGAGTACGTGTGGCCGGTATTGGCGGCTGGGCGTTGCCTGCCGATGATCGACAAGGTGTACGAATACACCGACGCCGCCCAAGCCCATGCGCGCATGGAAGCGGGCGACCATATCGGCAAAATCGTGTTGCGCGTGGAGTAAGCCACGCTCCTGTCAAACTGCAGATAACCTATTGTTTTGGCTATTGAAGTTTATGCAGGTTTGTGGGTTTGGTCTTGGGTGCATATCCGTTATTTTTTTGATAGCTGGTATCGGTTCCGCTCTTACAGCGGGTCACTTTTGATAGAGCGCAAAAGTAACCAAAACGCTCTTGCCCCACCACTCGGCACCTCGCTTAGGCTCGGTGTGCCCTCACTCCGATATTACGGAGCGGGCCGCCGCGACGGGGCGTCCCTGCCCCGTCGCGGCTAAACCGGCGTCCTGCCGGTTTACCCGCTCCGTAATATCTGCGTTCGGCCATCGTGGTTTAACGGGGCGCTTCTAAAATCAAAATCACGATCACAAGCAGGCGGCCTGAAAGCCGACCCAATCTCACATGCTGAATGCGGTCAAACGTGGGAGATTCTATGGCTGAAAAAGCGGGACGCAGAGCGTCCGGAGCGGCATTACCACGCAGAGCGTGGGAACGATCATCCCTCAAGCAGAACTCGGTCAACTGTGGGAGGGGGCTTGCTCCCGATGGCGGCGGGTCAGTCAACTCATGTATCAACTGTAAAACTGCTATCGGGAGCAAGCCCCCTCCCACAAAAAGCTAAAAAAGCAGATCTGCTGTGTATGCAAAACTGCTTTTGATCCGCTTCAACCACTCAGGCCGCAGAGCGTCCGGAGCGGCATTACCACGCAGAGCGTGGGAACGATCATCTAAGCCGAACTCGGTCAAACTGTGGGAGGGGGCTTGCTCCCGATGGCGGCGGGTCAGTCAATTCATGTATCAACTGTGAAACTGCTATCGGGAGCAAGCCCCCTCCCACAAAAAGCAAAAAAAACAGATCTGCTGTGTATGCAAAGCCGCCCTTGATCCGCTTCAACCACTCAGGCCGCAGAGCGTCTTTAGCGGCATTACCACGCAGAGCGTGGGAACGATCATCTAAGCCGAACTCGGTCAAACTGTGGGAGGGGGCTTGCTCCCGATGGCGG
>NZ_LKBR01000020.1:0-142323 GCF_002723595.1 Pseudomonas sp. ICMP 460
GTAGGTCTTTCGTTCTTGCATGGAACCTCCTGATTGGGCGAATCATATCGCCCTTAAGAGGTGTCCGGGATCATTAGGCCAGTTCAGCTTGCTCGCGATTACGGTGTGTCAGATAAATATCTTTCAACTGACACACCGCAATCGGGAGCAAGCCCCCTCCCACAGAAAGCAAAAAAAAGCAGATCTCCTGTGTATGCAAAACCCGCTTTTGATCTGCTTCAACCACTCAGGTCGGCTTTCAGGCCGCCGTGCTCTTGGGTGAGAAAGGCTTGTTTGCGACGCTGTACGCGGGAATTCGTGCCGACATGCTGGACGCGCCGTACATGCGTGATTTTTTGCTGACGGCGATAGACACCTCATTTTCGACACTGGACGGCGTGAGCGCGGTGCGCTGAGGAAGAACCCCAAACCAAACGGGATCAACCTGTGGGAGCGGGCTTGCTCGCGATATTTTCGACACTGGACGGCGTGAGCGCGGTGCGCTGAGGAAGAACCCCAAACCAAACGGGATCAACCTGTGGGAGCGGGCTTGCTCGCGATGGCGGTGTGTCAGTCAATTCATGTATCAACTGTAAAACTGCTATCGGGAGCAAGCCCCCTCCCACAAAAAGCAAAAAAAACAGATCTACNCTGCTATCGGGAGCAAGCCCCCTCCCACAAAAAGCAAAAAAAACAGATCTACTGTGTATGCAAAACCCGCCCTTGATCTGCTTCAGCCACTCAGGTCGGCTTTCAGGCCGCCGTGCTCTTGCTTTTGATCTTGATCTGAGAAGCGCCCCGTTAAACCACGATGGCCGCACGCAGGCTTGAATCCGTGGGTAACCCGGCAGGACGCCGGGTTAGCCGCGCTGGGCCAAGGATGGCCCATCNCCACTCAGGTCGGCTTTCAGGCCGCCGTGCTCTTGCTTTTGATCTTGATCTGAGAAGCGCCCCGTTAAACCACGATGGCCGCACGCAGGCTTGAATCCGTGGGTAACCCGGCAGGACGCCGGGTTAGCCGCGCTGGGCCAAGGATGGCCCATCGCGGCGGCCCACGGATTCAAGCCTGTGGGCGGGCATGCCGAGCCTAAGCGAGGCACCGAGTGGTGGGGCGAGAGCGTTTTGGTTACTTTTGGGCTCTATCAAAAGTGACTCGATGTAAGAGCGAAACCGATACAAGCCATCACCAAAAGAACGGATATGTACGAAAATCCAAAGAACACATCGAACCCGCTTGCTGCGCGACAGCGCCACATCAAAGATGCAGTGGGCCCTCCCACAAAAGCGCTCTTGATCCAACCACTCAAACGCTCAGTCACACCCCCTGAGTTCGCGCCACATATGAACCTTGTCGAAATACTCAACCCCCACCCGCACCGCCAACGGCTCCAGGCCGTACTGGATAAACCCGCAGCGCTGATACAACGCAAAGGCCGCGGCATTGCCCGCAGTAACAGTCAACTGAATCACTTTGAGCCGCGGTTGCTTGCGCGCTTGCGCGACGGCCGCTTCGACCAACTGTCGACCTAAACCGCGCTGCTGATAAACCTCGTTCACGTACATGCCAAACAACGTCACCTTGTGCCGCGCCTTCTCGCGCGACTCATAGGCCAGGCCGACAATGCCGGCCAATACGTGCCCGTCGAAGGCGCCGAGCAGCCGATCAAGCGGGCTGTCCAGGCGCTTTTCCCACCAGCTCAACGGCATCGCCGCACGCTCTGCCACGCTGGAGGTAAACGCTTGCGGGTAAGCGCCGTACGCCTCAAGCATCAAGGCGCGATATGCCTCGGCATCCTGCGGGCCAAGCGCGCGGATTATCATAGGTTGCAGCCCTAGCGAATCAAGCGGAGGTGGTCAGCGATGCGCGATAAAACGGCAGGATCAGGTCGCGTGTCAAGGGTGCCAATTGCAAGCCGCCATCGCCTGCCGGGTCGATCCAGCGCACTTCTTCGATTTCCGCTGCGGGGGTTACGGGCACGTCGATGTGCACCTGGAACAGCTCGGCGTGCACGGTGAAACCCGGCTCGTTGGCGGCTGGGGCCGAGAAGTGGCCCAGGTACACGGCGTCATCAGGGTTGATGCGCAGGTTCAGCTCTTCGTGCAGCTCGCGGGCCAGTGCCTCGGCGGGTTGTTCACCGGCGTCGATCTTGCCGCCCGGTTGCATGAACGCCTGAGTACCGCGCTTGCGCACGAGCAGGGTTTGGCCGTCGCTGCCAATCAGCAGGGCGGCGGCGATGCGGAGAGTAGAAGTCATGAAACGATCACCTGAAACGCAAAGCCGCAAGGATCACACGGCGATGGGCGTACGGCAATCCAGCGGTGGGTCAGCCGCTATGTTCATCCACTGAGACACCGCCATCGCGAGCAAGCCCGGCTCCGACAGTGAGCGCGTTGTGCCAGGTGTATTGATTTAGCAGTTCTTGATGAACACGCTGTAGCGCGCGCCTTCCATGGTTTCAAAAGCAATCAATTTATCCACCAAGGGCAGGTTCAACACTTTGCCGGCATTGAGCAGCAACATGCCATTGTCGGCGTTCAAGTTGCGCGCCAGCACCATGCCCTCCTCCAGCTCGCGGGTGCCGAGGACCTTGACGTTGGGGTCGCCGAGGGTCACGTCGTTAACGTAGGTGGCGCAGACCTGCACAAAGTCTTCGACCATCTGTGGGTCGTAGAGGCGCCCGGCGTATTTGCGGATGTACAGCAGCGCTTCGTCGCTGTTCATCTGGCGTTCCAGGATCAAGCCTTTTTGCAGCTCGATAAAATCCACCGCCAGTTTCAACAGCCGCGAACCCGCCGGGATCGCCTCGCCCTTGAGGTGGTCGGGGAAACCGCTGCCGTCCCAGCGTTCCTGGTGGTGGCGGATCAAACGCGCAGCGTCTTTCATCGGCTCCAGCGTCATCAACAACGATTCGCTTTGCGTGGCATAAGCGCGATAACGCTCACGGTCGCCGCTGTGCAGCATGTCCGAGGGCGAGACCATCATGCTGTCGCTCCAACTCAGCTTGCCGATGTTGTAAAGCGCCGCAGCCATGGTCAGGTCGCGGTTGCTGGCCGAATCCACGCCATGCGCCACGCACCAGGTGCGCACCAGTTCGATGATCTGCCGGTTGGTCTGCTTGGCGCGCGGCAGGCGCAGGTTGGCCAACAGCGAGAACACCTCGGTGCCGGTGGCGTAACTGTGTTTGAGTTCTTCATAAGCCAGGTCGAGCATGTCGGCGGTTTGCTGCAACTCACTGGTGCGCGACGCCACGCGTTTTTCGAGGGTGGCGTTAAGTTGCCTGAGTTCCTCGTTGTGCTGCAGGATCAGTTGCTCCAGCCGCCTGCGTTCGCGCTCGGAATGCTGATGAGCGAGGGATTGGCGCAACGCCAGGAGCAATTCTTCGTCGTTCCAGGGTTTGCTGAGGTAACGGTAGATTTCGCCTTCATTGATGGCTTTGACGATCAGGGTCAGGTCGGTCTCGCCGGTCAGCAGGATGCGCACCGTGTGCGGGAAGTGTTGATGGATATGCGCCAGCAACGAAGCGCCGTCCATGTCCGGCAGGCGCGCGGCACTCATCACCAGGTCGATGGGTTGCCGGGCGAGAATCACCAGGGCATCAGCGGCGCAGGTGGCGCTGTGCAGTTCAAACGGCTCATGCTGCAGCAGTTGCGTGAGGCTGTGCAGCACCTGCGGGTGGGCATCGATCAACAGCACCACGGCACGTTCGGCATCGGTGTAAGTGACTGGCTCGCCCATGGAACGCCTCGCATTGTCAGTGTGCGTTCCCTACGGTGTGGGTTTGCCTTCCTGGCGATTACTCAACAGTTTAGTTGGTTTTGCCTAACGTAATGCCCCGCACTGTCAGTGCATCAAAAAGCCGCCCCAACCTCTGGCGCGGCCTCCAAGGTGACACATAAATCGCTCACGCCTCGGCTTTTTTCGGGCTGGAGCCAAACGGTTGCCGTCACTGTGTTGATGCGCAAAGGTTGCCCCCGCAAGGACATCGCTCGTAAGCTGGAAATCGCCGCTGAAACCGTGAAGCCCATAAGAAAAACCTGCACAGCACGCCAGGGATCAACTCCCGGCTGGCGCTGTTGTTGACCTCTGATCAGGCGCACACCCGCTGATCGAGCCGCGTACCTGATGAGTCCGAACCAAGGAAATCTGCATGAGCCTGTCGTTGCTAAGCCGTTACGCCTTCTTTGCCGTGTGCGTCATTTTCACCCTCGCCAGCCTGCCGTTTATCCACCATGAATGGCTGTGGCCTTTCACCGTGGTCACCGGCCTCCTCAGCCTGATTGGCCTGTTCGACCTGCTGCAAAGCCCGCATGCGGTGCGCCGCAATTACCCGATTCTGGGCAATATCCGTTACTTGGTAGAGGCCATCCGCCCGGAGATCCGCCAGTATTTGCTGGAGTCAGACAGCGACGCCCTGCCCTTCTCGCGCGCGCAACGTTCGCTGGTCTACTCGCGCGCCAAAAACGAAACCGCCGACAAGCCCTTCGGCACCTTGATCGATGTGTACCAATCGGGTTTCGAATTTATCAGCCACTCCATGCGCCCCGCACCGCTCAGCGACCCCAATGCGTTTCGCGTGATCGTCGGCGGCCCACAGTGCACGCAACCGTACTCGGCGTCGGTGTTCAACATCTCGGCCATGAGCTTCGGCTCGCTGAGTGCCAACGCGATTCGCGCGCTCAACCAGGGCGCCAAGCTCGGCAACTTTGCGCATGACACCGGCGAAGGCAGCATCAGCCCGTACCACCGCGAAAACGGCGGCGACCTGACGTGGGAGCTGGGCAGCGGTTACTTCGGCTGCCGCACCAGCGATGGCCGATTCGACCCGGAACGCTTCGCCGTGCAGGCGCAAACCCCGCAAGTGCGGATGATCGAAATCAAGATGAGCCAAGGCGCCAAACCCGGCCATGGCGGCATCCTGCCCAAGCACAAAGTGACCCAGGAAATCGCTGAAACGCGCGGCATTTTGATGGGCGAAGACTGCATCTCGCCGTCACGCCACAGCGCGTTCTCCACGCCCATCGAAATGATGCAGTTCATCGCCCAATTGCGCGAACTGTCCGGCGGCAAACCGGTGGGTTTCAAGTTCTGCCTGGGCCACCCGTGGGAATTCATGGGCATCGCCAAGGCCATGCTCGAAACCGGCATCTTGCCGGACTTTATCGTGGTGGACGGCAAGGAAGGCGGCACCGGCGCCGCGCCTGTGGAGTTCACCGACCACATGGGCGTGCCGCTGCGTGAAGGTTTGTTGTTTGTGCACAACACCCTGGTGGGCCTGAACCTGCGCGACAAGATCAAGCTGGGTGCCAGCGGCAAAATTGTCAGCGCGTTCGACATCGCCAGCGTGCTGGCCATCGGCGCCGACTGGGCCAACTCGGCGCGCGGCTTTATGTTTGCGATTGGCTGCATTCAGTCGCAGAGTTGCCACACCAACAAATGCCCCACCGGCGTCGCCACACAAGACCCGTTGCGCCAGCGCGCGCTGGTAGTGCCGGACAAAGCCCAGCGCGTGTTCAACTTCCACCGCAACACGCTGAAGGCGCTGGCCGAAATGCTCGCCGCAGCGGGCCTCGACCATCCGTCGCAACTGTCGGCCAAGCACTTGGTGCGGCGCATGTCGGCGACCGAGATCAAGCTGTTTTCGCAGTCGCACGTGTTCCTTAAACCGGGCGAATTGCTCACCGGCGAAGTGAGCGGCGAGTTTTATTCGCGCATGTGGCAGATGGCACGCGCGGACAGTTTTGAGCCGCTTGACGTGGATGTGATCAATTGACCGCAACGTGCGTGTGCTAATGATGACTGATGGTTGGCGGCTCCGCAGGCGTTTGCGGCGGCGCGCCCGCTGGTCGGATGGCAATCAGTTCGGCTTTGGAATCGCCCACCGTGATTGTTTGCAACCGCTGCCAGTTATCAGGGTACTTGTGGGTCAAGCTCCCGCCCCCAACCCCGTCGAACAGCCAAAGTCTACCGGAGGCGGTTGCAAGCAGCTCCAGCGTCTCCACGTAGATCTGGTCGGCTTTATCACTGCTGAGCGTCGACATCTGATACCCATCCGAGCGGGTGGATGTTCCATCACTATTGATCGGCACGTAAAACATTGGTGGCGTGTCGTTTCTGAAGTAGTACTTCATGGGTAGATATAGATAAAAGTCCAGTACCAGCACGCCGTCTCCGGCGCGAGAAACTGCAGTCACTTGCCTCGCCAACACATCAAAGGTGTTGAAATCCTGCATGTTTTGAGGCTGCTTACCGTAGACGGTATGCAGCCCGTCCAGTTCTAAAAAAACCATCAAACCCAACACCGTTAAAAAAGCGATCCGGTGTCGCGCCACAAGCATATCAAGCGTGACGGCAATAATCATTGGATAGGCCAGCGTCGCGAACACGAAGTAACGTTCAATAAACATCGGCTTGAATAAAGACACGATAATAATCAACACAATCGGCGACCACGCATACGTCACCAACAACAAAAACTTATCCCTCTGCCCTTCCCCCTTGACGACGATGAAAATAGACATAACAAGCAACGTCAGCGGCAACGCATATAAAACACTCAGAGAGTGCTCTGAACCATCGCTAAAATTCAAGAACTTCCAAACGACTCCGACTATATACTCCCACTTCAACGGTGGTATCCAGTTAAACCCAGAGTACCGTAGTTGCTGTATAAAGCTCGGCAGCCAAGGGATGAACATGATCGCGATGATCAGGTTGGTTACCCACCACGCGGGCCTGAGCAAGTACCGCTTTTCTTCGCCGTGTGTACGCGTCAACAACGTCAAGTACAGCCAGTGCGCGAACGCACACACCACAGTGAAGTAGTGTGTATAAAGCCCGGCGACCATCAGCAAGCAATAAAAAACCAACGGCCATCGGCTACGCGAATTTTTAAGCCAGTAGACCAAAGCGATCGTTGCGCCGAGCATTAACGTCGCATGTAACGCGTACATGCGAACTTCCTGGCTGTAGCGCACCGCGATAGGCAACAGTGCGACCAGCAGGCCGCCCAGCAGCATCGCTCGCCGGCTGCTCAGCAGACGCATCAGCCACATGGCCAACGCCACACTCACAACACCCAACACCGCACTCAGGAAACGCGCAGCGTGAACGCTGTCACCGAACAGCTGTATCCAACCATGCAATATCAAATAGTAGAGGGGCGGGTGAACATCACGTGCTGTGTGGAAGAGTATCTCGGCCGGCGATTTGGCACTGAGTAACAGACTGAACGCTTCGTCCGTCCACGCGCCCGACTTGTCGATAGCGTGAAACCGCACCACGGTGCCGACAATCAATATAAACGCGACGAGAACGCTGGTCATGCGTGCGTTGTTAAACAGAGTGCTCTTCACGCTCCACCCGCCTGAGGCTGTTTTCCCGGTCCAGGTTCATCTCGACTTTGCTGGCGATCACATACCTTGGCCGGTGCTTCGTCTCCATATAAATACGCCCCACATACTCCCCCAGTATGCCAACCCCGATCAGTTGCACGCCGCCCAGAAACAATATCGCAGTCATCAATGACGGGTACCCCGGCACTGCATTGCCGAACAGCACCTTGTCCACCATCAGGTACGCGGCATACACCAACGCGAACAGCGAAATGCACCCGCCGATGTAGCTCCACAAGCGCAGCGGCAAGGTGCTGAACGAGGTGATGCCGTCCAGCGCCAGGTTCCACAGTTTCCAGGCGTTGAACTTGCTTTGGCCGGCTGTGCGCGGGGCACGGTCGTATTCGACAATCGCCACGGTAAACCCGGCCCACGACAACACCCCTTTCATAAATAACTGCTGCTCGGGCAGGGCCTTGATGACGTTCACCACCTTGCGGTCCATCAGCCGGAAGTCGCCGACGTTTTCTTCAATGTGGGTGTAGGCGATGCGGTTGAGCAGTTGATAAAACATCGACGCGCTGTGGCGCTTGAGGTAGCTGTCGCTTGCGCGGTCACGGCGCTTGGCCAGCACCACGTCTGCACCTTTTTGCCATTCGGCGAGTAAGTGCGGGATGACCTCAACCGGGTCTTGCAGGTCGACGTCGATGGGGATCACTGCATCGCCCTGGGCATACTCCAGCCCGGCGAACAGCGCCGCTTCCTTACCAAAGTTACGCGAGAAGTTGATCAGCACCACGTGACGGTCAGCCAAGGCAATCGCGTGGGCGAACTCGGCGGTGCGGTCGGTGCTGCCATCGTTGATAAACACAATATCGACCGTGTGAGCACGCAGCGCAGGCTCTTGCCGAATGGCGTGATAGAACACACCCAGCGTGTTTTCCTCGTTGAACAGCGGCACCACCAGCGAGATCTTCATTGCGCTCGCTCCCGAAAAACCACCCACTTCGATACGAGAAACCCGCACACCAGGCTGATCAGTGAAAACACCACTAACGTGACGATCCCCGGCAGTTGCCAGCGGTCCGCTAACGCACCGACACCGAGGCTCACGCCGCCCATGCAGAGCATGAACAACGCATAGCTCGGCAACGAAGCCGGCGAGGCAAAGGTGTAGAGCGCATTCGCATAGAAGGAAAAGGACGCCGCCGTGCAGAAGGACACAAGATTGCTGGTGGCCTGGCTGACGTCAAACGCGGCGAACAAAACGAAAAACAACTGCCAATGGATCAGCGTATTGGCAACGCCGATCACCGTATAACTGGAAAATCCCTTCCATACTCTGCTCATCGCGGCGTCCTGTTGAGGCTGCGCCCAGCAAGCCACGGCAGCTGAGCGGCGTCTACTGTCAGAATTAACAGGGTCACCGCTGCGCGGTTGAGACATTCAGCAATACCCAGCTTTTGCAATTGCTTACAAATATCGCCAACCTGCCACCGTCAGACGTGTGCACTGCAACACGCCTGACGTTCGTTTGCCATTCCTCAACTACTTGTTCAAGAGCCCGCCGCCATGCTGAACGGACGCGACCCGCGCATCGATTTTTTTCGGGGCCTGGCGTTGATCTTCATTTTCTGGGATCACGTCCCGCACAATCCCCTCGGCCAAATTACCCTGCGCAACATCGGCTTCAGCGATGCGGCCGAAGTGTTTGTGTTTCTTGCCGGCTATGCCTCCGTGCTGGCCTACAGCAAGGTCTTGCAGCGCGAAGGGTATTGGATGGCCTGTTTGAAGATCCTGCGACGCACGTGGGTGTTGTACGTGGTGCACATCTTTCTACTGGCGATGTTGATGGGCATTGTGTTCTTCGCCAACAGCCATGTAGAGACCCGCGATCTGGTCGAAGAGATGGGCCTGACGCATTTCGTCACGAACCCGCAGCAAGCCCTCGTCGATGAATTGCTGCTGCGCTTCAAGCCGAACCTGATGGACCCGCTGCCGCTGTATATCGTGCTGCTGGCCGGTTTGCCGTTAGTGCTGCCGCTGCTGTTGCGCAAGCCGTGGGTGGTGGTCGCGGTGTCGATGGCGGTTTACCTGCTGGCACCGCTGCTGGGTTGGAACCTGGCCGCGATTGCCGACGGTGTGTGGTACTTCAACCCGGTCACCTGGCAGTTCCTGTTTGTACTCGGTGGCGCCGCCGCGATTCACGCGCAACGACCCCGCGTGCAGGCTCAGCGGCCACTGCTGCGCCAGCCGTTGTTTGGCATGGCGGCGGCCTACGTCGTGGCCGCCGGGGTGATCACGATTGCCTGGCGTTGGCCAGAAGTGCATGACGCGTTGCTGCCCTCTGCCGTGAGCGAACGGCTCTACCCGATCAGCAAGACTGACTTGTCGCCGGTGCGCCTGCTGCACTTTCTGGCCCTGGCCTACGTGACCGCCAAACTGTTGCCGGGGCGTGCCTGGACGCAACACTGGCTGGCGCAGCAGACCTGCCGAATGGGGCGTTATTCGTTGGAAGTATTCTGCCTCGGCGTGTTGCTGGCGCCGTTGGCGGATATGGTCAACGCGATGGCCGGCGATGCCTTCGCCATGCAGATTTTTACCGCCTTGATCGGCGCCGCGCTGATGGCCGCGCTGGGGGCCTGGCTGCAGTTCAACCAACGCCTGAGCCAGCCGCCTCGCGCGGCCACCGTCTGAATAACAAAAAGCCCCGTGACCGGGGCTTTTTATCGAGCGCCTGAACCTCAGGCTTGCGCACGCGCCGCAGCATAGGTGGGCTGCAACTTGAACACATAGAACAACACAGTCAGCAGTACCAGGAACACCGGGCCGACGTACAGCGCCACACGCGTGTCGGGGAAGTACGCCATCAAGCCCACCACCAGCACCAGAAACGCCAGCGCCAGGTAGGAACTGACCGGGTACAGCCACATGCGGTACTGCAGGCCATCTTGCTCGGCAGGGCTCAGGCTTTTACGGAATTTGAGCTGGGCCAGCAGGATCATCAGCCAGGTCCAGATCGCACCGAAGGTGGCGATGGAGGTCACCCAGACGAAGACTTTCTCCGGCACCATGTAGTTGAGCAGCACGCCCAGCAACAGCACGAAAATCGACAGCAGCAACGCCTTGCGCGGTACACCATTGCTTGAGGTGGTGCCGAAGGCGGCCGGCGCCTGGCCGTTCTGCGCCAGGCTGTAGAGCATGCGCCCGGTGCTGAAAATGCCGCCGTTGCACGACGACAGCGCGGCGGTGATGACCACGAAGTTGATGATGCCCGCAGCGGTCTTGATGCCGAGGCGTTCAAAGGTCATCACGAACGGGCTGCCCTGGGTGCCGATTTCATTCCAGGGGTAGATCGACAGAATCACGAACAACGCGCCTACGTAGAACAGCAGGATGCGCCAGAACACCGAGCCGATAGCGCTGGGGATGGTCTTTTGCGGGTTCTTCGCTTCGCCGGCGGTGAGGCCGATCATTTCCACACCCAGATAGGCGAACATCACCATTTGCAGGGACATCAACACGCCGCTCACGCCATTCGGCATAAAGCCGCCGTGCGCCCACAGGTTGGACACCCCCAGCGCCACGCCGTCATTGCCGAAGCCGAAGGCGATGATGCCAACGCCGCCGATGACCATGGCAATGATCGTGACGATCTTGATCAGCGCGAACCAGAATTCGAACTCACCGAACGCCTTGACCGCGATCAAGTTGATGCTGCCCATGCTGACCAACGCCGCCAAGGCCCAGATCCAGCGTGGCACATCGGGAAACCAGACGCCCATGTAGACGGCCACTGCGGTTATTTCCGCGACGCAGGTGACCAGCCACAGGAACCAGTAATTCCAGCCGGTAAGAAAGCCGGCCAACGGGCCGAGGTAGTCTTGTGCGTAGCGGCTGAACGAGCCGGCGACCGGGTTGTGCACGGCCATTTCGCCGAGGGCGCGCATGATCACCAGAATCGCCAGGCCACCGATGATGTACGCCAGCATGATCGCCGGGCCGGCCATTTCGATGGCCTTGGCCGAACCCAGGAACAGGCCGACACCAATACAGGCGCCGAGCGCCATCAGGCGAATGTGGCGTTCACCAAGTTCGCGTTTGAGCGGGCCGCGTTGAGCGGTCTCGCCATGGGGCAGTGGGTTGCCAACGGGCATAAGGGTACAACCTCATCTTGTTATTGGAGGGTCCGTTGAGTGCCCAGGCTGCGGGCCGGTGCCTGATGGCCGGCCCGTCTGCCGGGCAAGCTCAGCGGGGCGTGCAGTATAAAAAGCCTGCGGTAGGGTCTTTCACTGTAAAAGTGCTGCAATTTAGGGGAAGACAGGGCCTGAATGCAATTTAACAGGTGTATTTTACCTGCACGGGCATGGCCCAAGTGAGCGGAGTACATGCAGCGTCGATAAACAGTTACTGCCAGAAGAGCCCCTGTGCGGGCCTAGTCTGAGTGCCCACTCAGCACAGAAAACCACACCATGACCACCCTGCCCGCCCCCGCACCAGAAGATAAAGGCCAGCACTACGCACTCATCCGCGATGCTCTGCCCGACTGGGTTAAAACGCTGCCCATGTCACGCGTCAGCGCGTTGAAGGCCAGCCCGAAAAACATTCCGGCCTGGTATAAAAGCGCCTCGTTCGATCAGCACCAACGGCTGAAAACCGCGATCACCGAACACTGGAAAACCCAAAGCCTGATCGACCAGAAACTCGCCCCGGTAACCGACCTCAAGGCGTACGCCGAGCCCTTGTTAAAAGCCGCACTGAAACAGCACTACAACCTCGACGTGGATGTACGCAGCACCTGCTTGCGCCTCTATGCACCGGCCGAGCAGCCGTGGTGGGTGATAGACCTGAGTGGCGGCGTGCGCAGCCGCACGGTCTCGCTGCTGGACGCGGCGTTGCATAACTTTGCGCACACCGAGTCATTCAGCGCCGACTCGCAGTTCATCACGCAGCCCGACGCGTTGGGGCATTTCGACGTGCTGCCGCTGAAAAGCACACTGTCGATCGAGCAGTTCATGACGCTGGTGCGCACCCTCGACATCGGCGCCCAGTACTACAAGCACCTTGAGCTTTACCTGGGCCTCAACCAGCCTGTGGTGCAAGGCGTGCTGCGTGCGCGGGTCAATGCCAACCAGCAAGCGGCCCTCAAAGTCGCAGCGCACATGGCGCTGATGAAGGGTGATATACAGCCTGCGGACCTGCGCCTGATCACTGACCTGATCGCCGGGCGGCAACTGCTGACACTCGACGCCAACCCCGTGCATTGCCATGACCTCAGCCTGATGGACGCGACCTTGACCGGGGTGCTGTTGATCGGCGCCAACCTGGAGCAAAGCCGCCAGGCCGTACCCGTTATCGTCTACCTGCCGGACGACCCGCAGCACCCGCTCAAGCGCTACGCCTCAACCGTCGAGTTCATGCTGGAGCTGACCGGTAAACTGCGCGAGCCTGACTACCAACGGTTCTTCAGCCGGTTTATCGAGCATCAATACCTCGGGCATTTTTTTGGCCAGTTAGGCGCACGCCTCAGCCAGGTGAAGTGGCATCAACACGTGCCCGGCGAGGCGCAACCGAGCTGGCGCGACACAGCGCTCGACACCCCCAACCTGCAGTTCAGCGTGCAGCGCGTGCCGACACCTGTGTGGCAACACCTGTACCAGCGAAAAGTCGACAAAATTCTCAACGATGCGCGCGAGCTGGCCATCGCCACCGCCTACGCCGACCGCATGGCGCGCTGGGCCTGGTGGGACAACCTGCAAAAAGTCTTCGCCGACCTGCTTAACGCAGCACTGCTGGTGGTGACGCCGTTCGTGCCTTTTTTGGGCGAACTGATGCTGGCCTACACCGCTTATCAAATTGCCGACGAGGTGTTCGAAGGCCTGCTCGACTGGGCGCAAGGCCAGGGCATAGAGGCCATTGAACACGTGGTGGCAGTCACCGAGAACCTGCTGCAATTGATCGCGTTCGGCGCCGCCGCGCAACTTGCGCAGGTCAAGCTGTCGCCCTTCGTCGAGGGTTTGCAGCCGGTCACCCGAAGCGACGGCGCCCTGCGTTTATGGCAGGCGGATTTGAGCCCCTACGAACAAAAAACCGTGGTGTTGGCCGCCGAGTCGCAACCCGACACCCACGGTTTTCATCAGCACGCCGGCAAAAAAATCCTGCGCCTGGCGCAAAAGCACTATGAAGTCAGCCAGGACCCCGACACCGGCGCGCACCGCATCGTCCACCCACTGCGCGCCCACGCCTATCGCCCCGAAGTGCTGCTTAACGGGCGTGGTGCGGTGGTGCTGCAGGGCGAGGAACCGAGGGCCTGGGACGACACGCAACTGTTCCAGCGCCTGAGCCCCGCAACGGCGACCTGGCCAGCCGAGCGCCTGCAGCAGTTGCGCGCCATCAGTGGCACCGAACCCGGCGCGCTGCGGCACATGTACAGCGAAAACCAGGCGACGCCACCGCTGCTGGCCGACACCCTCGACCGGTTTGAACTGAGGCAGCACATTGACACGCTCAGCGAGCCGTTCGCCGACACCGAAGAAGCGGTGTATTGGTCGGCCGACATGGTCACGCGGATGCCCGGCTGGCCCAGCGCCAAGGCCATCGAGGTGTTTGAAGCTGCCGACCTCAGCGGCGCGTCGATCCGGCATGGCGCGCTGGAGGCGCCATCGGATCAAACCCTGGCCATTTGCAGTGACGACTTGATGGCCGGCCAACTGGCCCAGCGGCTTGTGGGCTTTCTGGATGAGACCGAACTCGCCGACCTGCTCGGCAAACCCTTGCCGGCCGAGCATGGCGCGCGCACCCAAGCACTGCGTGAGCAACTCAGCGCGTACATCGCCTCACGCAAGGACGAGATCTTCGAGCACCTGTACCGGTTCAAACGTCAATCAAACAGCGCCCATGGGTTGCTGCTGCAACAGCGATTCCCCGACCTGCCCGACAGCCTGGGCCGAGCGATCCTGGCCCAGGCGCGCCCCGCCGAAGTGCACATCATGAACGAGGAGCAACGCGTGCCACTGCGCCTGAGTCATCAGGCCAGAGAATTGCAATTCGAAGCACTCAGCACCCACGCCTACGAAGGGTTCTACCAGGGCGACGCGCCCACGCCCGCTACCGAACGGCTGCTGCTGAATGCCCTGAGACTTCACAGTGACGCCTTCGGCAACCTGCGCATCAGCATTCGCGAGCAACTGCCCACCGGGCAATTACGCTGCCGTGTCGGCCCGGACGCCGCCGCCACCGAGACGCTGCTGATACGCACCGCGCCAGGGCGCTACACACTCCATGGAGCCGGCACCGACAGCACGTTTGATCTGTATGAAGCGGTACTGCACGCCATACCCCGTGACACGCTGGGTTTCGCGCCAGGCCAAGGCGCCGGGTTGCGCGAGTGGCTGCAGCAAACCCTGCAACCGCCTGCCGAACGCCGCACCTTGCTGGCCGAGGGGCCGACCCTGGCCGTCGCCTCCCGGGACACTCAGCAATTGCTGCAAACACCGCTGTTCAGCGCGCTGCGCCGACGGCTGGGGCTGGACAGCCCAAACGTCGAAGAACGGCTAAAGGCGCTGTACCCGAGCCTTTCCGCAGCAGACGTGACAGCGTATGCCGAGGCGCTGGACTCAAGCGCTGGGCAACGCGTGTTGCGCACGCTTGAAACCCAGAAAAAAACCCTGCTGACGGAACTCGACAACTGGCAGAAACTGCCTGCCGCGGGCAGCCACAGACGCAGGCCGGCGCTGCCGGAGCAGCTGTTTCGCAAGCGCCTGATCCAGTTGATACAAGAAGGTTGGGAGCAGTCGGCCCAGGGTTACGAAACCGACGTGGGTACCCGCCAGTTGGGCAGCGAACTGGACTTGCGCGGAGAAACCATCTACGGCTTTTTGCAGCACTTCCCCGCACTCAGCGACCGCTTGCAGCACGTCACCAGCCTGAACCTGGCGGGCACCCAATTCACCCTCGCCGACAGCGCGTTTTTGCATAACTTTCCCAACCTGCGCACCCTCGACATCACCGGCAAGCGCCTGACCGAGTTACCGGGCGCCATCGCCGGCATGCGTCGCCTGACTCAACTGGGGCTGGCGGAAAACCCGATCCGCTGGGCCGCGCACTCACTCGAACAACTCAAACACTTGCAGCACCTGAGGGTGCTGATTCTTTCGCACAACGAATACCTGCTGACGCCGCCAGACATCAGCCGCATGCCTGAACTGCACATACTGATGCTCAACAACACCCCCATCAGCCAATGGCCAGTCGGCCTGGCGGACCTGCCGCGCTCGCCACACTTCAACTTGAGCCTGCTCAATACTGCCATCACCCAAGTGCCCATCGTTGAACCGGGTTCCGCGTCGGCAGAGTTGATCGCACGCACGCGCCTGAACCGCAACAAACTTGAGCCGAATGCCGAAAACCGGCTGGTCAGCTACCGCCGCGCCGCAGGCCTGGACCCTTATCGCACCTACCCCCCCAGAGGCGAACAGGACAGCCAATACTGGCTCGGCCACCTGCCGGCCGAGCAACGCGTGGGGTGGCAGAGTGTGTGGAATGACTTGGAGCGCGAACACGGCTCCCAGGGCTTTTTCGAGGTCATCAAAAGTCAGCAACAACCAGAGTTTCTGGTGGTTCAGGACCCGGCGGATATGTTGCGCTATGGGCGCAACCTGAGCCAATTGCGCATCAATGTGCTGCGCCTGCTGAGGGCCGCCGACTGTGACGAGCCGACCCGCAGCGCATTGTTCAACCTGGCTGCCGCGCCAGCTCAATGCGCCGATGCGGGCGCCCATTTGTTCAACGCCATGGGCATCGAAACCATGAAGCTTGAGGCTTGGCACGAACCCACCCGGCAAACCCGGACCAACGCGCTAGTGCAACTGGCAAAACAAAAAGCCCGGCTGGACAAGCTTAACCAAATTGCCAACCTGGATATTCAGGCGCGCCTGGTCACGCCCACGCGCAATGAGGATGGCAGTGAAGGCCCGCCCCTGCGCCTGACCACCGATATTGTTGGGGGCGTGTCGGGTAGCCTCGATGAAGTGGAGGTGTACAGCGCTTACCAGACCGGCCTCAAGGCGCGACTGGACTTGCCTTGGCTGGCCGACCACATGCTGTATCGCGACAGTGGCGAGGTGGAGGCCGCGCAACTGGTGAGTGCCTACAACCAAGTCATCGAGAGTGAGCAGGGCGACGGGCTGGTAGATCAGATGCTCGAACAGTATTTTTGGAGCGAGTATTTGCGCGAAACGCATCGCGACGAGTATCAAAAAATCAACTGTCAGCATGCACAGGCCAGCGACACTATTGATGACCTGCGCTTGGCCCAGAACGCCTGGGTTACAGATCAACAACTGTCTGACGAACAGCGCGAGCCCACCGCCAGTGCGCAGCTCAGGCAACGTTTAGTCGAGTTGGCCGACCGGTTAAATGTGAACCATGAGCACGTGTTGACCACCGAGCCCATGAGTGAAGAGCTGTACCTGAGCCTGTTTCTCAAAAGTTTTTATGATGAAAAGGAGCTGGGGCGAAGCCTGACCCGTTTAGCCATGATCGAGGCGCAGGTTTGATCGGCGGCGGTTAGCGAAGCGTCCTGAACCGCCGCCTCCAGGCGTGTGGTGGTTATGTATTCCTGCCCTGCTCGCAAGGCTCTTTAGTGTAGCGCTCAAGCCCTTACGACAGGAAATCAAGGCAATGCGTTTACTCCCTGCGCCCTCCCCCCAACAGTTGCTGCGCCAGTTGGCCACCTGCACCACCGGCATCACGCACCTGCTGGATGCCCAACCGGTGTTTGCCACGGTGATTGCCGCCGAGCTGCGTCAGGCCCTGGCACTGCTGCTGCCCGACACCCCACTCAACCCGGATGCGGTGTTCCTCAACGAATACGTTTACGACACCCCCACGCCCGCGGCAGGCGATGCGCCTGCCGCGGTGGCGCGGCTCACCCGCACGCGCAACCTGACGCAGGTGCTGCAAGACGCCATCGCCACTCAAACTGTGCCGACCCAACTGGCCAAAGCGCCGCCAACCGGCAGTGTCACCCAAGCCGTAGGGTTCTATCGAAACGCTCACAGCACGGGCCGCGATGGCGATATTACGGCGCTGCAGGTTGAGCCCTTCAACACGCTGATCGACACGTTGCAAAACGACAGCGCGGCGCTGTACCAGCGCGCACTCGACGACTTCTGGGCGTCGCCGCACTTGAGCACTGGCGCACTCAGCGTGCATGCCGACATGAATCAAAAACAGCGTCGGCTGTTTTGTCTGGAAGCGGACCTGCAATTGGCCGAAACCCGGCAACAGCTCACCGAGGCGCACCTGGCCCTAGAGGAGCGGCCTGCCGACCCTCAAGCGCAAACAGCCGTGGCCACCGCCAAGGCACGCTTGCAGGTGGTGACCGAAGGGCGGCAGTTGATCGAGAACCAGGTGCTGCATGAAACCTCGGGCAACCCCGCACGCATGCTGGCCGCCGGGATAACCCTTTACGCAGGCGAGCAGCCTGAGTGGAGCGCGACGCTCAGCGGCTGTTTTGTGCTCGCCGAACGGTTGCACACGAGTCGGCCGGTGGCGCTCTACACCCCGCAATTGGGGCTTGAGATGTTCGAGCATTTCAACGCCATGGAGAACACCTTGCGCAGGCGCCTTGTCGCTGGCCCCGACAAAGCCCTGCTGCTCGCCAACCTCCCGGCCGGCGAGCGGTCGCGTGCGAGTACCGTGTTAAGCGGTGGGCAACACCTGCGCTATGTCACCCTCAACGGGCCATTGTTCACCCAGTGCCTGCAAACCCAGCGTGACCAGCAAGAAACTGACATTGACCAGGCGTTCAGCACGCCCGCCGCCAGCTTCGAGGCGTTGGCAGACGCACTGGCAAGCGCCCTCGCGCTGCCGCTGAAGGGTTGCCCAAGCCTGATAGCGCGCCTGCCGGACCCCACACAAACGATGCACGGCGCCGCCGTCGCCCATACCCCGCCGCACAGCGAACAGCAAACCCAACTGATACAGCTGTGGAACGCGGTCAACCAGCAATTCGACTATGTGCTGACCGATGACCACCACCCCACGCTGGACCGTGTGCTGACGCCGCTGCTCAAGGAGACCTTCGCACACCTGCCCGACGCCACCTTGCTGGGCGGCTTGTATGTGAATCGCTACCGCACCGACAGCGCCGGGCAGCGCCACTTCGACGCTTCGCGTACCTTGCGCGAGGCGCTTGAGGACTTTTTGCTGTGGGAAAACGTCACGCTGGACGGCGATGATGATGAGGCGCACGCCGCGCAGACAGACGCTGCCGACACCTTCGCTGAAAGCCTCTTCAGCAGCGCCACGGCCTTCGGTGAGGCCGAACAAATCGCCCACTACGACGTGCTGCCAGGCCTGGCCGAAGCCCTGCAAGCCGGGCTGGGCGCGCAGGTCAGGCATTACTGGCGCACCCCCATCGCGCCGCAAATGGTCTGCCCACAGATAAGGCTGGTGCAGGTCTTGCGTCAGGCGTTGGATGTGCAGGCGCGCCTGCGCCATGCCGACAACACCCTGAGCCCGAACGCAAAGCTGTTGATTGATCGCGCGCTGAACTACCCGACCCAGGCCCGGCGTGAGGCTGGGTTCAACCACGGCGCCCGCCCTGGCGTTTATCAGTTGCGCGTCAACACCGGCAGCGCTGACGGTGCGCGCCTGGCCGGCAGCTTCGTGTTGACCCCAAGTGACGGCTCAAGCCCGGTACGCCCGCACTGGCCCTACGGGCACAAAAACCTCAGCACCCATGGCATTGGCGCAAGCATCAGCGAAGGCCCGGTGGTGCTGTTTACCCCGGACCAGGGCCTTGAAACGTTTGCGACTTTGCACGCCCTGCAAGACGCGCTGAAAGCACGCATCAATGCCGGTGAGGACAGCGGCAGGTTGTTCGTCAGCGGCTTGCCGTTGTCGGTGCAACATACCAAAACCGGGCTGTGGAGCAGCGACCTGCACGACACCTTTGCGCCGATCGAAGACGACTTTGTTGTCGACAGCATTCAGGCGTTGCTGAACAAGCAACAGTCCGACATTCAGGCGCTGCTGGGCCTGACCGAGGGTGAAGCGCAGACCGAGCGCAATGGCCGCGAGGCACTGGTGGAACTGTTGGACATGGCCGCAGCCTTCATGGCGCGCAACCAACGGTTGCTTGAGCATTGGCGCCCCGACTGGGAAAAACGCTTGAACCCTGCGGACCAGAAAGCCCTGCTGGACTCGGCGTACGACGCACAATTGAAACAGGACGCGCTGGGCCAGCAATGGAAGGCGCTTATCCCCACGCTGGCCGAGTATGCCCGGCAACAGGTGGTGCTGAAGATACGCGCATTCCTCGCAGAGCAAGGCGCGGACGGCAAGCCCAGGGCCGACTACCCCGCGCAAGGCGTTGACCCGGACCAGACCCTGGTTAGCCGAACCAGCCGAACCCGCATCACCGCTGGTGCGGGTTTTGGCTCACTGCATGAAAACGTCACGCCCACCTCCATGAGCCTGACCAACTTGCTGCTGAAAAACACCCAGCCGTGGGACCGCAGCCTTTCCTGGACGCAAGACGACCAGTTGGAAGCCACGCTGATCACCGCGCAAGGTGGCTGGGTGCCGGACGCTCAGGGCAAAGCCATCACCCTGGATAAAGACCTGCTGGAGGCGTGGGTCAAAGCGCTGAATGTGGGCCACCGGTACACCGAAACTGTGCTCAAAACTCACCTCGCCCCGACGGCCACTACGGCGTCTGCGCAGGCCCTGAAAAGCGCCTGGATCGCGAGCCAGGAGGCGGCGCTGGACTACGCGGCGGTGGCCGCCCGGTTGAGCCCGGATGCCTACACCACGCCAACGGCCAGCGACAACCTGCAAAAAAAAGGCGCAGCCTGGATGGCGGCCGTGCTGGCCGCACCGCACCCCGAGGCACGCCAGCCGGTTGACGGGCACGCAGTGATCGCCAATGCGCTGATGTTCAACCCGGCCAGTGAAGCGCCCGAGGGCCGCGGCGGGCAGACCGTCAACGGGGTTATGCTGCTCTCAACCGCCGCCGATGCGATGTGTGTGTTGTATACACCGCACGCACCCGATGGCTTGCCACTCAGGGAAATCGCCAGCCTTGATGCACTCGTCAAATTGATGCGCAGCCCGGCCTGGCGGGCTTACTTGCGCGAGCGCTTACCGGCCAACACGCGCTTGCTGAACCATCGCCTGGCCGCACACCCAGGCGACCTACTGGCCGCGCTGTACCGGCAGAACTACCTGCACCTGCTGGACCACGCCGACACGCAAAGCGTGACCAACGAGGAATTGAACGACCAGGCCACGTTCAACAAAGTCATGTTCGGCGTGGACGTGGTCAGCACCGTACTGGCCGGCTTCCCTTGGGGCGGGCAACTGGCGGCGTCGGCGTTTGGCTGGGTCGGCAAAGTGGCACGCACCACGGTGCACAGCGTGCGCAGCCTGGGGCAAAGCATTGCCGGCTTGATTGTGCGCCGCGGGGTCGCGGGGCGGGTGCTGTTCGAGGTCGCAACGGCCACCAGCACGGTTGCCGGCGCTGCGCGGTCGGCAAACGTTGGCCTGCAGCCGCTGCACCTGCTGCTCAGGCCGGCAAGGCGCACACCGCTGCCTGACCTTACCGGTTACCAGAAGGCCTTCCTTGAAGAAAGCGCCCACCTGGTGGTTAAAGGCGGTATTCCGGCCGGTTCATCGCTGGCCGAAGGCACGGGTATCTATCGCACGCCCGACGCTGCCAAAACCTTGCTGGTACGCAGCACCAGTGAAGCGGGCAAAGAGCAGGTGTTTCGAATTCAGGACGCGTTCAATCTCTACGATCGCAATGGGTTGGTCGCCCCCGTGCTGACGCCCAGCGGCGGGTTCACGCCGTTCAGGCTGCGCAAGCTGCCGAACACATTCTGGTCATTGGACACGTTGCAACGTGCGCCCGGCGGCGCGCCGAAAGCCGACAGTAAAATCACCCTGGCGCTTAGAGAATGGGAGGCTCATGTGGCCGCCAATGCCCAGTTACCTGACCCGCTCCCGGTACTCGACGCCAGCAGTTTTATCCATGCACGCGCGATTCCGCTGAGTACCTGGAACAAATTTGTAAAACTGACCGGCCAAATAAACGCAACGGGCCAGGCACGCCTTAACCCGCAGGCGCATGCGCAGTTCACAGACCGCCTGTTCATGACCTGGGTTGGCCTGGATGACCCAACCCAGCAAGCGGCGAAGGCCTTCAGGCAAGCCCATAACATTAATCCCTTTGTGTGGACGGCCTACATTTCGAAGAACGGCAAGATGACCGTCAAGGGCCTGGCCAGAGTGATACGGCTACAACGGTTGCGCTCGGGGGTGAGAACGGCGATCACCGACCAGCATTTTCGGGACTGGCATCAGTTGTGGCTTCAACCACAGAACCGGAACCGAAAGGCCGTGGTGAAATTTGCCTTGGACAACAACATTCACACCGACTCCTGGGATAAATACATAACGCCCCAGGGCACTTTCAGGATGAAAATTGCGACCGTTGCAGAGCGGGTTAACCGGCTGGGGCTGTCACAACACCTGCCCATCGCGGGGCCGTCACAACCGGCCGTTTGAACGCACGCTCAAGCACCCGGGCATGACCCGGTGGCAAGCCCGCTTGCCACCGGTGGAGGTGCAGCCGTTTTGGGCTTAAACCTCCGAGTCCCACACCACCGTCACATTACCGCGATACGTGGCCTCGACATCCGGCACCAGCATTTTTTCGACGTCTTCACGCACCACCTCAAAATGCAGGGTGCCGGGGCCGCGGTTCACGTAGTAACTGGGCTGAAACAAGGTGGTTCCCGAGCCGTCCAGCCGCAATGGCCGACGTTTGACGGCCTGGCCACTGTCATCTGTCAAGCCTGCGGGCAGGCTCACCGCAACGTGCAGTGGAACCCGCCTGCCGGTGGTGGTTTCGGCCAAGTCACAGCCTGCACCGTTGCTGTACTCACAGCTCATCTGCATGGTAAAAGGCGACGAACTGGAGATATTAAACGTTTGGTCACGGAACAACCGCGTGGGTTTGCGCCCCTGGTTCAGCCAGGCTTGCCAGCCACCCTGAGGCACCAACTCAATGGCGTTGCCGCCGGGGGGGATTTCCACCCGCAGCTCATGTTGTACGTCGAGGATGAAGTCCAGCGTGACCACCGCATCACTGCTGACGACCATGTTATCGCCAAAGTCAAAATCTGCGCCCATGCCACCGAAGGTGTAACTCGTGCTGCCCACGTATTGCCCCGACAACATGGTCAACGGGTTGGGCGTGACCAATTCATAGGCGTACTCCAGGCTGAAGTAGTCGAACGAGGGAATGTCGACCGAGGGCACACGGCTGCAAGCGCCAGCATCTTGGGGCACGACCCAAAAAAATGAGGCATAGGTGGTCGATGCCGCCAGGTGCCCGGTGCTTACACACGGGCTTGGTGCGAACCGCCACTGGTTATCCCAACCAACCCCGGGTTGCGCCCATGCCGACACACCCGGTGGTCGTGGTAGCCGCCAGAGCGACCCGACACCCGCGATGCGCACCTGCACAATTTCCAACTCCCCGGTTCGGGTGTTGCGTACCTCGACATCTTTGAACGATGACGGCACCTTGAAATAGGCGCCGGCGCGCGGGTCTGCATGGTTGGCCAATACCGGCGCCATGGACCTTGCGCCAAAGCTTTCGAAGCGCAGGCTGAAAATACCCAGTGCCTTGCACTGCGCCGGTATGTGCGCCAAACAAATCGAGCTTTGCGCGGTGGTATTGAGGAATTTATTGTCGCGAGGTTGCGCGGGGTTGGGCTTAAACAGCGCCGTGATTAATTGGGTATCGGCGCTCCCCCCCCCCCCCCCCCCCCCNCCCCCCCCCCCCCCCCCCCCTAGCACACCTATTATTCCTGCCGCAACAACTGTTTTCTTCAATGTTTTCAGGTTCATGTCTACATTTCTCATCGGTCGGGCAGAAGCCTCAAGGCCTCAAGGCATCAAAGATAATTTGCACGCTGCCGTTATAGGCACCGCTCACATAACCGCCTTCGGGCGGCATGGCGGCGATCTCCAGTGGCACACGTTTACCGGCCTTGGCCTCGGCCTCCGGCACCACCAGTGTTTCGATCAGCTCCAGGCGATGGCCGTTGAAGGTGACCGCCAGCGGGATCAGGTCGCGGCCATTGGACAGCACCGGCTCAAAACCCAGGCGTGCATTGATGCCGCCCAGCACGTTTTTCACATCAAAGTATTCACGCAACGTGCTGAGGCGCTCGGTCACCGGGTTGTAGCTCATGACCTGCTCGCGCTCCAGAAACCCCGGGCTGATCGGCAGTACAAAAAAGTCGCTGGTGGGCACCGTGACCGACACCTGAAATACCGCTTCTTCACGGGCCGCGAACGCCTCGACACTGAACGACGCCAGCACGCAAAACACCCGCACTGCAGGCAAGCGCCACGGCAGCATCTGCCGGTTCATCCTTTCACCGCATGGTTTTTCTGAGCCTCGCCTTCGACGAGCTTGAAGGTGTATTCGCGGCCCGCTTGCTTGTCGAAAGAGAACGTGCGCCCCGGCAACACATGGTTTTTGGTGGTGGGGTAGCAGTCATCGATTTTGCCGACCACGCAGTTTTTAAACTCGTCGACCTCGATCACGCTGTTGCCGTTATTGCGCACCCTGTAGTGGGCGGCGCCGTTTTCAACCTGCGTGTCGTAACGGGTGTTTTTTGGCCGCACAAAAAATACCGTGCCGTAGCCGGCCAATATGCTGACCCCGGCCTGCAAGGTGCTTTGGTAGGCCTCGCGTTCTTCTTCGGAAACAGCGAAGGCGTCCTCTTTTTCCGGCACCACCGGTATGTATCGCACGCGGAAATAGCGCTCGCTGCCGCGCTCGCCCAAAAACAACAGGCGTGTGCCCTGCATGCCGTTGGCCGGTACGATCAACCGCGCCGGGCTGGCCATCAGGCCGTCACGCGCGTTGCTGTCGGCCTGGGACTTCAGCGGTACTTCCTTGGCCACGCCCTGCGCGTCATAGAGAATTTCCAGAATCTCGACCTTCACAAATGCGGTGCTGGTGCCACCGTTGAAAATGCGTTTCAGGTAGGTACTTTTGTCGCCGTCGAGGTAGTCGTACACCACCCCGACATTAATGCTTGGACCCGCCTGAGCCGTCAGGGAAACCATCAACATGCCCAACACAACCGCTACGCTTTTCATTGCTTTACACCTCATCGATTATTTACCTGAAACCAACCCGCTAGACTTCTGAATCCCAGATAACCGTGACATTGCCCGAGTACGTCCGCGACTCGCCGACCTTGAGCATCTTCTCGACCTCGTCACGCTCGATCTCGAAATGCAGGGTGCTGGGTTTGCGGTCTACGTACTGGGTGGGCTGGAACAACTCGGTGCCGACGCCGTCGCGGCGCAACGGCCGGCGATTGACCGGGCGCCCAGCCTCGTCGGTGATGCCGTGGGGCAAGGTCACACTGACGTTCACCGGCACCGACTCGCCGGAAACGCTGTCGACGATCCGGCAGGTGTTGTCGGCCTCGGCGTACTGGCAATCGAGCTGCATCTTGAAGCGTGAGGAGGCGAAGACGTTGACGGTTTGGTCCCTGAACAACCGGGTAGGTTTGCGCCCCCGGTTGAGCCAGGCCTGCCAGCCGCCCTGGGGCACCAGCTCGACATTATTGCCGCCGGGCGGAATATCGATTTTGAGGATGTGCACCACGTCCAGCTTAAAGTTGAACACCAGGGTGTTGTCGCTGGGGATCATGATGTCGCCAAAATCGAAATCCTGATTCGGGCCTACCGAATAGGCGATGGAGCCCCGATAAGTGCCGACACCCATGGTCAGCGGGTTGGGGGTTTTCAACTCATAGGCATACTCAAGCTGGAAATAGTCCACAGAGGGCACATCCATCTGGAGCACAAGATTGCAGGCGCCAGCACCCTCAGGCACCAACCAAAACCACAGCACAGATTGGGAGTCGCCTATAAGGTAGTTGGTGCCCAGACAAGGCAGTGGCGCGTAGTTCCAGTTTCTAGGCCCCCACGCCGTCCAGGTTGCAGGACGGCCGACGGTTGCCCCACCACCGATTCCCGCGATGCGTACTTCGACAGTTTCCCTCTCCCCGGTCTCTGACACTACTTCCAGCCTGCGCCACTCGGAGGGCAACTTGTACATCACGCTTCTACGTGGATCTGCCGGGCCAGTGGGGTTGAACAGCATGGGCGCATTCGAGCTAAAGGTGATGTCCCTGGTGCGGATACTGAAAATCCCCAGTTGCTCGCACCTTGCGGGTATGTGCCACGGACAGACGCCACTTTGCTCTGTTTTATTGGTGAACTTGTTATTCAGCGGGTTTTGCGAATCCGGCGCAAACACAGCCCACAGTTCTTGCGTAGCGGCGCTGACCGGCAGCGCCAGACTCCACAACAACGCTGCGCCGACCAGCTTCACGACACGACAGTGTGTGGATCGTCTTTTCAACAACATGGGCATCAACCTGCAGCTTTAGGGGTGAAGGTGGCGTCGGCCAAGGTATCCGGGGTGCAGCGCAGTTCCCCGATCATCAGCACATCGTTCTCGCTGCGCGCCTTGCTCGGGTCGAGGCGGAACTGGCAGAGCAACTCGGTGCCGCGCCTGACTTCCAGGGTCGGCGAACCGGCGTTCATTTCCATCGAGAAAAACCCATCAACCTCGCTCACCCCACGGCTGGCGTGGTTGATGATGTGATGGCCCTTGAGCGGCTGGCCGTCGGGGCCGAGCAAGCGGCCCAGCACGGTGACGGTGCGCATCACGCTGATCTTGCGATAGTCCACGCCGCCCTTGTTCAGGTGGTACGCGGTGCGCGCCGGCTGGATAGTCGCAGCGGGTGGGTGGTTGCCTTCAAAATCGAAGGCCACCGAGCTGCTCTTGTACGCGGTAATCGGCACAAAATTACGCCCCGGCCGCAGCGCCATGCTGCCGCCGCTCATGTCATCGGCGCGCAGGGCGATGCCTTCTACGTCGGTTTCCACATCAATAATCATCCCCGAACCGCTGCCGTGGTACTGGCTGGTCAAGACCATTTTTTGCGCGCCGATGGCGAGGGTGTTGTTGAGGTTGAGGCCACCGGTTAAATCACCGTTGTACGAGGAGCGTTGCGCAAAGGCATCGCCCGACAACGTGTCGGTGGCGAAGCTGGTCATGCTCGACAGGCCCACGCCGTAAACATCGGTCAGCGCGGTGACCGAGACGTTTTGCAGGGCGTGGTCCTTGAGGTCTTTGCGGTAGGTCAGCGAGGCGTTGTTGTCACGCTGGCCTTCGCGCGCGGTGCGCGAACCGATGCTGCCCGACCAGCTTTCGCCGGGGCCGCCGAGGGCCAGGTTAAGGGTCAGGTCGACGCCACGGTTACGCTTGTTGCCGGTGTTGCTGCTGGACGCTCGATCGAACAGCGACAAACGCCAGTTGGCATCGCTGCCGAACAGCGTGTCGTGGCGGGTCCAGCCGAGGTCCAGGCCCACGCCTTCGACATTGCCCTGGCTGTGCGACACGCGGGCGTTGATCGAATTGCGGTTGGCCAGGCGATGGTTGATCGACAGCGACGAGGTGCTGGTCTGGCCGACAAAGGTGTTGCGCTGGCGCAGGCGGGTGCCGTCGGGCAGGGTTTCGTAGGTGTCGCGGGTGTCGAGCCAACTGCGGTTGTGGCTCACGATCACGCTGCCCGGCCCGTAGCTGTACAGCCCTTGCACGTCCAGGCCGGTGCCGTAGTCGCGGGTCTGGTAGACATTGGCATACACACTGGCGCTCTGGGCCAGGGTCCAGTCGATGGAGCTGCCCAACTGCAAACGGTCCTGCACCTGACGGCCCGACAAACCGACGATTACGCGCGGGTGCAACAGGTAGTTGAGCGAGGCGCCGGCGGTCATGTCGCCCTTGTCGCGCTGCTCCCAGTTATTGAGCAAGGTGCTTTCACGCCCGGCAAACAGGTTGTAGCGCCAGCGCTCGTCGTGGTTGCGCCAGTTGTTGGGCTTGTACACCAGCTCCTGGCTGGTGGAGGTGACCTGGCCGTCTTCGATCAGGCGCACTTCCACTTCATAGATGCCACCGGGCAGCGGGCGCGTGTCGAGGGTCTGCAAACCGGCCGGTACTGGCTGGGTGTTGATCAGCAGGCCATTGCGGTAGACCTCGGCCGAGCCTTGGCGGTTGGAGGTCACATAGATCGGGTAGATGCTCGGCTTGGGGTTGTTCATCGCCAGGCTGTCGGAGCTGCCGACCATCACCCCGACGGCGACGTCGGGCGCTGCGCCGAACGAACGCGGCAGGCGGTTCAGGCCTTCGGAATTGGGCGTGAAATACCCGAGGCGCAAAAACTGGCCCTCGAACTCGCGCTGTGCATAGGCCGAATACAGCGCGTGGTACAGCTGGGTGTCCGGCCCGCCGAGGCGTGCCAGTTGAAAATTCAGGGTGTGGCTCCAGTTGCCCAGGCTGCTGCTGGTTTCGACGCCGAAACGCCCCCCCAGGTCCTGGTTCTGCCCGCCATTGAGGTTCAGTTGGTTATTGATGATCAGCCCGGTGCTGCCGTCGTCGGGTTGGGTGTAGAACTGCTGAGGCGTGGTGTCGCGCTCGGCGTTCTCGGTGAGAATCGAGACCAGTGAGTTTGCCAGGTTGTAATGCACCGCCAACAGTTGCTCGGGGCAGCGAGTGGTGCACGTTCCCAGTGGAATACCGGCCTTGAGATAACTCTCCCACGTATCACGTTCGGTGCCCGTGACCTTGCTGTCGCTGTAGTCGGTGAATTCAAGCAGCGTGAGCCGGTCATCCCGGGTCAACACAATCATCGCCTCACCCACGAACTGTTGATCGCGTTCGACCCGCACAGCCAATGGCACATCGAAAAAGTGTTCTTCGAAATCGCTAGGCAAACCTTTGGCCTGGGCCAGCAAACTGCGCGGCGTATAGGTGTTATCAGGCGCGGCCATAACGACCGAACAGGTGGCCAGCGCTATCGCCGTCACGAGGGGTCTTAAAGGGAACATGAACTCGATACTCTATTGGCGAACCACACACGGGTTGAAAGCCGGCCACAGGCTGCGGCCGGCGATTTCAATAAGGCAGGGCCTTAGTTGCTGAGTGCCTTGGGCACGTTATCGAAGATCACGGTGGCCACTGTGGTGTAGAGGCCGGTTTGCGTTGTAGTCGGTTTGGCGGCCTTGATCAGCATGGTTTTTTGCAGGCCGGGATCGGACTCGGCCTCGCCAGCCACTTCCTGAGCGGTGCCGGTCAACGTCACATTGCCCAACGAGATGGTCAGAGGAATGGAGTCGCTGCCGTTGCTCAGCGACGCGGGGCCATCCTGCAGGTAGGCGGCAATCGAACCTGCGTTGTTTTTCAGGCTGTACACGGTCGACAGCTGGCTCAACTGTTCGGTTATGGTGTTGTAGTTCATGACCTCGTCGCGACCGAAGTTGGGGTCCAGCGGCTGAGCGTGGAACTGCTTGGTCGGGATGTCGGCGCGGATGTTGATAATGGTGCTGGCATCATTGGCGGCCATCACTGCCGAAGAGCCCAGCGCTGCAACAGCCAAAGGGAGTAAAACTGCGAACTTCTTGAACATGGTCATTACCTGTTTCCGTTATCAAAAAATGGGCACCTGAACCTGTTGCACCACATGTTGCACAGCAGGAGCCCGTTCGACGCCAGGTAAGTGTCTCGTTAAATCGCATGCCAGTAAGCCGTCTAATTCGCTTATTGATGTAGCCGTGTAACACCAAGATACATAGGAAGAGTATGGCAATTTGCCAGAACTTTAAATATAACTGTAAGAGATAGACTACTTGCGCACTCAGCAGAATAATTTAATTAATAGCGCGGTCTGTAAGAACAAACTTACAGCCCCTCATGGCACCCCCATCACAAGCACACCACTGCCGCTTATAGCGCCCGTCGCCGGCAGCGACCCCGCACGCCGAA
The DNA here is from genome assembly GCF_002723595.1 of Pseudomonas sp. ICMP 460. Lineage (NCBI taxonomy): Bacteria > Pseudomonadati > Pseudomonadota > Gammaproteobacteria > Pseudomonadales > Pseudomonadaceae > Pseudomonas > Pseudomonas sp. ICMP 460. The sequence goes on from NZ_LKBR01000020.1 coordinate 29,246, forward strand.
CAAGCGCAAACGTCACGTCATCGCTGCCCACACTGTTGGTAATGTTCGTGAGGAATGAGCGGCCGACTTGTACCGCAGCGCCGCCACGCAGCATCGCCGTGCCCACGTCCGGATTGGTCATCACCAGCAAGCGCGGGTCGAACGACGACGGGCTGCCTTTGTAGGTGATGGTGATCGGCGTGTTGATCCCGCCGTCCGGGCAGGCGTAGTTAAGCCGTTGGTTTCTGGTGATGGTGGTGGTCAGCGGGTCGCTGCCGATTGCCCTTTGGTGCACTTCACGGAAGTCTATCTCGATGGGATTGTTGTTATTGATCGCGCAGGTGGATGGCGAGACGGTGAAGTTGTTGGCGGCGGTGTACGTGACGGTAAGTTGCGGCCGGGTGCCATCGTAGTTGTTCGAACTGGTCATGCGTAACAGGCCGAGGTTATCGCCTATTCGAACGTCGAACGGATTAGCCGGGTAGTTACGAATCAGAATGTAGGGGGTGACGTTGATCGGATAAAACACGCCGTTGTTGGGTATGGTGATCACGCGTATACCCGATGCAACCGGCGTATTTTGGAACGACCCATTGATGCGCAAACCGGTCTGTTCGCCGCTGAACTTGGGGCCAGGGGTCCAGGGAGTGCCTGCTGCACTACCGGTTGCCCAATAGTCTTCGCGCGACGGTGGGCCACCATCCGGGGTAAACCGGCACTCCAACCTCGCTCCTTCGAGCATGATGCGAGTGCGGTCTGCGGTCAGGGTGACCGTAACCGGTACCTGCAGGTTGGGATTGCCTTGTTGCCACGGCCCTCCATTGACCCGGCAATCGACGGCCTGCGCGGTCGTCGTAACGCCCATCAAGGCAAGAAGCACAATGGCGCCATAGAGTCGTTTCATTTTATCTCTCACTGCTTCTCTACTCAGGCACCCCACAACGAGCATTCAGCCCGTCACGTACAGCCGCCCAGCAGAGATTCGAGGTTTGCTTGAGGCCGTTTTCGGCCAATGGGTGCTTACGGATAATCCAGCGTAAACGTCGAGGTCACTGTGTACGCACCATGCCCGATGGTCTGATCCCTGATGGCCTGCGGTTCACCCTGCACATAGGCTTTAAGCTCGATAACATTGCTGCCATTACTCAACACCTGCTCGTCGCTGACCGCGTTCAAGGGCAACGGTTTGTTGCTCAGTGTCTCCAGGCCCACGCCGATACCTGACGCCACACTGGCACCGTCCAGCGCCAACAAGCCGGGGAGCGCGATGTTTTCGGTGCCGCCAAAGGTGATGGTGACCGTGTTGCCAATCGTGGTGTCGCAGTCTTCCAGATGCAGCTTGAAATCCTTACCCACCGAGCGCGTGTTGATGTAGAGGTGCTTGCTGGTAAGGTCCCAAAGTTCCAGGGTGATGGCCTCGTCGCCGGGCCGGATAGTGCAGGCCTCTTCAACCAGGTTGCCCTTAAAACGCAGGTTATCCGCCGCCTGCGCGGTCGGCGCCAGGCCAACCGCAAGCAGCAATGCCAGCCCGGCACATGCTCCACCCTGATGAACCCTTGCATGTCGCATAGACGTCACTCCTACTCGTATTCGGCCAACAGCGTGGCCACCGCCGAAAAGCTTGCGGGGGCCAGGGTTGCGCCTGGCTGTTTAACCGGCACCGCTTCCAGTGTCGGCGGTGACGACAGGCTTATGTCCAGAGGCGTATTCAGTGGAAACGGCAGGTTGTTCTGAAAAATCCGAATGCCCAGTGCCGGCACGTTGGTCTGCACCGCTGAGCTGTCGAAGGTGGTTGGCGTACCGTTAATACTCAATTTCAATAACCACGGAAGCGTGTCGGCGCCGCAACTGATGAGGTAACCGACGCCCTGCCGGTATTTCTCGCCATCGACGCGCTTGACCCCGACATCACCAAAATCCACTTCAATGGTGTTTCCAGCATCGATCGTGCAAGGCGGCGGCTCGTTGAGCGTGCCGCTGAAGGTGAGGTTGGCCCAGGCACCCCCGCAAAGGCTGAGGGAACACACCGCTTGCGGCTGCCAAAATCTCATGAGGGGCTTCTCTTTATGAGTGATCGGCTTCATTGGTAATCAATCACGAGGGTCGCAGCGGCATCAAATGCCCCTGCGGTCAGCGTGCTGCCCGCGCGCTTGACGGGCACCGCATGCACCACCGGGAAGTTCGGATGGGTAAAGTTCACGGGCGTATTCAGCGGCCAGTCGGCATCGTTCACGAACAGCTTGACCCCAAGGTCCGCCTTGCGGGTCACCAGTACACGGCCGTCAAACGCGGCGCCGGTGCCCTTGAGTTCGAGCTTCATCGCGTTGTTGAAAGGCGAATCACAGGTGACGGTATACGGCACGTCGCGACGGTAGTTAACGCCGTCAATGCGTGTGGTCAGAAGGTCGTTGCCGAACGGCACATCCAGCGTGCTGCCGGCGTTAATCACGCACGGCGGCGGCGCGATGATGACCGCACGAATGGTGAGGCTGGTCTCGGCCTGCACGTCCTGGCTGACGGCCCACAACAGCGCGCCCGCGATAAGCAGGCCGCGCGAGCCGGTTGACTTAATCATCGTTGCGCCCTCACTCATAATTCAGCCTGAAACCCACCACGGCCCGAAATGCGCCGCTGGTCAACGGTGCAGCGGTGCGCGTGGGCTGAACCTTCCACACCTGGGTGCTGCCGCCTATGGGCAACACCAGCGGTTCGCCGCGTGCGCCCAGCTGTACGTCGCGCCCCAGCGCATCGGTCAAGCGCAGGCCCATGCCGGTGATGCCTTGTACTTTGACCAGGCGCGGATCATCGGCATCGGCGGGGGCAAAAAACGCCACCGAGAGCACCGGTTGAAAAGCACTCCATGTCAGGTTCCCGGTGCGCTCACTGCGAATGCTGCCAGCGGTGCGGTGGCAATCCTCAAACCGCAGTTGAAAGGGCACCGCAGTTGCCTGATCGCCGGGCCGCTGCAACTGGCTGGTGGTCACGGCGCCCAGATCAACTGTCTGGTTCAGGGATGTCATCTGCAGGCTGCACGGGGTTTCATGCATGGAACCGGTGATGTTGAGCATCCCGTTCATGCCCTCGATATCCCAGCCATCCTCGGCGTGCACACCCCACGCCACCGCCAGCAGCAGGCTGCCCAGGACCTTCACGTTGTGCGACTTCATGCTGTTCTCCCGCAGCCGGCGCTACTCATTTGGCGGTGACACTTGCGCATTCACTGTGCAGGTCGCGCCGTTGCAGGTGAACGCCAGCAATGGGCGGCCGCCGTAATCATTCACGTAAGACAAATACGGCGTAGTGCCGAGGTCTTTGGCACTCGGGCTCAGCAGGTGCGAGCCTTTGGGCGCGACCATCAGAGGCTCAAAGCCCGCCACGGTTTTGCCGCCCTTGCTGCTGCGCGCATCCACCAGCGTCACGTAGTAAGGCGTCGGGTTGTGCACCCGGTAGTGGTCGCCCTCGCGGGTCAGGGTGAGTTTTTCTTGCCACGGGTTGGACAGGTCTTGCTGGCTGGGCGCAATGGCTTGCGGTCGGTAGAACAACTTGATCCGCGTTTGCAGGGCAATTTGCAGGGTGTTGGACTTGTCGCTGCGCGGCGGAATCTCGCGCAGGTTGAAGTAGTAGACCGTCTCCCGGTCCTGCGGCAACAGCTTGGCCGCAGGCAGCGCCTGCACTTTCACCTGGCTTTGTTTGCCGGGCTCCAGGCGTTGAACCGGCGGTAATACGATCAGCGGCGTGGTGATTTTTGTGCCCGCTTCATCCTCGATCCAGCCCTGCGCCAAATACGGCAACTGCGTATTGTTATTGGTGATGTTGACGCTGGTGGCGTCTTTGCCGCCATCAAAAATCACGCGGGTACGGTCCAGGCCAATCGCGGCGTTGGCACTTTGGCTCAAGCCTAAAGCCAGCAGCGCAAAGGCGTGGCGTGTGAGGCGTGTGTTCAGCTTCATGAGGCTGTGTTCTCCGTTTCGATAAGCCTGCCGGTCAACGTTGCAGACGCAGGTAAGGGTGGGTCAGCGGCGACCTTGTGGCAGCTCAGTTGCAGGGCGTCGGTCAAACCATCCGCCGGCAACACCTTCGGCAGCGTGACGCTGCAGCGCTCGGCCCCGCCCCAACTGACGACCATCTGCCCGCCAGCCTGAATACCGCTGAGGTAAACATTGCCGTCGTCATTCACGATCCCGGTGGCCTGCTGTTTCAGGTTTTTCACGGTGGCGCCGAAGGGCGGTGAGCTGCCATCGAGCAGGCGCAGAACCGCCATGGCCTTCTCTCCGGCAATCACTTCCAGCGAGCGGTAGCCGATAGCCCCTTCGGTGAGGGTTAGTTGTGTGACCGATTGCGTGGCTTCGACATTGCTCGGCAAATTCTCCAGGTCGACACTGGCCGCCGTACGCTGATAGCTGCTGATGTCGGAGATAACCGCCTTGCCGAAGACATTGCTGCGCGTCGGTGTGCCGTAACCGCGCACCGGTACATCGGGCACGCCCGTGGTATCGACCATCAAGCGGGTGCCGCCGATGCCGTTGGTACGGTGCAGTGCGGCGCCGTAGGGCGTGAGCGTGCCACCGCCGCGAACAGACGCACCAAGGCTTCGGCTACCGCCTTGTTGTGTGCCGGCGCTGAGGTTGAAATCGGCCCGGTCACCGATATGGCTCAGGTAACCACTGGCGGCGTTACTGCCGGCACTCAGCTGGTAGCTGTTGCGTTCATCCAGGCGATCACTGTAGCGCGTTGAAAACCCATTTTTGCCGGCGGCTCTGTTCGCATCCACCGACAATGTGCCGGTGCGCCCCAGCGGCAGGCTGACCGTCAGCGCCATGCCGTTGTCCTTGTAGTTATATTCCTGGGCGCGGTACAGGTTCAGCGACAGGCTCAGGTTTTTCACGGTGCCCACTTTGAAGTAGCGCGACAGCGCCAGGTTCAGGCGTTGCGTGTCTGGCCGGTCCCAATACGTTTGTTTGTTGTAGCTTGCGTAGACGGTCGCCCCCAGGTCACGAAACTGCTTGTTGACCGTGACCGTGTACAGCGCCTTGCTGCCGCCAATCGGCCGCCAGTCTTCGCTGTATTCACCGTTTTCGTTGTAGCGCCCGCGCCCGCCAAGTTCGCCGTTCAACCCGTAATGACGCGCGTCCAGGTACTCACCCATACTCAAGAAGTTTTTGTCGGAAAACCGGTAACCGGCGAAGGTCACCTGGCTGTCGTACTGTTCAAAGTTTTTTGAGTATTGAAGCCGGTACGATTTACCCGAGAGGGTCTCGTTCCACACGCTGGCGTGCGACTGGGTAACGTCCACCGACACGGCCCCGAACGCGAGCAAGTCACGGCCGGCGCCAACGGCGAGCGCGCGATAGTTGTTATCGGCGATACCGCCGCCAAACAACGACCAGCCATTGCTCACGCCCCAGGAGAATTCGCCGCTGCCGAACACGTCGCCGTCAGCGCCGTATTGAAGATTGGACGGTTGCCCCGTCGCCAGCTTGTAACGCACCTGCCCTGGACGCGTCAGGTAGGGAACGCCGGCTGTGTCCATCTTGAAGCTGTGAACCGAACCGTCCTGTTCTTCGACCCGTACATCAAGGGTGCCGGTGACGGCGTCATTAAGGTCTTGAATCCGAAACGGGCCTGCTGCAACCAGCGTTTCATAGAGCACACGGCCCTGTTGGCTGATAACCACCCGCGCATTGGTCTTGGCCACCCCGACAACTTCCGGGGCGTAACCGCGCAGGTTGGGCGGCAGTTGGCTTTGATCCGAATTGAGCGCGGCACCGGTAAAACGGAAGCTGTCGAACAGGTCCGAATACAGGTAGTCCTCGCCAACCACCAAACGCGCCTTCAGCGCAGGAATGGCGCGGTAGGCGTAGTAGCGACTCCACTCCAGTTTTTGCTGGCGGGCACCGCCACCGTTGCGGCCTTTTTCGGCACGCCCCTGCCAATCGCCGCGCAGGCGCCACGCGCCAGCATTCGCGCCGAGTGTGCCGTTACCACTGAGGTTATTTCGCGTGCCGTCGTTTTTTCGGTAGCTCGACAGCGCCGTCAGGTTGTAGTCAATCAGCAGCCCCGGCACCCCTTCGTCCCAACGCGACGGCGGGTCCCAGTTAATGGCGCTGTATTCAAGGTAGGCGTGTGGCAGGCTGATGTTCAGCGTGGCAGTGGCCAGGTCGCCACTGACTTCCATGCCCGGCAAACTGTGCAGGTCCAGGCACTGCCCGGCTTTCCACCACGTAAGTTCGGCCACCGCGGAGTCCTTGACGCCCAACTGTTCCACCAGTTCGGGCGATACACACGCCTGACTGCCTTTGGGGTCATCATCGGGCGGGTAAAACCCCACCGACTGCTCAGACATCGGCTGGTTATTGATCTGCACCACCATCGAATAGGTGCCCGGCAGAATAAAACCGCTGCGCGCAAACTGAGACAAATCAATATTGCTGCGATCACTCAGATCAAGAACGTCAGTATTAAACTCGATATCCCCGGCACCCAGTGCAGTTCCTGCCAGTGACATCAACCCGCCAAACAGGCTGGGGCGGACTGTATTTTTGACCATCGACGTATTCAACATGAACGCAACCCATCACTGTTCAAAAGTATTCCAACTTGAACCGCACTGCGGCACTGTGCGGCCCAACCATCATCGGCAGGCCGTTGCCGACCAAACGAAGCGTGTAGTGCAGTGTCATGTCGCCCTCGGCCAACGGGCGCAGCGCCATTGGCTCACCCGGAACGCTCTCCTCACCCGCCGAATCGACGATGTGCAGGGCAACCCCCTGCGAGCCGCCAAACAGCGCAAAGGAGCGCCCGCCTCTATCGCTGGGGCCGTCAAACGTCACGCGTAGATGCTGCCAGTCCGGCAGGTTCACATCGGGGCGCGACGGGTCGGGGCGCGTTAAAGTGCAATTGACCAGACGCAACTGGAACGGCTGCGTGATTCCGCGCGCATGCCGCAAAAGCCGGCCGATGGGTTCGGGGGGCATCTCAATGGTTTGATCGACCGTGGCCGCTTCCAGCCCGCAGGCGGAGTCAATAACCTCCCCTCCCAGCGTGACGGTGCCTTCGCCCTGGGCCGGCGCTTGCGCGAAAACCCAAGGGTTGATGAGCAGCGTCAATGAAGAGGCGACAGCCAGACTTATGATTGTTTTCACCTGTATCTCCCGCCAGCTTCCCCCCCGCCGCACTGAGGCGGCGGGGGGAAAACTCACTGATACGCCAAGGTGAAATTGGTGACCGCGCTGAAATCACCCGGCGTGACATCACCCGTGGCAACGGGCGCGCCTTTCACGTAAGCACCGAACTCCAGCGTGTTATCACCGACGGCGATGGCCTGCGGGGTCGTTGCGACACCCAGCTCAATCAGTTTGCTGCCATGCGTCATCATGATGCCCACATTGCCCGCGCTGCCGACGGTGCCGATGGCGCCCGTCACAACGCTGGACGGCGCACCGGTGAAGGTGGTGGTCACGGTGTTGTCAGCGAGGCCGGTCAAATCGCAGCCTTCAAGTTCTATCAGCACACGCCGGGCTTCAGACTGGCCACCGTTTTGCAGTTGATGTTTTGCGATGGCGCCCAGTTGAATGGTCTGATCGACAGAGTCAGGCTTGATAGAGCAAGCACCCGAGTGCACCGAGCCCTTAAACGTAACTGTCCCATCCGCCGCATTCGCGACAGAAACCGAACCGATCAACAGCCCGACAGACAACAGCGCAACGTTCATTTTAGTTTTCATTCGCTAGTACTCGCACATTGATAAATGTCATAAAAACCCTGCAGCCGTAGTGCGCAGGATTTATCAAGCAAGCGATGAGCGGGGTGTCGCTGAAGTTATTTTTCCAACTATTTGTATTGCACATCAGCAACCCGTTCAACGCCAGGCAAGTGTCTAGTTCATTGTTGAAGAAGTAAGCCGTCTGTTTCGCTTAATTGCGTAGCCTTGTCACACCAAGACACATAGGAAAATTATGGCACTTTGCCAAAACTTTAAAACTGGCTGTAAGAGATAGACTACATTCGGTTTAATGCGAATAATTCAACACTCACCGCGTCTGTAAGAAGAGGACTACCGGCGCTCATAAGTAACAGTGTTTATTGGGTTGAATCAACTAACGATTTAAACAGGGCCGCCGCGGCGCGCGACCGTCCGTCAGGAGCGCTTGCGTAAGCCTTAAGATATATCTTACGTTATATCTAGCACACACAGAGGCTCCCACCATGCGAGACCACCCTCACCAACGCGACGGTTTTGACCCGCGCGCCGGCCGCGGTCGCGGCCCCCGGGTATTTGCACCCGGCGATTTGAAACTGCTGCTGCCAGCCTTGATCGCCGAACAGGCATGCCACGGCTATGACCTGATTCGCCGCATCGAAAGCCTGTTCGACGGCGCCTACAGCCCCAGCCCCGGCGTGATCTACCCCACGCTGACCTTCCTGGAAGAGAGCGATTTGATCCAGGGCGACGCCGACGGCGGAAAAAAACGCTACACAATCACCGATGCCGGTCGTCTGTTCTTAAGCGAACAAGTGGTTGCCCTGAACGGCGTGCGCATGCGCATCGATGTCAGCAAGCGCTCGCTGCGCGGCCAGGACCGCCCGCCAGAGATTCATGAGGCGGTGCACAACGTGCGCCATGCCTTGCATTCGCACCACGGGCGCTGGAGCCCGGAAGAAATCGTACGTGTCGCGGCGCTGCTCAACGGCACCGCTCAAGCCATTGCCGACGGGAAAGACCAATGAATACGCAGGCTATCCACCGCGTTACCCACGAAATCAAACGTCGCCGCCTGCAGGTGCTGCGCGTAGTCGACCTCACCCCGCGCATGCGCCGCATCACCCTGGGCGGGCCTGAGCTGGCGGGGTTTGTCAGCCTGGGCAGCGACGACCACATCAAGCTGCTGTTCGCGCAGAACGCCGCCGAACAGGCTGCGCTGGAAAGCCCGACTTTCAGCATCAAGGGCGACGGCCCGCAACCGGCGATGCGTGACTACACGCCACGGCGCTTCGACCTGAGCCTCGGTGAGCTGGACATCGACTTTGTGTTGCACGGCGATGGCCCTGCCTCCACCTGGGCCGAGCAGGCGCAAGTCGGCCAGCACCTGCACATCGGCGGGCCGCGCGGTTCGATGATCGTGCCGGATATTTTCGACAGCTACTGGCTGATCGGCGATGAAACCGCCCTGCCCGCCATCGCCCGCCGCCTGGAAGAATTACCCACGGGCCGCAAGGTGCTGGCGGTGATTGAAATTGCGAATGCAGCGGAACAGCAGGTGCTGCAGAGTGCAGCGGATGTGCAGGTGATTTGGGTGATACGCGGGCAGGACGACCTGGTCGAGACTGTACGCCAACTGACGCCGCCGGATGGTTCGCTGTATACCTTTGTGGCCACCGAGACCAAGCTGTCGCGCCAGGTGCGGCGCGTGTTGCTGGACACGCATCAGGTTAATGAAGCGTTTCTCAAGGCCGTGGGTTACTGGCGCGCACAGGGCAGCGAAGAGGAGTAAGCCGAGCGCAAATCTACGCTGGGGGGATACCGATAACCTGCGGCCTTTAGTTGGGCGCAACTGCATTATTTGGGTGATGGCTTATATCGGTTTTGCTTTTACAGCGAGTCACGTTTGGAAAGACCCAATCGCCCACGCTGAATGCGGTCCAATGTGGGAGATTCCATGGCTGAAAAAGCCGGACGCAGAGCCTACGCAGCGGCATTACCACGCAGAGCGTGGGAACGATCATCCAAGCAGGCGGCCCGAAAGCCGACCCAATCCCCCAAGCAAAATGCATTCAAACTGTGGGAGGGGGCTTGCTCCCGATAGCGGTGGGTCAGTCAATTCATGTATCAACTGTAAAACTGCTATCGGGAGCAAGCCCCCTCCCACAAAAAGCAAAAAAAGCGGATCTGCTGTGTATGCAAAACCCGCACTTGATCTGCTTCTGATCTGCTTCAACCACTCAGGTCGGCTTTCAGGCCGCCGTGCTTTTGCTTTTGATCTGCTCTTGATCTGAGAAGCGCCCCGTTAAACCACGATGGCCGCACGCAACCCACCTGCCAGTGCTGTAACCGGCTATTTTTCAGTCCCGAAAAACCCGCTTGAACCCCAACTTTTACCCGCCCATACACCCGAATTTCGCGCTTTTAATCGCACCGCTCATGCACATAATCAAAGGCTCGAATTTCACTTGTAAGGTCCACCGAGCATGTCCACGCGTGCGTTACCCTCCACCATTCCGGTCGCCGACAATGTCGGCATTCACTACCCCTTCATCAAACAAAAAATACCCACCTGGTTAAGCGAAACCACCCTGCCGCGCATCACTGCACTGACCTCGTCCCAGCGCCAGCCGCCAACTGGCGATGAGCACACCGGCAACCCAACGCAGCGCGCAGCCCTGGCGCAAGCGATCGGCGCGCACTGGGCCGCGCAAAACACGATCGATCAAAAACTCGCGCACTTGAACGACATCGGCGCGTTCGCCGAGCCACTGCTGAAAAACGCACTGATGGCGTATGGCGACATCGATGTAAAGCAGACCTTTATCCGCCTCTACACGTCCACCGGCGCGATAAAACCCGCGCTGAAAAGCCGTACCCTCTCCCTGCTCAACGCCGCCCTGCACAACTTCGCGGCGTCAGAAACATTCGAAGACTTCGCGTTTCTGTCCACTGCCGACGAGCGTGGGCAGCAAGCGCTATTGACGCTCACCCACAAGGCAACCCGGCAGGCACTCACCGCCACTGGCTTCAAGCACCTTTGTAGAGCCCTGGACATTGGCGCCCGCTACCAACAGCACATTCGCACCACACTGGATTTGGGCAAGGCTGCGGAGTCCGAGGCGCTGCGCGGCCAGTTGATGACCCAGCATAAAGCTGCCCTCAACAGCGCCGCTCACTTGGCGTTGGCGAATAAACACATTGCGCCGGACGCCTACGCACTGGTGCAGGCGCTGTTGCGCGGCGAGTCACGGTTGCAGTTGGACGGCCGCGACGTGCAGTTTCATACCCTCGACCTGCTGGCGACCAGGCTCACCGGGGTGCTGGTGATCGGCCCGCGCGATTTGACCCCGTTCGGCATCGAACGCGTCATCGTGTACATCCCCGAAGACCCGCACCATCCACTCAAGGAGTACCGCACCTTTTCGGCCTTCGGCAACGAGTTCGCGCAACGCCTGCGCGGCCAGCCGGCGCTGGCCGACACGTTCCCCATGGGCTACCCACAGTTCATCAGCCAGTTCATTGCCCATCAACAACGCGGCAGCTTCTTCGCCGTGCTCAAGCAACGCTTGTATGAATGGCAGCGCGACCCCAAACCCGCCGTGGAAGGCCCGGTGTGGACAGAAGAAGCGATTGGCCGCCCCAACCTGCAATGGCAACTGCAAGCCGTGCAAGACGATACGCAAAACCGCGCGTGCACCGAGAGGTGTGACGACATCTGGCAATACGTGTACAGCGTCAAATTGAACAAGGTCATCAATGATGCCAATGAAGTCGCTGTCTCCACCGCGTACGCCGACCGCATGGCGCGCGAGGCCTGGTGGGACAACCTGGAAAAAATCGCCTCGGATATTTTCAATCTGGCGCTGTTGGTGGTCACCCCGTTCATCCCGTTTTTGGGCGAACTGATGCTCGCCTACACCGCCTATCAGCTGGCCGACGACGTCTTCGAAGGCCTTTTCGATTGGGCACAAGGCCAACGTATCGAGGCCACCGAACACCTGTTGTCGGCGGTGCAGAACGTTGTGCAGGGCTTGATATTCGAGCGCGCCGGGAAAATTCTGGAGGTTGCACGGGTAAAACTTTCGCCGTTTGTAGACGGCCTGAAACCGGTGCTGCTGGCCAATGGCGAAAGCCGCCTGTGGAACCCGGACACCACGCCTTATCAGCACAAGAACTTGAGCTTGCCGGCTGACATCATCCCTGACGAAGCAGGCCGCCACGCCTATAAGGGCAAACAGATCGTGCGGGTCGATGATCAGCATTATCAGGTGCGGCAAGACCCGATCACCGATGACCATCACCTCGTCCACCCGGTGCGCCCGGACGCCTACCGCCCACTGGCCAGGCTCAACGGCAGCGGCACCTGTGTACTGGAAAACGAAGCGCCACGCGGCTGGAGCGATGCCCAGTTGCTAAGGCGCCTGGGGCCACAGACCCAGGGCTTGAGTGACGGCGAGCTGGAACAGGTACGCGCCATCAGCGGGGTCGATCACGCTGCCGTGCGCCACATGTACGTCAATAACGAACCGACCCCGCCGCTGTTGACCGACACCTTGAAACGCTTCACCAGTGCCAAACGTTTCACCGCCACTGTGGCTAACCTGCGCAGCGGCGAGCCGCTCGACCCTTCAGCCTATTGGTTCGAACAAATGGTCAGCGAACTCAAGGGCTGGCCGAAGAACAAAGCCCTGCATGTCTATCAGCGTTCCGACTACATCGGCATGGCTCATCAGTACGGCGACCCGGCAGCTCAGGGAAGCAACGTGTTGACGCTCAGCACCGCTGAGGTAATGGCCGGCAAGCTCCCGGAAAAGGTCCTGGCCTTTCTCGATCAAGCGCAAACAGACACGTTGCTGGGCGAAACGCTGCCTCCCGAACAGCAGTTGCAGGCGCTGCGCGAACAACTGGCCAGCTACGTTGAACGCAACACTGAATCGGTGATCCAGAATATTTACTGGCCAATGGAGGTATCAACCGACCCCGATGTGCAGTTGCTGCGCACGCAGTACCCCGAGTTGCCGCTGAGTATTGCCCGGCAACTGCTGCGCCATACCCGCAGGCGTCAGCTTAAGGTGATGCAGGAGGAGCATCGCTTGGCGCTGGACACCAAGAACCAACTGCACGAGCTGAATTTTGAGGTTGCCTCTACGCGCCTGTTCGAGCAGTTGCAACAACGCCAACCGTTATCGCCAAAGGCCGAAAGCCTGATACTCAACACCTTGCTGTTTTACAGCGATGCCATGGCAGGCCTGCGCCTGGAAGTGCGTGAAGGGAGTGTGTTCGAGACCATTCGCAGCGCGACCGGAGTGTCTTACGCGCCGGTGGCGCGGGTGCTGGTACGCGACCAAAAAGGACGCTACCGGGTCTTCGATCTCAGCGGCAAAAAACTCCACGGGCCAGCGGATTTTTACACGGCGACTCAGCGCAGCCTGGTCTCACCCGCACCGTTTGCCGACGGTGAAAGCCTCAGGCGCTGGGTGCTCGAAAAAACCCTTGAGCCTGCGATACGCCGCCAGGTGCTGGCCGACCCGCCGTTTGCCAAAGAGGCCAGCCGCGAGACCCTCACCCTGCTCAAGGGTGGTGGCACCAGCCGATTAAGTGCCGCCCAGGCACCTGAAAGTGGCCTCGAAAGCTTGCTGCGACGGATCAAAACCGTGTTGCCCAACCTGTCCGAGAAGGGCGTAAAACACTTCGCCAACGCATCGAACGTTGGTGAGGGGAGAAAGGTGCTGGAGGCCATCGAAGCAGAAAGCAAAGAGGTTATCGAAGCGCTGCGAGCTTACATACAGGCGGGCACACAATGGCCTTCAGGCAGTCGCAGCGAGTTACTCACAAAAAGAAACAGAAAAAGTTATGGCGACAAACTGCTGGAAGCCTGGCGCGAAGGTTATGCACGCGAGGTTGAGCCTCAAGGCGCCTCGGGCAGGGAGGTGGTGCTGGACCTGTCCGAGCTGCCAAAACCGGACTCGCTTCCCACACTGCCGGCGTTAAAGCACGTGACCCATTTGTACATGGGCGAGTGTGAGTTCTCTTCGGACAGAGCAAGCTTCCTCGAACACTTTCCCAACCTGCAAACGCTGAACCTGCAAGGGAACCTGCTGGAAACACTGCCGGCGCCTGTCGCACAGATGCGTTTACTGGAGGAGTTGAACCTGGGCACCAACCGCATCGTGCTGGATGCGCAAGCGGTCAGTCAGTTGCGCAAGATGTCGCGCCTGCGCCGGCTCAACCTTGCCGACAACCCGCTGGGCGCCGCGCCGGACATCAGCCTGATGCCCGACCTGAACGTACTGCAGTTGGGCAACACCAAAATCGAGGAATGGCCCATCGGCCTGTTCGCCCAGCCACGCAGCGAATCCTTCATTCTGGAGCTGCACGGCAACCCAATCACCACGCTCCCCAGCGCCGCAGTGGGCTCTGAAGAAGCGCTGGTGATCGCGCTGACACGCCTGGACCGCACCCGCCTGAGCGTCGACTACCAAGACCTCTTCGAATCCTATCGTGAATCTGTCGGCCTCGACCCCCAACGCACCTACGAGGCGTTGGGAGACAGCGAGTTCTGGCTGGAGGGCTTGGGCGCAGAAGCCGCCGCGGTCTATCAAACCGAATGGGACGACCTGGAAAGCGAGCCTGGCTCGCAGGGTTTTTTCGAGGTAATCAAGGCGCTGGAACCGCCGGAATTCTTTCAAGACTCTGACGATGAGGCCGTTTATGAACGCAATATTCCCCACCTGCGTTCACAGGTCGCAAAGATGCTGTCGACCGCGCTGAGAGACACCGAACTTCGCGAGAAACTGTTCAAGATGTCCAACTTTCCCGGCCTGTGCCCGGATGCGGGCAGGCAGATTTTCAACGAAATGGGCATCGAAGTAGAGGCAACCCGCGCCAAACGCTTCAGCAAAACCCCGGCCGAGCAAGAAGTTAACCTGCGCAAACTGGCCAGGGGCGCCGCGCGCCTCAAACTGCTGAACAACGTTGCGCGCGCCGACATCGCTTACCGACTCAAACCCATTGAAAACGGTGGGCTGGGCCTGCGTTTTACCTCGCAGGTGGTCGACGGCCAGCCTGGCACCGTCGATGAAGTTGAGGTTTACCTGGCTTACCAGACGCGCCTGGCACGACGGCTCGACCTGCCCTGGATCAGTGAGCAGATGCTTTACCGCCAGACGGCCAATGTGCAAGAAAGCGCTATCAACCAGGCGTATGCCGCCGTGATGGCGTTGAGCGAAGGTGATGGGCTGGTAGACCAGATGCTGCTCGAACCCTATTGGGAAGAATTTCTGGTGAAACAGTACGCCGCTGAATACAACTACAACCAGAGCGAAATCAACCTGCAGTTCGAACGCCTTGATCAACTGCACGACGAAATGCAGCACTACACTGAATCCGCAGACCTCGACGAGGCGGAGCAGGCGAAAAAACGCGAGTCACTCACGGTCCTCGCCCGCCAGTTGAACCTGCTACCGGAGCAAGTAACCATGGGCCAGCCACTGAGCGACGCGTTGTACAGCCAGGTGCTGAATGACCTGGGGAACCAGCGCAAACAGTGGCTGCGAGAAAAAACCCACGAGTCTTTGAGCGCGCTTGACACGGAGTGACCCAACCGGCCTTGCAACCCCTGTAGCGCTCGCTACAGGGGTTGCGCCCAGAGGTTACGCCGCGTGTTTGAGGCGTCGATCCAGCGCCAGCACCACACATGCAATCAGTACGAACCCCGCCAGAATACCCGCGGCGTTCACAAACACTTGTGGGTAGCCGAGGGAGTCGACGTTAATAAACGGGTACTGATATTGCCCCAGCAAATGCCCGCGCAGCAGCACATAGGCGAAGTACACCACTGGGTAAACCACCCAGGCGGCAATGTGTTTGAGGCGCAAAAAACCCTTGGGCACATACCGCCACCAGTACACGGCAAACAGCACCGGCATCACGTCGTGCAGCAATTCGTCGGCGATAAACTGAAAGCCTGTAGGGCTCCATAAATGCCGCAGCAGCAGGTTGTAGGCCAGGCTCACCACGATGATGCTGGCGGCAATTGCGCTACTGACCGGGGGCGCCAAAAAAAACCGCTTGGCGCTTGAATCCCGATTCACCAGCGCATAGCTCAACACCACCACTACCAGGGTGTTGGTGAGCACGGTGAAAAAGCTGAAAAAGTTGATCAACCCGCCGAGCAGGCTGGCGTCCGTTTGCCAGCGTGAATAAAAAATCAGGTATTGCTGAATCGCCAATCCCACCCAACCAGCCAACGCCGCAACCGCGACAAAGCGCTTCACGGGTTCAGTCCAACGGACGCTTGGTACGCATCAGCTTCACGTACAACCCTTCGACTTTTTCGCGCGCCCACGGGGTTTTGCGCAGGAAAGTCAGGCTCGACTTGATGCTCGGGTCGCTTTTAAAACAGCGCACATCAATGCGCTCGGCCAGACCTGCCCATTCGTAGTGCTCAACCAGGGTGGTGAGCACGTGCTGCAGGGTCACACCGTGCAGCGGGTCGTTGCTTGTCGCGGTCATGCCGGGCCTTTTGCAATAAGAGGAAATACAGCCGCGCACCTTAGCCGACGGGGCGCACAGGTGGAAGCACTGCATTGAATATAGCCCTTGGGAAAAAGTTCCTCTTTTCAGTCAAAAAAGAGATGTTATATTGTAACGATACTTTTCAAAAGTAACCGATTCAATCGCGTTTCAGCCTTCTCTTTTTTGTGCCGTTTTGCCAAGGAATGTCCCGATGTATCTCTCTTCTCTGTGGCGTCTGACCCCTCTCGCCGCCGCCTTGCTGATCTGCTCCGAAGCGCATGCCCTTGAGCTGCAACCCCAAGTCATCACCGCCAACCCGTTGGGCAGCGAACAACTCGCCTCGCCGACCACCGTGCTGGACGGCGATGAACTGACCCTGCAACAAAAAGGCAGCCTGGGCGAAACCCTGAACAAGCAGCCGGGTGTGTCGTCTTCGTACTTCGGCCCAGGCGCCAGCCGGCCGATTATTCGCGGGCAGGATGGCGACCGCATTCGCATCCTGCGTAACGGCGTGGGCGCGCTGGATGCATCATCGCTGTCCTACGACCACGCGGTGCCACTGGACCCGGTGAATGTCGAGAAAATTGAAATCGTGCGCGGCCCGGCCGCCCTGTTGTACGGCGGCAGCGCCATCGGCGGCGTGGTCAACACTTTCGATAACCGCATCCCCACCGAAGCCATCGAAGGCATCCATGGGGCCGGTGAATTGCGCTACGGCGGCGCCGACACAACCCGCAGCAGCGCGGGCAAGCTGGAGGCTGGCAACGGCACGTTCGCCTTGCACCTGGACGCGAATGCGCGGGAGTTTAATGACCTTAAAATCCCCGGCCAGGCACGCAGCCGCCATGCACCAGAGACCGACGACGCACCCGGCAAAAACGGCCGCTTGGGCAACAGCGACGGCCGCCAGGACGGCGGCGCGGTGGGCGCTTCGTATACGTGGGATGACGGTTACGCCGGGCTGTCCTACAGCAACTACGACAGCAACTACGGCTCGCCCGCCGAGCAGGATGTGCGTATTCGCATGCAGCAGGATCACTACGCGTTTGCGTCCGAGATCCGCAACCTGCAAGGCCCGTTTACCTCGGTAAAACTCGACGCGGGTTACACCGATTACGAACACCGCGAGATCGAAGGCGGCGAAACCGGGACGATCTTCAAAAACAAGGGTTATGAAGCACGGGTAGAAGCCCGCCACCAGCCGATTGGCCCGCTCGACGGCGTGGTCGGCGCACAAGTGACGCGCAACGAGTTCTCGGCGCTTGGCGAAGAAGCCTTCGTGCCGCAGACCGACACCAATGCCGGCGCGCTGTTTATTCTCGAAGAGATGCAGGCCACCGAGCGCCTGAAACTCAGCCTCGGCGGGCGCCTGGAACACACCAGCGTCGACCCGGACGCCAAGGGCAACGCGCGCTTCGCGGCGGCCGATAAAACCAACGATTTCACCGCCGGCAGCCTGTCGTCCGGCGCGGTGTACACGCTCACGCCGGTTTGGTCGCTGGCCGCGACCTTGGGCTACACCGAGCGCGCGCCGACGTTTTACGAGCTGTACGCCAACGGTGCGCACGTCGCCACCGGCACTTACGAGCTGGGCGATGCCAACCTGAAGAAAGAAAAAGCCGTGTCCAGCGACCTTGCGCTGCGTTTCGACAATGGCACCCACAAGGGCAGTTTTGGCGTGTTCTACAGCCGCTTCTCCAACTACATCGGCTTGTTGGGCACGGGGCGCACCTTGAACGATGAAGGTGAAGAGGACGCGAGCGGTATCCCTGAGTACACCTATTCCGGCGTGCGTGCGCGGTTCGCCGGCTTCGAAGCGCAGGATCACTGGAAACTCGGTGAGGGCGCCTACGGCAAGTTCGCGCTGGAACTGTCGGGCGACTACACCCGCGCCACCAACCTGGACACCGGCGAAGCCTTGCCGCGCATTGCACCGCTGCGCTTGAACAGCGGCTTGCTGTGGGAACTCGACCGCTGGCAGGCGCGCATCGACGTCGAGCATGCCGCTGGCCAGGGCCGTGTGCCGGACAACGAAAGTGGCACCGACGGCTACACCACCCTTGGCGCGAGCGCGGGCTACCACTTCAACCTCGGTGGCAGCCAATGGCTGGCGTTTGTGAACGGCGAAAACCTGACCAACCAGACCGTGCGTTATGCCAGCTCGATCCTGCGCGACATCGCCCCCGCACCGGGGCGCAGCGTGCAGTTTGGTGTGCGCACTACGTTCTAGGGGCTTGCGCCCGTTGTGGCGAGCGGGCACTTGTGGCGAGCGGGCTTGCTCGCGTTGGGGTGCGAAGCGCCCCCAGAAGCCTCACCACCATTTACCAGATGAGGTGCGGCCCCAAGTTTTGGGGCCGCTTCGCAGCCCAACGCGAGCAAGCCCGCTCGCCACACAAGCCCGCTCGCCACAAGAGCCGCACTGCCAGCACAAAGCCACTACCCAAAAACGCCCTTCTCACGCCCCTTTCAGCAGCGACATTCTGTCACTGTTACCAAATCTGAAATGATGCATCTTGCGATTTGCCCTTTCTCTCCGCGCGTCAGCACTTTATCCTTGCGGCAATAACTTGAAACGCTTCACCCTGCGGTCGACCCATCTTGACGAACTCCCTTGTACGCCTGGACAGCGCTGTCTTACACCGACCTGCGCGCAGGGATAAATCGCCCGCCTGTGGATAACCCGGTTATCCCCATAAAAACCCTAGATAACGCTGAACCAAGCCCGCGCCGAATCGTCATCTACAGTGAAGCACGCGGTTACATAATTCCAACGTGACGGAGAAACACACTATGAGCACTGATGGTGCTTCGAGCTCAAGCCGCCTGCTGCCCAGGTTGCTAGGCGTCTTGCTGCTGATCATGGGCCTTGCCTTGCTGGCCGGCGGCGTCAAGCTGAGCATGCTCGGCGGATCGCTGTACTACCTGCTGGCCGGTATCGGCATCGCCCTCACCGGCGTCCTGCTGCTGGCCAACCGCCGCGCAGCGCTGGGCCTGTACGCACTGGTGCTGTTCGCCAGTACCGTGTGGGCATTGTGGGAAGTCGGCCTGGATTGGTGGCAGTTGGTGCCTCGCCTGGCCCTGCTGTTCGCCTTGGGCATCGTCTTGCTGCTGCCGTGGTTTCGCCGTCCGTTGCTACGTGGCCAACCGGCGCCGCTGGGCACTGGCGCGCTGAGCGTGGCCGTGGTGCTGGCGGGTGCTACCGCGCTTGCCAGCCAGTTCACCAACCCCGGTGAGATGGTCAAAACCGGCCAACTCGACCGCGACGCCGTGCCGGGCATGGCCAGCGCCGCGCCGACTCAGGCCGATGGCGATTGGAACTCGTATGGCCGCTCGGCCTTCGGTGATCGCTACTCGCCACTGGCGCAGATCACCCCGGCCAACGCGCACAAACTGGTGCCGGCCTGGACCTTCCGTACCGGCGACATCCCTGGTGCCGGCGACCCTGGTGAAACCACCGCAGAAAACACCCCGCTGAAAGTCAACGGCATGCTCTACGTGTGCACGCCGCACAGCCAGGTGATTGCACTCGACCCGGACACCGGCAAGGAAATCTGGCGTTTCGACCCGAAGATCACCACCCAGGGTGCGCAGAACTTCAAGGGTTGGGCCCACATGACCTGCCGTGGCGTGTCGTATCACGATGACGCCGCCTACGCTTCCGAGCAGAGCCCTACCGGCAGCGCCAGCCCGGCTGTTGCACCGAATGCCTGCCCGAAACGCATCTTCGTGCCGACCGCCGACACCCGTTTGATCGCGCTGAACGCCGACACCGGCAAGATGTGCGAAGACTTCGGTGACAAAGGCCAGGTCGACCTGCGTGCCAACATCGGCAGCTTCGCCCCCGGCGGTTACTACTCCACGTCGCCACCTGCGGTGACCAAAAACCTGGTGGTGATCGGCGGTCACGTGACCGATAACGTCTCCACCGACGAGCCTAGCGGCGTGATCCGCGCGTTCGACGTGCACACCGGCAAGCTGGTGTGGAACTGGGACAGCGGCAACCCGGACGACACTACCCCGTTGGCCGAGGGCAAAACCTACACGCGCAACTCGCCGAACATGTGGTCCATGTTCAGCGTTGATGAAAAACTCGGCATGCTGTACCTGCCGATGGGCAACCAGATGCCCGACCAATACGGCGGCGACCGTACCGAAGACTCGGAAAAATACAGCGCCGGCCTGACTGCGCTGGACATTGATACCGGCCATGTGAAATGGACCTTCCAGTTCACTCACCATGACCTGTGGGACATGGACGTCGGCGGCCAGCCGTCGCTGATCGACATCAAAACCGCTGACGGCGTGAAGCAAGCGGTGATGGCGTCGACCAAGCAAGGCAGCATTTACGTGCTCGACCGCAGCACCGGTCAGCCGGTGGTGCCGATCAATGAAATCCCTGTACCGCAAGGTGCAGTGGCCGGTGATCGCACCTCGCCAACGCAACCCAAGTCCGACCTGAACTTCATGCCGCCGCCGTTGAAAGAACGCGACATGTGGGGCGTCACGCCGTTCGACCAGATGCTGTGCCGGATCGACTTCAAATCCATGCGCTACGACGGCCCGTTCACGCCGCCATCGCTGCAGGGTTCGATCGTCTACCCAGGTAACTTCGGTGTGTTCGACTGGGGCGGTATCTCCGTCGACCCGGTGCGCCAGATCGCCTTCGTGAACCCGAGCTACATGGCGTTCAAATCGAAGTTGATCCCGGCTGCCGAGATTGCCAAGCAAGGCCCGCGTGTCAGCGAAACCGAAGGCGTACAGCCGAACAAAGGCGCGCCATACGGCGTGATCCTCGAAGCGCTGCTGTCGCCGCTGGGCCTGCCGTGCCAGGCACCGGCGTGGGGTTATGTGGCAGCGGTCGACCTGACCAACCATCAAACCATCTGGATGCACAAAAACGGCACCGTGCGCGACAGCTCGCCGGTTCCAGTGCCCCTGACCATGGGCGTGCCTAGCCTGGGCGGTACGTTCACCACTGCGGGTGGCGTGGCGTTCTTAAGCGGCACCCTCGACCAGTACCTGCGTGCTTATGACGTGAAAAACGGCAAGCAACTGTGGGAAGGCCGCCTGCCTGCAGGCGCGCAAACCACACCGATGACCTACACCGGCAAGGACGGCAAGCAATACGTGCTGGTCATGGCCGGCGGTCACGGCTCGCTGGGCACCAAGCAAGGTGACTACGTGATGGCGTTCAAACTGCCGGATTAAGCTGCATCGGCAGTAAACAAAAGGCGGCTCCCCTGACCAGGTAGCCGCCTTTTTTAATGTGGGAAGGCGCTTGAGCTGCCAACTGTGGGAGGGGGCTTGCTCCCGATGGCATCAACGCGGTGTAACTGATGGTCCGAGGCGCCTGCATCGCGAGCAAGCCCGCACACTTGGATCAGGGCCCGATCACTTCACCGCGCAGCGCCGCCAACTGTGGGAGGGGGCTTGCTCCCGATGGCATCGACGCGGTGTAACTGATGGTCCGAGGTGCCTGCATCGCGAGCAAGCCCGCTCCCACATTTTGATTGCATGCTGCTTGGGGGATTGAAAGTGGGGTGGAGCAATCCCCCTGCCACCGCGCAGTGCTGCCAACTGTGGGAGGGGGCTTGCTCCCGATGGCATCGACGCGGTGTAACTGATGGTCCGAGGTGCCTGCATCGCGAGCAAGCCCGCTCCCACATTTTGAATGCAGTCTGCTTGGGGGATTGAATGTGGGAGGTGAGCAAGCCCCCTGCCACCGCGCAGCGCTGCCAACTGTGGGAGGGGGCTTGCTCCCGATGGCATCGACGCGGTGTAACTGATGGACCGAGGTGCCTGCATCGCGAGCAAGCCCGCTCCCACATTTTGAATACATTCTGCTTGGGGGATTGAAAGTGGGAGGGGGGCAAGCCCCCTGCCACCGCGCAGTGCTGCCAACTGTGGGAGGGGGCTTGCTCCCGATGGCATCGACGCGGTGTAACTGATGGTCCGAGGTGCCTGCATCGCGAGCAAGCCCCCTGCCACACTGGGATCAGTGTTCGATCACTTCACCGCGCAGCGCTGCCAGCCGCGCTATTAACCGATTCTGCACGGGCACTGCGATCCCTTCGCTGTCCATCGCCTTGATCAAGTCCTCCACCAAGGCATTAAAATCACTGCGACTGACCTTCTGGCCCTTATGCACCTCAGCCATACCGTCTCCGGTATACGTACACGGCCCGCCCGCCTCTACACAAAACTTCTCGATCAACTTGTTACGCAAACGCTGTATATCAACCCGGCGAAAGTGCTCAACAATGCGCCCATCGCGCGCGACGTTAAGCAGCATGCCTTCAACAATTCGGGTGATCCCGGGCAGCGCTCCAAGGTCGCGGTACAAGCTGTCATCCTTAACCGGTTGCTGAGCGCATGCGCCGATCAACAGCATCATGAAAAACGCCAGAAAACGCATCAGAAACTCCCCTGCACCGACAAATACGTGCCGTTCTGGTTATCCAGCGTGGCGATCTCCCCAAGCCGCGCATAGGCCAATACAAACGACACATGCTTGTTGGGGAAATATCCGACAAACACATCCGCCCAGTCACTTTCACCGGCAAACGACAGGTTGTCGGGCTTCTCGCGATACTCCACGCCCACCGCCCAGCGCGGGTTGAACAGCAGCGCCAGCGAACCTTCCTTGAGCAGGCTGCGGCTGTCGCGGCGGTCACCGCCAAAACCGAGCAAGCCGGTTTCATTCGCCCGGCTGTAACGCAGGCTGCCGTTAACCAACACGTTGTAGCCAAAGGCTGCGCCCATGAACAACCGGCTGGCGGCCAGGTAGCCTTCGACGTCACTGTCGCGTTTGGCGCCGACCAGGCTGGGTATCTCGAAAGCGTTCTGGTGCTTGTATTCCAGGCCGAGGGAAACCTGCGGCAGGCGGTCGTAAATCACATCCCCAAACAGCCGCACCTTGAGGCCCAACACGTCTTGGCCGAGGTGGTCATCCGGCAAATTCAGCCGGTGCACCAAGGTGCCGAGGTCGAAGCGCTGACGCGCGAAAGACACCTCGACGCGGTTGTCATACGCCAGCGCCAGCCCGGCCACATCCAAGCGGTAGTCCGGCAGATTAACCGTGGTGGCGAACGCCGTCGCGCCCCATTCGCCCTGTTCGCCGTAACCGGCCAACACCGCCCACGGCGTGATGCCGCCGCCCGCCGCGCCCTCAAGGCTGCTGGCGCCGCCAGTGGCGAGCAGACGGCCGTTATCGGCCACCGCCGTTTGCAGGGTTAACGCGCTGAGGCAGCCTATCAATAGATAAAAACGCACCGTCATGTCACTCAATGAACCAAGCTAGTGTGCACGCTGAGCGGCTGGGCCACCCACGCTTCAAAGGCGTCGGCGGTCAATGGCCGACTGATCAGGTAACCCTGCGCCGTGTCGCACTGCCAACGCTCCAACAGGCGCAGGCTGTGGGCGTATTCGACGCCCTCGGCGACCACTTTAAGGCCAAGGTTGTGGCTCATCTCGATGGTCGAACGCACGATCACTGCGTCTTCACTGGTTTCATCGAGGTTGCGAACGAAGGATTGGTCGATCTTCAATTCCTGCACCGGCAGGCGCTTGAGGTGCGCCAGCGACGAATAGCCCGTGCCGAAATCGTCCACCGACAGGCCGATACCACAGTCGCGCAGCAGGTGCAGCACGTGCAGGGCTTTTTCCGGCTCACGCATGACCGCGCTTTCGGTGATCTCGAACAACAGTTGTTCGGCGGGCAGGTTATAGCGGCGCAGCAGCGCCGAGACCCGATGGGCCAACTCGTCGCCGAGCAAATCGTCGGCCGAGATGTTCAGCGACAGTTGCAGGTACAACCCGCGCCGGTTCCAGTCGCACAACTGGCGAATGCCCTCCTCGATCACCCAATGGGTCAGCAACCGAATGCTGCCCGAGCGCTCGGCCAACGGGATAAATTCTGCCGGCGAGACCATGCCGAACTGCGGGTGCTGCCAGCGCAACAAGGCTTCGGCCTGGCGCACGTGGCCCTGGCGAATGTCCAGCTTGGGCTGGTAATGCAACAGCAATTGGCCTTGGCTCGGCGCGTGGCGCAAATCGCGAATCAAGGTGATCTGGCGACGGTGTGCGAGGTCGCTGCCGTGTTCGTACACCTGCAAGCGGCCAGGCATTTGTGCGGCGTCTTTCATCGCAATCGCCGCGCGCTCCAGCAAGGTCTGGGGGCTTTCGCCATCGGCCGGGTACGCGGCGATGCCCAAGCGGCAATCCAGCGCCAGGTCATGGCCATTGATGCGTTGGGGGCGCAGCAGCAACTGTTGAAGTTTGTCGGCCAGGCCCACGGCTTCCTGGCTGCCCGCGCCTTCCAGCAGCAGCAGGAATTCGTCGGCAATCAAATGCGCCAGGGTATCGCCAGGGCGTAACGCCACCTGCAGGCGGCGGCTGACCTCTAGCAGCACGTGATCCACCGCGTCCGGCCCGGCGGTTTCGCTGGCGGCGCGCAAGTTATCAATGCCCAGGTAAATCAGCGCCATCGGCCGCTGGGTGGCAATCGCACTGCCGAGGCGCTCCATCGCCAGCGCGCGGTTGGGCAAACCGGTGAGGCGATCATGCAGCGCGTTGTGCGCCAGTTGTTGTTCGCGTTCGGCAATGCCGTTTTGCATCAAATTGAGCGTATGCGCCAACCGCCCGAGTTCGTCGCTGCGGTCCAGCGCCACAGGCGTCTGGTAATCACCCTGGCCAATCCGCTCGGCCGCCAGCGCCAGCGCCTGCACCGGTCGCGACACGCCACGCGCCAGCAGCAAGGCGCCGGTCAGCGAGGCCATCAGCGCGATCAAGGCAATCACCAGAATTTTTTCATCGAGCGGCACAAAAGCCTGCATCGCCATGTCCAGCGGGCTTTGCAGCAACGCGAGTACCTGGCCGTCGTTGTCGCTGGCCAACACCAGCGTCTGGCTGAGAAAACTGTGTTCCATGTGTTCGGTGGTGGACACCCCATTGCGCGTGGCAGTGCCCAACATCAGGCTGACGATGCTGTCGCGCAATACCTGCGGCTGGGTGCTGACCAGTTCGCCGGGTTGTTGGCGATCAATGGTCAGGAATGACACCTCCAGATTGCTCAGCGAGCGCAGCTCATCGGCAAACGCGCTGTCCATGCTGAAGCCCATCACCACCCGGGCAATCGGCAACGGCGCCAGCACCGGTGCTTCCACCAACAGGTGCGGCTTGCCTTGCAGCGGCACCATCAGCGTGGTTTGGCGGTTGCGTCGGGCTTCGCGCAGGGCCATGTCGTAGCGAAAGGCCGAGCCCTCAGGCACATCAGCCAGAGTGCTGGCGAGGACTGTGCCGTCCATGCCGAGCAAAATCATGTCGCTGGCGTTGATGCGTTTGCCATGGTTGAGCAGCACCGAACGCAGGGTCGCCGAATCACCGCTGGCCACCGCATCGCGAAAACCGAAGTCCGCCGCCAGCAGTTGCACGCCGTCCGCCAGGCGCCGACCGCGCACGTCCAGCAAGCGTTCGAACACCCGCGACCCCACCTCCAATTGCATCATGGCCTGGCCGCGCACGGCGGAACTGGTCGCGGCTTTTACGCTGAAATACAGCGCACCGATCACCACCAGCAATAGCAGGATCAGCACACTGGCGACACGCGCCTGGAAGCTACTGCGCAGTTTCACGGGCAGCTCGATTGAAGGCGTCGCCAAAAACCGTCGGCGCAGGTGTTGGCGGCACGTCCGCTGAGACAGGCTCCAGGCTCAAGACGACGTTATGGCTGAGGCCTGCGGCGGGAATGCGCAAGGTGCCGCCATCCAGCGGTTGCATGTCCGCCAGTTGCGGGTGCCACAGGGTGACGTGGTAATCACCGACCGGCAGTTGTTCCAGACGCACCCGGCCCTGAGCATCGCTGACACCGAAACGTGGGTCGTCGGTGACGTAAATATAGCCAAGCATCCAGTCATGAATATTGCAGCCGAGCACCACTACACCGGGTTTATCGAACAGCAATGGCGCAGCCGGCGTGCCTTCGTACAGGCGCAGCTCAAAGCGTTTCGCGGCAGAAAAGGAATAGACCTGATGGCGGATGTTGTCGCTGTTGGGGAAGCGCACTTGCGTGCCGGTGTGCACCGCCAGTACATGCGGCGCGAACTGCTGGCCGCGCTGGTCCATGTCGGCTTTGAGGGTGCCAGCCGGTGCACCGATGGGCCCTTGCAGTGTCACCACCGCATCACCGACCGAGGCGCCATCCGCTTGATGCACCATCACCTCAAGCGTCGCCGCAGCGGCCAATGCGTGGGCCGAGAGCAAGAGGATGACTAGGGATAACTGCTGAAATAACCTGGCCATTCGGGGTCCACGTGAAAGAAAAAAAGTGGCGGCCAGCCTTGGCATAAAAACGCTGCAACGGGCGTTAGGGCTTAGATGATGCCGCAAACAAGGCCAATAGCCACTACTGAATATGCGACAAGCGCTCACCGCTGGTCGGTAAAACCTGTGCAACGGGTCAGGCTCTGTAGAAGTTATCGACCATAGTCGAAAAAGCTGTAGCCCACCGGTAAGCCAGCCCACGCCTTCATTTTCAGAAAAAATCGGATTTCAGGAGATTAGCCGGGAGTTGGGATAAGTACACCCAGCCAAACGGGGAATTTGGCCATCACGATCGTTCCCACGCTCTGCGTGGGCATGCAGCCCATAACGCTCCGCGTCACCTTGCGCAAGGCGTGAGCACCTCGCAGGCCGCAGGACGCAGAGCGTCCAGAGCCGCATTACCACGCGGAGCGTGGGAACGATCAATACGCTCTCGGCTAAGCGCCCAAGCGAGCGCGCATGAAATCGCCCCATCGGCGCACCAGGTAGTTGTGCTCATCCATCACTGAGTTCCACACGGCGATGTGCCCCATGCGTTGCTCATAGGAGCCGCCATCGCGCACCTCGCCGACGTCGATCAGCGGCAAGCCGTCACTGCCCAACAACTGCTCCCGGGCAGGCAAACCGGCATACCAGTAATCCCACTCGGCACTGCTCAAATGGTCGCGCGTGCGCGCCGGGTTGCCGATGTAATAGCCCTGGCGCGCCATCACCGCCCCAGGCCAGCCGGACAACCACCAATTCAGATAAGCGTACGCCGCATCCAGCACCGGGCCCTGGGCATGGCGTGACAACGACAGCCCGCCAAACCAGGCGCGATAACCTTCGCGGGGCACCGCCAGCCGGTATTTCACCCCGGCACGGTGCAAGCGCATCAAGGTCGGCGACCACAGGCTCTGGATATCGATGCTGGGGCTGAGCATCAACTGCGCCGCCTCTTCGTCGTCCGACCAGAACGCCGCAAAGTGCCCCTCCTTCTGCTTGCGCACCAGAATGTCAGCCAGCACATCGATCTCTTCGATGCTCATATTGCCGATGTCCTTGAAGTGCGCCAGCCCCGCGCCCTGCACGGCCAGCGCGGCGTCCAGCGCGCCAATCGCGGCGTCACTTTGCAACGCTGTACGCGCGCTCCAGGCCGGGTCGAGCAGCCAGCCCCAGCTTTCGTTGCCATGGCTGAAGCCTTCGGGCAAACGTTCGGGGCGGTAGGCAAAACTGTCGGCGTTGTGCGTCAGCGGCAACATGCTGATGCGCTCGGTCACGGTGCTGCCGAGGCTGCCATCGTGCTGCACAAACAGGCGTTCACTGGGCACGCTGCCGCTGCCCAGCCGGTCGCTGGCCGACAAGCGACCGCGCTTGGGCAGGTCGTTGATCTCGTGCCACAGCGCGATGCGTCGCGTGTCGATGGGCTGGATCGCCCGTGCAGGCCACACAAAGTCGACGTTGTGAAACCACTGGTCGTACAGGTCGTAGCTGTCGGGCTGCATCACCGCAATGCGCTGGGCCTGTTCAACATCGTGCACCTGGTACACCAGGCGAATGCCCAGCTCTTGCTCGGCACGCACGCGCAGGCATTCCAGCAAAGTGACGGACGTACCGAGCACGCGAAGTGTGATCATGCGGCAAACCGCCGGGAGAACACGTCAAACGAGCGCCGTAACAGCGCCGGGTCGAGGCCACGCAGGATAAATACCAGGCGCGATTGCCGGTCGGTGCCTGGCCATGCAGGCAAATGCACCGGGGCATGCAGGCAGTGCTGCACGCCATGAATGACGATAGGGGCCGAGCTTGCGTTCACGTTGAGCAGTCCTTTGACGCGAAGGATTCGTTCGCCGTGGCATCTTAACAGCATCGACAACCACACCCCGAACCCCACCCAGTCCAGCGGCTGGTCGAAGGTCAGGCAGCAGACTTGCGCGGTGCCGTGAGTCGCCGTGGTGGTTTGGTGCAGTTGCCAGCGGCTGACTTCGACAGCGGGTTCGGCGCTGCGCAGGCCTTCGCCGAGCAGCAGTTGATCACCGCTGTGAATCTCATCGGTGTTGAGGATCGGCGTGCCCGCGTTCAGCGCCTGCAAGTGCGTGCGCAGCGCCGTGCAGTCGCCGACCACGTCGGTCTTGCTGAGCAGCAACCGATCCGCCGCCGCCACCTGGGCCAGCCATTCCGGGTGCAGGCGTTCTTGCAGGGCGGCATGGCTGGCGTCGACCAGGGTGATCACCAGGCCGATATGGAAACGCCCGCGCAGTTGCACGTCATTGTTCAATGTGGCGAGGATCGGCGCCGGGTCGGCGAGGCCGGTGGTCTCCAGGATGACCCGTTTGAAGGCCGGGATTTCGCCGCGTTCACGCCGTTGCAACAGGTTCAGCAGGGCGTCTTTCAGCTCACCGCGAATCGAGCAGCAGACGCAGCCGCTGGGCAGCAGCACGGTATCTGGCGCGACCTCTTCGACCAACAAATGATCGATGCCGACGTCGCCGAATTCGTTGATCAGCAAGGCGGTGTCACCGAGGCTCTCGCCGTGTAACAGGCGCTTGAGCAACGTGGTTTTGCCGCTGCCGAGAAAGCCGGTAATGACGTTGAGGGCGATGCTCATACAGACTCCAAGTAGTCGAGCAGGTTGGGGTCGAGTGGGTCGATGGGGCGGCCGAGCATGCTTTCTGCCGCTTGCCAAAGCTGATCCAGGCCGCTCGCCAGCGCTTGCTTGCCGGTGGCGCCCAAGAGCAGATACGACGCGCCCTGGAAGTCTTCGACCTTGAGCCGGAACACCGCCAATACCTGGTTGATCGCGGCGATGCGGCGCTGGCGCTCGCGGCGTCTGGGCAATTCATCGCCCAAGGGGTCGCTCCAGTGCAGGTCTTCACCGAGCAACCCGCAGAGTCCGCACATGGCTACACCTCACTCATGGCATGACATCGCCGGAATTCGGGCCCAGGGTCTGGCCAACGAACAGGTTGCCGCCCGGCTCACTCGCGAGCAGCACGGCGGTAGGCGCAACTTCATCTGCCAGGCCAAAGCGGCCCAACGGTAACTCGGCGGCCTTGGCGCGTTTCCAGGTATCGCTGATGCCGCCCACCAACGGCGTTTCAATAGGCCCAGGCGCGATGGCGTTGACCAGCACGTTGTCCTTGGCCACTTCCAGCGCCAGCGATTTGGTGAAGCCAATCACTCCGGCCTTGGCCGCGGCGTAATGCGTCAGCTCGGCGCCACCCTTGATGCCCAGTTGCGAGGCCACATTGATGATGCGCCCCCAGCGCTGCGCCAGCATGTGCGGCAACGCGCGCTGGCTGGCGACGAACACACTGGTGAGGTCGACGCGCAGCATGTCGTTCCACATTTCGACAGTGAGGTCGACGCAACGCGCCTGGGTGAGCATGCCGGCATTGTTGACCAGAATATCGATACCGCCGAAGTGTTCGACGCAGCGATCAATACTGGCCTGGGCGCCCTCAACGGTGCCCACGTCGGCCAGGCATTCGACCACCTCGGCGCCGAGGTTGCGGCAAGTGATAGCGGTTTCGGCAAGGCTTGCTGCATTGCGATCGGCCAACAGCAAGCGCGCGCCTTCGGCCGCATAAGCACGGGCGATAGCGGCGCCAATGCCACTGCCTGCGCCGGTAATAACCGCACGACGGTTAATCAACTGATCCATACAAAACTCCTGAAAAAAAACCATTCCACTGTGGGAGGGGGCTTGCTCCCGATAGCGGCGGGCCAGATAAAACAACTGTGACTGACACACCGCCATCGGGAGCAAGCCCCCTCCCACATTTAACCCTCACCGGCGCACGGTAATACGCTGCAGCAGGTGAGTGGCCCATACAAAAAACCCTGAAAAAAACACACTCCACTGTGGGAGGGGGCTTGCTCCCGATAGCGGCGGGCCAGATAAAACACTGTGACTGACACACCACCATCGGGAGCAAGCCCCCTCCCACATTTCAATCGCACCAGCGCACGGTAGTAACCCGGTAGCTGATGAGTTGATGCACACAAAAAACCCTGAAAAAAACCCATTCCACTGTGGGAGGGGGCTTGCTACCGATAGCGGCGGGCCAGATAAAACAACTGTGACTGACACACCGCCATCGGGAGCAAGCCCCCTCCCACATTTAACCCTCACCGGCGCACGGTAATACGCTGCAGCAGGTGAGTGGCCCATACAAAAACCCCTGAAAAAACACATTCCACTGTGGGAGGGGGCTTGCTCCCGATGGCGGTGGGCCAGATAAAACACTGTGACTGACACACCGCCATCGGGAGCAAGCCCCCTCCCACATTTCAATCGCGCCAGCGCACGGT
This sequence comes from Pseudomonas sp. ICMP 460, assembly GCF_002723595.1. NCBI lineage: Bacteria > Pseudomonadati > Pseudomonadota > Gammaproteobacteria > Pseudomonadales > Pseudomonadaceae > Pseudomonas > Pseudomonas sp. ICMP 460. Next base: position 60,057 of record NZ_LKBR01000020.1, read on the forward strand.
AGTAATCCGGTAGCTGACCCGATAGCGGTGGGCCAGACAAAGCAACTGGGACTGACACACCACCATCGGGAGCAAGCCCTCTCACAGTTCAGTCGGGCCAGCGCACGGTCAGGCCGCCGTCGATGACGATGCTTTGCCCCGTCAGGTAGCTTGACGCCTCACTGGTCAAAAACTGCACCAGCGACGCCACTTCATCCGCCCGCCCTACTCGCCCCAGCGGAATTGCGCGGGCAGCTTTGGCCAACCCTTCAGGCCCGAGCGAATTCTTTGCATCCAGCGACTGCGGCGTCTCGATCAACCCCGGGATCACCGCATTGCAGCGAATGCCCAACGGCGCCAACTCCACCGCCAGCGAGCGGCACAAGCCCGGCACGCCAGCCTTGGCCGCCGCGTAATGGCTGTGCTCCTGCCAGCCATATACGCCGCCGGCTATCGACGAAATCGCTACCAGCGCGCCGCCTTCGCGCATATGCCGGGTGGCCGCGCGGAAGGTGCGCATCACCCCCGTCAGGTCGACATTGAGCATCTCGTTCCACAGCGCATCGGTCATCTCCAGCAACGGCGCGCGGCGCAACAACCCCGCGTTGGCCACCGCGTAATCGAGGCGCCCGAAATGCTCCACGGCGCGCGCCGCAAGCGCGTCTACCGAAGCGGTATCACCCACGTCCAGCGCCAGCATCAGGCACTCACCGCCCGCGGCTTCGACCAAATCGAGCGTGGTTTTCGGGTCATGCGGATCGGCCGGGTAATACCCGCCCACCACCTGCACACCCGCGCGCGCATAGGCCACGGCGAGGGCTTGGCCGATGCCGCTGGCGGCACCGGTAATCAGGGCTGTTTTGCGCGTCATCACACTCTCCTTACTGAACGGTTTCCGGGCGCACGTGGCGCGCGGCAAACATCAGGGCACCGGACAAGAAGCACGGCAGCGCGCCGAACCACAGCGCGGCGGTCTGCCAGTCACTGCCGGCGGCCAACACCTGGGTGGCGCCAAAGCCTGCGACCACTGCACCAATCGGGCCCATCGCATGAATAATCGCGCCGCCGGTGGCGCGGATGCTGGTCGGGAAACTCTCGCTGATAAAAAACAGCGCGGCCGAGTAAGGCCCGATCAGGAAGAACAGGCCCAAGCTGTACAGCCCGACCACCATCGGCATATTGCTTGGGCCAAACAGCATCCCGGCAAACGCCAGGCCGCCGAGCATCCAACCCAGGCCAATCACGTTGCGACGGCCGATTTTGTCGCCCATCCAACCGTGAGTCAGGTAACCGCAGTAACCCACCAGGTTCGACAGCACGAGGATGATCAGCGAGTTCTCGAACGAGATGTGGTGCACGCTGACGATCACCGACGTACCGAGCACGCTGAACACCTGGATCGCCGCCCAGTTGAGCAGCAGCGCGGCGCCAATCACCAACGTGGCGCGACGCGCCGGGCCACGGAACGCGGCTTTGAGGCCCGCCTTACTGTGTTCGTCGTAGTCCACGCCATAGGTCATGGCGACGTTTTGCGCTTCGCTCACCGCGCCGCTTTTACGCAGTTGGCTGATACGCTGATGAATCTGAAACTGCGGGCTTTCCTTAAGCTTGCGCGCCATCACCGCAATCACAATCGCCGGGATCGCGGCGAAAATAAAACACCCCTGCCAGCCAATGACCGGCAGCAACAGCGCGGTCAAACCCGCCGCAATCAGCGCCCCCACCGGCCAGCCGCCTTGCACCAGGCTGTAGATAAACCCGCGACGCTTGGCCAGTTTCGGGTCTTGCGAGGCGGCGTACAGCTCACTCAAATACGTGGCGTTGACGGTTTCTTCGGCATACCCCAAGCCGCCCAACGAACGGATCAGAATCAATGACGACTTGCCCCACGCACCGCCAATCGCGGTGAGTGCCGAGCAAAGCGCCGAACCTGCGACGGTAAAAATAATCCCTTTGCGCCGCCCCAATTTATCCACGATAGGCCCGATGCCCAGCGCAACCACCGCCGTGCCCAGCGCCACCCATGTCGCGATTTCAGCTTGCTCCACTTCGCCCCAGCCAAAATGCCGGCCGATCTCCGGCAACAAGGTGCCGAACAGAATGAAGTCGTACACCGCAAACACCCAGGCGAAAAACGCGATCCAGGTGGCGAAGCGCACTTCCTGGGACGTCAGTTGCCGGGGTTTCCAGCCAGTCAGGTCAAGCTTGTTATAGATGGACATAAATCGCGCCTCAAGGGTGGGAGCAAAGGGTCAGGTACGCGGTTGGCGGCGGATGAAGTCGTCGGCGATTTCGTCGAAGGTGACAAAACGCACGCCGGCATGGCTCTGGATGTGTTCGATCAGGCGCTCAAGCATCAGCAGCACTTGTGGGCGACCGGACACGTCGGGGTGAATGGTCATGGTGAACACCGCGTGCTCATGCTCGCGGTACACCCAGTCGAACTGGTCGCGCCACATTTCTTCAAGGTGGCGCGGGTTGACGAAGCCGTGGCTGTTGGGCGCCTTTTTGATAAACATCATCGGCGGGAGGTCGTCGAGGTACCAGTTGGCCGGGATCTCGACCAAATCGGTTTCTTCACCGCGCACCAGCGGCTTCATCCACGTGTCGGGGTGCTGGCTGTAGTCGATCTTGGTCCAGCTATCGCCCTTGCGCACGTAGTACGGGTGGAAGTCGTTGTGCATCAGGCTGTGGTCGTACTTGATGCCTTTTTTCAGCAACAGCTCGTTGGTCACTTTGCTGAATTCCCACCACGGCGCGACGTAGCCGGTGGGGCGTTTGCCGGTGACGTGGGTGATCAGTTCGATGGCCTTGTCGAGGACGATTTCTTCCTGCTCGGCCGTCATCGCGATAGGGTTTTCGTGGCTGTAGCCGTGCACACCGATTTCGTGGCCGGCGTCGGCCACCGCTTTCATTTGCTCGGGGAAGGTTTCCATCGAGTGGCCGGGGATAAACCAGGTGGTGCGCAGGCCGTAGCGTTCAAACAATTTGAGCAGGCGCGGCGCGCCGATTTCACCGGCGAACAGGCCGCGGGAAATGTCGTCGGGCGAATCTTCGCCGCCGTAAGAGCCGAGCCAACCGGCGACGGCATCAACGTCGACGCCAAATGCACAGAGAATGTCTTTAGCCATGATGTGTCTCCTTAAATAATCATTGCGGATTCGACCGACAACGCAGCGCGCAAAAGGCGTGCGTCTTCCCCGGCCGGGGCGCTGAGCAGCAGCCCGGTCGGCAGGCCTTGGGCATCGCGACCGCTGGGCAAGCTGACGCCCGGCATGTCGAGCAAACTGCCGGGCATGGTCAGGCGCAGGGTGGCGAGGTTGGTTTTGACGAACAGCGCGTCGTCGGCCTCCAGCGGCGCCAATGGCGGTGCCACATGCGCGACGGTTGGGGTGATCAGGAGGGCGCCGTCGAGTTCGTCGATCAGTTGTTGTTGCAGGCGGCGGCGCGCCGTTGTCAGGTAAATAAGCTGGCTGGCCGGCAGAGCGCGCGCCGCTTCAAGGCGGCGGCGTACGCGCGGGTCAAGTTTTTGCGCGTCAGTGCTGTCGAGCAATGCTTGATGCAGCGCAAACGCTTCAAAGGCGCCGAGCCAGCCGTGGTCTTTGATCAAGTCCAGGGTGGCCTGGAACGTCGCCGATGGGCGCACCTCGACCAGCGCACCGGCGGACTTGAGTTGGTCCACCGCGCGTAACAGGTTATTGCGCACGCCCGGTTCAATGGCTTCCAGCGCACCTTGCTCCAGCACCAGGCGCTGGCCCTTGAGGCTACGCGGGAGGTGGCGCTGGCTGCGGCCGTGAAGCAAGTCGTCGATGGCCAGCGCATCGCGCACGCTGCGGGTCAGCGGGCCGAGGCTGTCGAGGGTGTGCGCCAGCGGGAACACGCCGTCACGGCTGTAGCGTCGGCTGCTGGCGCGGTAACCCACCAGGCCGTTGAGGGCCGCGGGAATGCGGATCGAACCGGCGGTGTCGGTGCCCATGGCGATGGGCACGATCCCGGCGGCAACGGCCACCGCAGAGCCTGCAGACGAACCGCCGGGAATACGCGCTTGGTCATGCCCGTGAGGGTTGTGCGGCGTACCGAAATGCGGGTTCAAGCCAAGGCCCGAGTACGCCAGTTCGCTGAGGTTGGTCTTGCCCATGCTGACCATTCCGGCGCGGCACAACAGGCCCACGCATGGCGCATCGAGCAAGGCGGCAGGCGCATTGCGGCGGTAAGCGGCGCCGGCGGTGGTGACACTGCCCGCCACGTCGAACAGGTCTTTCCAGGCCAGTGGCACGCCATCGAACACACTCAGGGGCTGGCCTGCGCGCCAACGCGCGCTGGCGGCTTGCGCCTCACGCCGGGCGCGTTCGGCGCTCAGCGAGATGAACACACCTGGCGCCTGGCTCGCCTGGCTCAGGGCCTGTTCGAGGACCTGCACCGGGTCGCTGCGGCCACTGGCGAACGCTTCGGCCATTGAAGTGGCGTCTGGCATCAAGAAAACCCTCTAAAACGTACATATTAATAAAATGTACGTTTTACAAAGGCAGCTTTCGTGCCAGTCTCTGTTGACGATTTTTTGCGCGAACCGCCTTTATCGCTTGGAGCTGCGGGATAGAGGGCATGGCAGGCAGCAAAAAAACCTGGCGAAGACGCGTGGCCGAGCTTGGCACGAAATAATGTATCTTTTATTAATAAGTACATTTTGGTGCAGAAAAGTAACATTCCGACTTTCAAGGCCCCAAAAAAGTGCCCCCTTCGTGGCGCAGAGTGACAGGCGCAACTATGAGAGAATCCCCGGCCAACTTCCTGAAGGCTTCAAAGAACGCGATGAAAGCAGTGTCCGCCTCGGCTTCCCGTTACGCGATGATTCACCAGCTATTGCGTGATGCGATCGTCAACGGCACCGCCCGCCACGGTTTGGTGTTGCTTGAGGCGCCGCTCGCCGAACTGTTCGGCACCAGCCGCGTGCCGGTGCGCAAGGCGCTGGACCTGCTGCATGCCGAAGGGTTGATCTGCCGCTTCAACGGTCGCGGCTACCTGATCAACCCCGAAGGCCTGGCGATGGAGCCGTTGCGCCTGCCCGTGAGCCCTGCGCACCTGGGCCTGAATGGCGACGACGAGCTGGTCGACACGCGGCCACTGGGCGAGCGCATCGTCGAAGAAATCGGCGCAGCGCTGTCCACCTGCATTGCCTTCGGCCACTACCGCCTGGATGAGCAAGCCGCCGCCGACCACTACGGCGTCAGCCGCGCGGTAGTGCGCGAAGCGCTGATGCGCCTGCGCGACCGTGGCCTGGTCGAAAAAGAGCCCTACTCGCAATGGCTGGCCGGGCCACTGACCGCGCGCGAAGTGACCGAAGACTACGAACTGCGCGCCTGCCTAGAGCCCGAAGCCCTGCGCCAGAGCGCGCCGAACCTCGACCGCGAGGTGCTCGAAGGCATGTTGCAACGCGTACTGGACGCCCAGGACAGCCCCCACTGCAGCCTGGAGACCCTCGAACAAATCGAAGAGGACTTGCACCAGCATTGCCTGGCGGGCCTGCAAAACCGCAAGATCGCCACGCTGATTCGCCAGGGCCAGAGCCCGATGATCATCAGCCGGATTTTCTATCGTTTGCTGGGGATCGGCGCTGATCCGGCCATGCTTGCCGAACATCGCTTGATCCTGGAGCTGTTGCTGCATGGCGCGTTCGATGCTGCTGCGCTGAATTTGCGCGAGCATTTGCAGCGGGCACGCCAGCGGATGTTGCAGCGGCTCAAAGTGCTGTCGGTGTTACCCGAGCAGCCACTGCCTGGGTATCTGCACAAGATCAGCTGACGCCGCCAACTGTGGGAGATTCTATGGCTGAAAAAGCGGGACGCAGAGCGTCCGGAGCGGCATTACCACGCAGAGCGTGGGAACGATCAACTAAGCCAAACTCGGTCAAACTGTGGGAGGGGGCTTGCTCCCGATGGCGGCGGGTCAGTCAACTCATGTATCAACTGTAAAACTGCTATCGGGAGCAAGCCCCCTCCCACAAGGGTCAGTCAACTCATGTATCAACTGTAAAACTGCTATCGGGAGCAAGCCCCCTCCCACAGAAAGCAAAAAAAGCAGATCTGCTATTTATGCAAAACCCGCCCTTGATCTGCTTCAACCACTCAGGTCGGCTTTCAGGCCGCCGTGCTTTTGCTTTTGATNTGATCTGCTTCAACCACTCAGGTCGGCTTTCAGGCCGCCGTGCTTTTGCTTTTGATCTGCTTTTGATCTGAGAAGCGCCCCGTTAAACCACGATGGCCGCACGCAGGCTTGAATCCGTGGGTAACCCGGCAGGACGCCGGGTTAGCCGCGCTGGGCCAAGGATGGCCCATCGCGGCGGCCCACGGATTCAAGCCTGCGGGCGGGCATGCCGAGCCTAAGCGAGGCACCAAGTGGTGGGGCAAGAGCGTTTTGGTTACTTTTGCGCTGTTCAAAAGTGACTCGCTGTAAGAGCGAAACCGATACAAGCCATCACCCAANGATTCAAGCCTGCGGGCGGGCATGCCGAGCCTAAGCGAGGCACCGAGTGGTGGGGCAAGAGCGTTTTGGTTACTTTTGCGCTGTTCAAAAGTGACTCGCTGTAAGAGCGAAACCGATACAAGCCATCACCCAAACAACGGATATGCACGAAAACCCAAAGAACACCCCAAGCCCGCTCGCCGCGCGACAGCGCTACATCAAAGATGCAGTGGGGTCTCCCACAAAAGCGTTGCGGGTGCCTATGCAGATTTGTAGCGCGACAAATCCATGCAATATGTTGCTATCTGGCCCACCCCATTGAAACCACCGTCGCCGCGCCCCATCTAAGCTGCATACTTCCTTATGCAGGTGCCCCATGAGCGACCAGCAAGAATTCCCCGATCTAGACCTCAACGATTACGCCGACCCCGAAAACGCTGACCACGAAAGCTCATCCAACACCGGCCTGGCCCTGCCTGGGCAAAACCTGCCGGACAAGGTCTACATCATCCCGATCCACAACCGGCCGTTCTTCCCGGCGCAAGTGTTGCCGGTGATCGTCAACGAAGAACCCTGGGCCGAAACCCTCGAACTGGTGAGCAAGTCTGACCACCACTCGCTCGCCCTGTTTTTCATGGAAACCCCACCCGACGACCCGCGCCACTTCGACACCTCCAGCCTGCCGCTGTACGGCACCCTGGTGAAGGTGCACCACGCCAGCCGCGAAAACGGCAAGCTGCAATTCGTCGCGCAGGGCCTGACCCGCGTGCGCATCAAAACCTGGCTCAAGCACCACCGCCCACCGTACCTGGTCGAAGTCGAATACCCGCATCAGCCCACCCAGCCGACCGATGAGGTCAAGGCCTACGGCATGGCGCTGATCAATGCGATCAAGGAACTGCTGCCGCTCAACCCGCTGTACAGCGAAGAATTGAAGAATTACCTCAACCGCTTCAGCCCCAACGACCCGTCGCCGCTCACCGACTTCGCCGCCGCGCTGACGTCGGCCACCGGTAACGAGTTGCAGGAAGTGCTGGACTGCGTGCCCATGCTCAAGCGCATGGAAAAAGTCTTGCCGATGCTGCGCAAAGAAGTCGAAGTTGCGCGCCTGCAGAAGGAAATCTCCGCCGAGGTGAACCGCAAGATCGGCGAGCATCAGCGCGAGTTCTTCCTCAAGGAGCAGCTCAAGGTTATCCAGCAAGAGCTGGGCTTGACCAAAGATGACCGCAGCGCAGACGTCGAGCAGTTCGAGCAGCGTTTGGAAGGCAAAGTGCTACCGGCGCAGGCGCAAAAGCGCATCAATGAAGAAATGCACAAACTCTCGATCCTGGAAACCGGTTCGCCGGAATACGCCGTCACGCGCAACTACCTGGACTGGGCCACGGCAGTGCCGTGGGGCGTGTACGGCAAGGACAAACTCGACCTCAAACACGCGCGCAAAGTGCTGGATAAACACCACGCGGGCCTCGACGACATCAAAAGTCGCATTCTCGAATTCCTCGCGGTGGGCGCCTACAAAGGCGAAGTCGCCGGCTCCATTGTGTTGTTGGTAGGCCCGCCGGGCGTGGGCAAAACCAGCGTCGGCAAATCGATTGCCGAGTCGCTGGGCCGGCCGTTCTACCGTTTCAGCGTCGGCGGCATGCGCGACGAGGCCGAAATCAAGGGCCATCGCCGCACCTACATCGGCGCCCTGCCGGGCAAGCTGGTGCAGGCGCTTAAAGATGTGGAAGTGATGAACCCGGTGATCATGCTCGACGAGATCGACAAGATGGGCCAAAGCTACCAGGGCGACCCGGCGTCGGCGCTGCTCGAAACCCTCGACCCGGAGCAGAACGTCGAGTTTCTCGACCACTACCTGGACCTGCGCCTGGACCTGTCCAAAGTGCTGTTCGTGTGCACCGCCAACACCTTGGACTCGATCCCGGGGCCGCTGCTCGACCGTATGGAAGTGATTCGCCTGTCGGGCTATATCACCGAAGAAAAAGTCGCCATCGCCAAGCGCCACCTGTGGCCCAAGCAGTTGGAGAAAGCCGGCGTGGCGAAAACCAGCCTGACCATCAGCGACGGCGCGCTGCGTGCGTTGATCGACGGTTATGCGCGCGAAGCCGGCGTGCGCCAGTTGGAGAAACAGCTGGGCAAACTGGTGCGCAAAGCCGTGGTCAAGTTGCTGGATGAGCCGAAAACGCTGATCAAGATCGGCAACAAAGACCTGGAAAGCTCGTTGGGCATGCCGGTGTTTCGCAACGAACAAGTGCTGTCCGGCACCGGCGTGATCACAGGCCTGGCGTGGACCAGCATGGGCGGCGCGACCTTGCCGATTGAGGCAACGCGAATTCACACACTCAATCGCGGCTTCAAGCTCACCGGTCAGTTGGGCGATGTGATGAAAGAGTCCGCCGAGATCGCCTACAGCTACATCAGCTCGAATTTGAAATCGTTTGGCGGTGACCCGAAGTTCTTCGACGAAGCGTTTGTGCACTTGCACGTGCCCGAAGGCGCCACGCCCAAAGACGGCCCGAGTGCCGGGGTAACCATGGCCAGTGCGTTGCTGTCGTTGGCGCGTAACCAGCCGCCGAAAAAAGGCGTGGCCATGACCGGCGAGCTGACGCTGACCGGGCATGTGCTGCCGATTGGCGGCGTGCGTGAGAAGGTGATCGCGGCGCGGCGCCAGAAGATCCATGAACTGATCTTGCCGGAGCCGAACCGCGGCAGCTTTGAAGAGTTGCCGGAGTACCTCAAGGAAGGCATGACGGTGCACTTTGCCAAGCGCTTTGCCGATGTGGCGAAGGTGTTGTTCTGACAGTTTTGTAGGGCCTGGTCTGGCCTCATCGCGAGCAAGCCCGCTCCCACACTTGATATGTGAATACATTCAAATGTGGGGGCGGCGGTTCGACGATTCGACTTGCTCGCGATGGGGCCATGTGTCACACCTTGTCTCATCTTCGGTTATGCTCGCCCTTCGTCGTGAATCAACGGAGACCCCATGACCGCTGCCCGCCTCCTTCTTCCCGCAAGCCTTGCCCTGCTGGCTGCGTGCGCCAGTGCGCCCAAGCAAAACGTCAGCGTGGACAACCAGAGCGCCTGCCCGCTCCAGCTTAAAACCGGCCAGAACCTGATTCTTACGTTGCCGAGCAACCCCACCACCGGTTATCGCTGGGCCATCCAGGATTCCGCCGGCGGTGTGCTGCGCGCGCTCAGCCCCGAGGTCTACAGCAGCTCGGAGTCCGGCGTGATCGGTGGCGGCGGCCAGTCCACTTGGCGCTTCCAGGCATTTGCCGCCGGCCAGGGCCGTTTGCGTGTGACCTCCCAACAACCTTGGGAGCCGGAAGCCGAACCGGCTGAGACCTTCGATTGCGCCATCACGGTGAATTGATACGCCGGTGGTGCATCATGGCGTCGGTGTTCGATCAGACAACCCGCGCACGCGAGGGCCAACTTGGCTAAAATGCCGGTCTTTCCCCCATCGTCGCCGGACCAGTCGTGAGCAAACAACCCGATCGCCTATTCGCCCAGCCCTTGCCCCAAGTGCCGGACTTCGCCTTTAACGAGGACGTGGTGCGGGTATTCCCCGACATGATCAAACGCTCGGTGCCCGGTTACCCGACCATCGTCGAGAACCTTGGCGTGCTTGCCGCGCAGTTCGCCCAGCCCCACAGTGTGCTTTACGACTTGGGTTCGTCCCTCGGCGCGGTGACCCAGGCCCTGCGTCGGCATGTGCGCACCGACGGTTGCCGGGTGATAGCGGTGGATAACTCGGCAGCCATGGTCGAGCGCTGCCGTGAATACCTCAATGGCCAGGACTCGATGTTCCAGGAGTTGCTGCCGGTTGAGGTGATCGAGGGCGACATCCTCGCGCTGCAGTTCCAACCGGCCTCGGTGGTGGCGCTGAACTTTACCCTGCAATTTATCGCCCCGGACCAGCGCCTGGCATTGCTCGCGCGCATCCGACAGTCGCTGCTGCCGGGCGGGGCGTTGATCCTCTCGGAAAAGCTGCGCTTCAATGACCTTGAAGAGCATGCGCTGCTGACCGACCTGCACATCGCGTTCAAACGCGCCAATGGCTACAGCGAACTGGAAATTGCCCAGAAGCGCAGTGCCATCGAAAACGTCATGAAGCCCGACAGCCTTGAGGAACACCGTGAACGCCTGCTGGCGGCCGGGTTCTCGACAGTTGTGCCGTGGTTCCAGTGCCTTAACTTTGCCTCGTTGATTGCCTTGCCATGATTGATCTGTCCCCCCTCGCCCGCCACTTGGTAGGCACGCCTTTGGCCGTTTGGGCTCAAGGCCTGCAAGCGCAACTCGATAGCAAGATGGAAAAGGGTCATGGTGACCTGGAGCGTTGGCAGAGCGCGCTGGATGCGTTGCCGGCGATCATGCCCAGCGAAGTCGACTTGCTTAACGACCTGGTGCTGGACACTGATTGCGACGACGCGACCCGCGCACAGATGCACACCGCGCTGATGGGGTTGAGCCCGTGGCGCAAAGGCCCGTTCAACCTGTTCGGTGTTCACGTAGACACCGAATGGCGCTCGGACTGGAAGTGGTCACGGGTGGCACCGCACCTGAATTTGCACGGCAAGCGCATTCTCGACGTGGGCTGCGGCAACGGTTATTACATGTGGCGCATGCTCGGCGCCGGCGCCGACAGCGTGATTGGCGTGGACCCAAACTGGCTGTTTTTCTGTCAGTTCCAGGCGGTGCAGCGTTACCTGTCGGCGCCCAAGGCCTGGCACTTGCCGTTCCCGTTTGAAGATTTACCGCCGAACCTGGAAGGCTTCGACACGGTGTTTTCCATGGGCGTGTTTTACCACCGCCGCTCGCCGATCGAGCACTTGCTGGCGCTGAAAGACTGCCTGGTCAAAGGCGGCGAACTGGTACTCGAAACCCTGGTGGTAGAGGGCGACCAACAGCAAGTGCTGGTGCCGGAAGACCGCTACGCGCAGATGCGCAATGTGTGGTTCCTGCCCTCGGTGCCGGCCTTGATGTTGTGGCTGCGCCGCGCGGGGTTCAGCGAGGTGCGTTGCGTGGATGTGAGCGTGACCACGGTGGAAGAACAGCGCGGCACGGCGTGGATGAAGTTCCAGTCACTGAGTGACTTCCTCGACCCTGCAGACCACAGCAAAACCATCGAAGGGCTACCCGCGCCAATGCGCGCGGTGATCATCGCCAGGAAGTAGCCAATACCCCTGAAAAACTGCTGAGCCCCCTCCCACCTTTAGATACTCAGTGTGTTTAGAGTGTGGGCTTGGCTCGGCGGGCTTTGAAGAACTCGCTGAGCACCGCGCCGCATTCCTCGGCCAGTACCCCGCCTTCATACAGCACCCTATGGTTAAGAAAGCCCTGGGTAAAAAACTGCCCCTGGCTTTGCACGATGCCCGCCTTCGGCTCCAGTGCGCCGTACACCACCCGCGCGATGCGCGAGTGCACGATCAAACCGGCGCACATGCTGCACGGCTCCAGCGTGACATACAGCGTGCTGCCCACCAGGCGATAGTTGCTGAGCGCTTGCGCGGCGGCGCGGATGGCGACCATTTCCGCGTGCGCGCTGGGGTCGTTGCCGCTGATCGGGCAATTGAAGCCACGGCCGATGATTTCGCCGTTTTGCACCAGCACCGCGCCCACCGGCACTTCGCCCAGCGCCGCGCCTTCAGCGGCGAGCACCAGCGCTTCGTGCATGAAAGCCTGGTCACGGCTGCGGTCGATAATCGCTGCGGGGCGAACCTGGCGCATCACGCCACCTCGATGGCGGCCATCAGGCCGGTTTCCATGTGGTCGATCACGTGGCAATGGAACATCCACACCCCCGGGTTATCCGCCACCAACGCCACGCGGGCGCGCTCGTTCTTGCCCAGCAGGTAGGTGTCGGTGAAATACGGGATCACCTTGTGCCGGTTAGAGGCGATCACTTTGAAACTCATGCCATGCAGGTGGATCGGGTGTTGGTATTGGGTCATGTTTTTCAATTCAAAAATGTAGCTTTTACCTTTCTCAAGCTTGGCAATCGGGCGGTCGGTGCAGGTTTTATCGGTGATGTCCCACGCCTTGCCGTTGATTTGCCACAGGCTCGGCGGCTTGCCGTCATCCACCGACACGCTGCCCACCCACTCGAAATTGAAGTTGAGTTTTTCGGCATTCGCCAGGTCCGGCTCGGCAATCGGGTTGGCCGGCAGCGCCGCTGGCCATTCGCCTGGCGCGTCGGTATTGGCCACCGAACGGAAGGTGCCCAGGCGCACCGGGCCGTTGCGGATCGACAGTTCTTCGCCCGCCGGTGGCGCCTTGATCGCCAAGCATATGCGCATGCCAGGCCCGAGCCAGTACTCCTTGCCCAACGGGCGCGGCTCGACCGGGTTGCCGTCCAGCGCGTAGATCTGCGCCTCGACGCCCGGAATGTTGAGGCGATAGGTCAGCGTATTGTCGAGGTTGAGCAGGCGCACACGGGTAATCTGCCCGGCGGGCAAATCGACCACCGCCTGCGCTACGCCATTGATCGTCGACAGGCGCCCGGCGGTGCCACCACGCGCCGCCTCACGCGGTACGCTGAAGGCGACGAACGCGCCCTCTTCATCCACATGCCAGCTCTTCAGGCTCAGGGTGCGTTCGTGTTTGAAACCGGTGGGCTCGCGCTCTTCGATGATCAGCGGGCCGACCAGGCCACGACCAAGTTCCTCGCTGCTGTTCACGTGCGGGTGATACCAGTAGCTGCCGGCGTCGGGCACACGGAATTTGTAGTCGAAATATTCGCCGGGCAACACCGGCAATTGTGAGACGTAGGGCACACCGTCCATCTCCAGCGGCAAGCGAATGCCATGCCAGTGAATGGTGGTGGCGACCGGCAGGTGGTTGATAAAACGCACCCGCAGCCATTCGCCCTGGCGCACCCGCAGTTCGGTGCCAGGCGCCGAGGGGCCGAACGCCCAGGCTTGAGTGGTGTAACCGGCGACCAGTTCAACGTACAGCGGCGCTGCGATCAGCTCGTAATCATGCCCCGCCTCGGCTTCGGCGACTTTCCCCAGCCAGTAGCGACAGGCGCCACCGGCGCCCACGCCAACCACGGCCAGGCCTGCAAGACCACCCAGGATTTGTCGACGGGAAAAAGTGTGGGACACAACTACCTCGCGTATCGGCTGCGGGCCAGAGACCCGCAAAGGGCAGATACGATACACCTGCAATCGCTAAACAGTAAGACTTCGCATTGCCAGAGTTGGGAGGGGGCTTGCTGCCGATGGTGGTGTGTCAGTTAAATCATCTGTACCTGAAAGACCGCCATCGAGAGCGAGCGCCCTGCTATCAAACTGCAAATAACCTAATTTTTTTATTGAAATTTATCTAGATTTTTGGCTTTTTGTTTTGAGTGCATATCCGTTATTGAGGTTATGGCTTATATCGGTTCCGCTCTTACAGCGGGTCACTTTTGATAGAGCGCAAAAGTAACCAAAACGCTCTCGCCCCACCACTCGGTGCCTCGCTGTGGCTCGGCATGCCCTCACTCCGATATTACGAAGCGGGCCGCCGCGACGGGGCGTCCCTGCCGGTTTACCCGCTCCGTAATATCTGCGTTCGGCCATCGTGGTTTAACGGGGCGCCTTAGATCAAGATCACAATCAAAAGCAGGCGGCCTGAAAGCCGACCCAATCTCCCACGCTGAATGCGGTCAAATGTGAGAGATTCCATGGCTGAAAAAGCGGGACGCAGAGCGTCCGGAGCGGCATTACCACGCAGAGCGTGGGAACGATCATCACGGCCCGAAAGCCGACCCAATCCCCCAAGCAGAATGTGGTCAAACTGTGGGAGGGGGCTTGCTCCCGATGGCGGTGTGTCAGTCAACTCATGTATCAACTGTAAAACTGCTATCGGGAGCAAGCCCCCTCCCACAAAAAGCAAAAAAAGCAGATCTGCTGTGTATGCAAATCTGCTTTTGATCCGCTTCAACCACTCAGGTCGGCTTTCAGGCCGCCGTGCTCTTGCTTTTGATCTTTGTGATCTTGATCTGAGAAGCGCCCCGTTAAACCACGATGGCCGCACGCAGGCTTGAATCCGTGGGTAACCCGGCAGGACGCCGGGTTAGCCGCGCTGGGCCAAGGATGGCCCATCGCGGCGGCCCACGGATTCAAGCCTGTGTGCGGGCATGCCGAGCCTAAGCGATGCACCGAGTGGTGGGGCAAGAGCGTTTTGGTTACTTTTGCGCTTTTCAAAAGTGACTCGCTGTAAGAGCGAAACCCATACAAGCCATAAACCCAATACCGGATATATACCCAACCTAAAGAACACCCCCAGCCAGTTTGCGCGACAGCGCCACATTAAACCTCCCTCACTTCGACGCTTAGTGTGTTTGTAACACGGTACTCACTCAGCCTTTGGCAGCCGCCAGGATCAAGGCTTTCATCTCGGCTACTGCCCCTTTGAACCCAACGAACAGCGCGTGCGCCACCAGGGCGTGGCCGATGTTCAGCTCGTTGATGCCCTTGATCGCAGCCACCGCCTGGACGTTGTGGTAATGCAGGCCATGGCCAGCGTTGACGATCAAGCCTTGCGCAAGGCCGCAGTTCACACCGTCGATGACGCGTTGCAGCTCATTCGCCACGTCGGTCGGGGTGGTCGCATCGGCATAACGGCCGGTGTGCAGTTCGATGGCCGGCGCGCCGACGCGGCGCGAGGCTTTGATCTGGCGCTCATCGGCATCGATGAACAGCGACACTTCGCTGCCCATGCGTGACAAGCGCTCCACCGCGGCTTTGATCCGCGCTTCCTGGCCGGCCACGTCCAACCCGCCTTCGGTGGTCAGTTCCTGGCGGGTTTCGGGCACCAGGCAGATATGCGCCGGGCGGATGCGCTCGGCGAACGCCATCATTTCTTCGGTCACGCCCATTTCGAAGTTCATGCGGGTTTGCAGCACGTCCTTGAGCAGCAACACGTCGCGCTCTTGAATGTGCCGGCGGTCTTCGCGCAGGTGCACGGTGATGCCGTCGGCGCCCGCTTCTTCGGCATCCAGCGCGGCCTTGACCGGGTCAGGGTAACGGGTGCCCCGGGCCTGGCGCAGGGTAGCGACGTGGTCGATGTTGACGCCAAGAAGAATGCGATTGCTGGTGGTCACGGAAGCGCTCCTGAAAAGGGAAACAAACGCTGCACAGCATACACGGGGTTGTCAGGGCTTTCGAAACAACTCGCGGCTGACCAGCGGTCGCCCACCCAAGTGCACGGCCAGCGCCTGGCGCATCAAGCGTTTGGCGGCGGACAAGGCACCGGGGGCGCTCCAGTCGGCCTCGCTCATGGCCAACAACTCGGTGCCCTGGAACAGGCCCGGTTGCAGCAGGTACACGCGCTCAAGCCCGGCGTCGACTTGCAGGCGGTACATGCCGTCGGCGGCGATGGGTTCGCCGCGCAGGTCGTTGGCGAGTTCAAAGCCGTAGCCCAAATCGTCGAGCAAGCGCCATTCGAACGCGCGCAGCAGCGGCTCCAACGGGCGACCTTCGGCGAGGGCCAACAGCGTGGCGGCGTAGTGATCAAAGACGGCCGGGTGCGGGTCTTCGGCAGGCAACAGGCGAATCAGCAATTCATTCAGGTAGAGGCCGCTGAACAGTGCCTCTCCATTCAGCCAGGCGGACGTGCCGACACTTTCCAGGCGGCCGACGTTTTTCAGCTCGCCCTTGCCCCGAAATTCAACGTCCAGCGCCACAAACGGCCGTGCCAACGTGCCCGCCTTGCCCCGCGCACTGCGCAACACCGCGCGCAGGCGGCCCTGGGGCGTGAGGAAGTCCACCAAAGCGCTGGTCTCGCGGTAGGCGCGGCTGTGCAGCACGTAGGCAAGTTGGCTAGGGGGTTGGGATTGGGACATGGGTTCTCTATCGTGAAAACAACACAAACCGAATGTGGGAGGGGGCTTGCCCCCGATGGCGGTGTATCAGTCACTTGTTGGTTAACTGAGCCACCGCTATCGGGGGCAAGCCCCCTCTCACATTTTCTGCCCTGCGGTGTGCTTACAGGTCGCCGTAGCCGAGCGAACGCAGTGCGCGCTCGTCGTCGGACCAACCACCCTTAACCTTCACCCACAGGTTGAGCATGATCTTGGAATCAAACAGCAACTCCATGTCCTTGCGCGCTTCAGTGCCGATGCGTTTGATACGCTCGCCCTTGTCGCCGATGATGATTTTCTTCTGGCCGTCACGTTCGACGAGGATCAACGCGTGAATGTGCAGGGTCTTGCCCTGCTGCTTGAACTCTTCGATTTCGACCGTGATCTGGTATGGCAGCTCGGCGCCCATCTGGCGCATGATTTTCTCGCGCACCAGTTCGGCGGCGAGGAAACGGCTGCTGCGGTCGGTAATCTGGTCTTCCGGGAAGAAGTGCTCGTTCTCCGGCAGGTAACCGGCGATTACGCGTTCCAGCGCTTCGAGGTTGTGACCGTGCTGGGCCGAGATCGGCATGATCTGGGCATTCGGCAGTTGTTCCTGCAACCAGCTCAGGTGCGGCATCAGTTCGGCTTTGTCTTCGATACGGTCGGTCTTGTTCAGCGCGACGATCAAAGGGCCGGTGACGTATTGCACACGCTCAAGAACCATCTGGTCTTCGTCGGTCCACTTGGTGCGGTCGACCACGAAGATGACCACGTCAACGTCTTTCAACGCAGCCGAGGCGGTCTTGTTCATGTAGCGGTTAAGCGCTTTTTCGCCACCTTTGTGCATGCCGGGGGTGTCGACGTACACCGCTTGCACGCTGCCTTCGGTCTTGATGCCGAGCATGTTGTGGCGGGTGGTTTGCGGCTTGCGCGAGGTGATCGCGAGCTTCTGGCCGAGGATGTGGTTCAGCAGCGTGGACTTGCCCACGTTCGGGCGGCCGACGATGGCAACATAGCCACAGCGTGTTGCGGTTGAATCAGTCATGGCCATTCTCCACGCCCAGGGCAATCAGTGCTGCAGCGGCCGCTACCTGTTCGGCAATACGACGGCTCACACCCTGACCTCGGCTTTTTTCATTCAGTAAGGTGATTTCACATTCCACGAAGAACACGCGGCAATGAGGCTCACCCTGTATATCCACCACTTCGTAACGTGGCAGGTCGCACCCGCGTGACTGCAAAAATTCCTGCAGGCGGGTTTTGGGGTCTTTGTTGGTGTCGACCAGCGTCAGGCTTTCGATTTCCGAAGCCAGCCAGGCGACCACACGCGCCTTGGCCGCTTCCATGCCTGCATCGAGGTAAATTGCGCCGATCAGCGCTTCAAGGGCATCGGCCAGGATCGACTCGCGACGGAAACCGCCGCTTTTCAGTTCACCCGAGCCCAGCCGCAGGTACTCGCCCAGGCCAAAGCCACGGGCCAGCACGGCGAGGGTCTCGCCCTTCACCAGGCGCGCACGCAAGCGCGACAGTTGGCCTTCACGTGCTTGAGGGAAGCGCTCGAACAGCGCCTCACCTGCGACGAAATTGAGAATGGCATCACCGAGGAATTCCAGGCGCTCGTTGTTACGCCCTGCAAAACTGCGGTGTGTGAGGGCAAGGACCATCAGCTCCTGATCCTTGAAGGTGTAGCCGAGCAGGTGCTCTAAACGACTTAGAGAAACGGTCACGGTTTATCCATACCTGGTTGATGCATATCGGGTTGGTGGCACCGGCGGCCATCGACGATTGACGCAGTGTTCAAATTCAAATCCTGGTTGGTGCAGCAGGCGTCGGACACTTGTCCAAGCCCCATAAAAGCATTCGGCGCTGTGTTCACAGCGCCGCCTGTATTACTTGATCAGCCCGACCCGCGAGAAGTTCGGCAGGTGGCTGAGCTTGGGTTCCGGCCAACTCATCCAGACCGCGAAGGCCTTGCCGACAATGTTCTCGTCGGGGACCATGCCCAGCAGGTCTTTGGGAATGTTGGGGTCATCCCAGTACCGGCTGTCGTTGGAGTTGTCACGGTTGTCGCCCATCATGAAGTAGTGCCCGGCAGGCACCTTCCACTCGCCATCAGGCGTGGCACGGTAGCGGCTCATTTCCTTGCGGATTTCGTGCTCTACCGCACCGAGTTTTTCCTGGTACAGCTCGGCGCTGCCCAAGGTGTTCGGCTCGGAGCCGAGCAATTTCTCGGCCACCGACTCACCGTTGATGAACAGTCGCTTGTCGCTGGTGTAGCGAATCACGTCACCCGGCAGGCCCACTACGCGCTTGATGTAGTTGACGTTCGGGTCGCTTGGGTAGCGGAACACCATCACATCGCCGCGCTGCGGGTCACCGACCGGGATGATTTTTTTGTCGACCACCGGCAGGCGAATGCCGTACGAAAACTTGTTCACCAGGATGAAGTCACCCACGTCCAGGGTAGGTTTCATAGAGCCCGAAGGAATCTGAAACGGTTCTACCAGGAACGAACGCAGTACCAGCACGATGAACAGCACCGGAAAGAACGACTTACCGTATTCAACCAGCAAAGGCTCTTTGTTCAGCTTCTCGACCACCGCCACATCGGGCTGGCTGACGCTGCCCTGATAAGAGGCGATAGCAGCCCGCCGACGCGGGGCGAAGAACACCAGATCGAGCAACGCCAGGAGGCCGCAAACGGCAACAGCGATGACCAGCAACAGCGGGAAATTTAGTGACATAGGACCTAACTATCCAACCTGAGCACCGCAAGGAAGGCTTCTTGTGGAATTTCCACGTTGCCCACTTGCTTCATGCGTTTTTTACCGGCCTTTTGCTTCTCAAGCAGCTTGCGCTTACGGCTTACGTCACCGCCGTAGCATTTGGCCAGTACGTTCTTTCTGAGTGCCTTGACGGAGGTCCGTGCAATGATCTGCCCGCCAATGGCGGCCTGGATCGCAACGTCGAACATCTGGCGCGGAATCAGTTCTTTCATTTTTTCGGTCAACTGACGCCCTTTGTAGTGCGCGTTTTCCTTGTGCACGATCAGCGCCAGGGCGTCGACCTTATCACCGTTGATCAGCACATCCAGTTTCACCAGATTAGCGGATTGGTAACGGTCAAAATGGTAATCCAGCGAAGCATAGCCGCGGCTGGTGGATTTGAGACGGTCAAAGAAGTCCAGAACCACTTCGTTCATCGGCAAATCGTAAGTCACTTGTACCTGGGAGCCGAGGAACAGCATGTCGTGCTGCACGCCACGCTTTTCGATACACAGGGTAATCACGTTACCCAGGTGCTCTTGCGGTACCAGGATATTGGCCCGCACGATCGGCTCGCGCATGTCCTCGATAGAGGATATGTCCGGAAGTTTGGACGGGTTGTCGACGTAAATCGTTTCACCGGTTTTCAGCACCAGCTCAAAAATAACCGTCGGCGCCGTGGTGATCAGGTCCAGGTCGTATTCGCGCTCAAGACGCTCCTGGATGATCTCCATGTGCAGCATGCCGAGGAACCCGCAGCGGAAGCCGAAGCCCAGCGCGTCCGAGCTTTCCGGGGTGTACTGCAACGACGAATCGTTGAGGGTGAGCTTCTGCAGCGCTTCGCGGAAATCTTCGAAGTCGTCGGAGCTGACCGGGAACAGGCCGGCGTAAACCTGCGGCTGGATGCGTTTGAAGCCCGGCAGCACGTCAACGTCAGGCGTGGAGCTCAAGGTCAGCGTGTCACCTACCGGCGCACCATGAATGTCCTTGATACCGGCAATGATAAAGCCTACTTCACCGGCTTTCAGATCAGTGGTAGCGGTGTGCTTGGGGTTGAATACACCGACGCTGTCCACCAGGTGGATCTTGCCGGTGGATTTAACCAGAATTTTATCGCCCTTTTTCACACGGCCGTGGCGCACACGTACCAGGGAAACAACCCCCAGGTAGTTGTCGAACCAGGAGTCGATGATCAACGCTTGCAGCGGATCTTCGTAATTGCCGGTGGGGGCGGGAATGGTCTTGACCAGGCGCTCGAGCACTTCATCAACGCCCAGGCCGGTCTTGGCGCTGCACTCGACGGCGTCGGTGGCGTCAATGCCGATGATTTTTTCGATTTCTTCTTTAACGCGGTCCGGATCAGCCTGTGGCAGGTCGATCTTGTTCAGTACCGGCATGACCTCAAGGCCCTGCTCGATCGCGGTGTAGCAGTTGGCCACGGATTGGGCTTCGACGCCCTGGCCCGCATCGACCACCAGCAAGGCGCCCTCACAGGCCGCCAGCGAACGGCTGACTTCATAGGTGAAGTCAACGTGGCCGGGAGTGTCAATGAAGTTCAGCTGGTACTTGATGCCGTCTTTGGCAAGGTAGTACAGGGTAACGCTGTGGGCCTTGATGGTGATACCGCGCTCACGCTCAAGGTCCATGGAGTCCAGTACCTGGGCTTCCATTTCACGCTCGGCAAGGCCGCCGCACATCTGGATGAATCGATCGGCCAGCGTCGACTTGCCATGGTCAATGTGGGCGATGATGGAGAAATTGCGGATATGACTCAAATCACTCACGGATCAACACTCAAAAAGGCTGCAGGCAGATTGCCCGCTGAAAAATAGCCGGGAATTGTACCTGATGCTCGGGCCAGACGTCATCTTTGCTTGCCAGAACAAAAATGCCCCGATCTCTCGAGCGGGGCATTTTTTGTTCATAAGCGCGGTATCAACCGGCTCGGCGCAGCAACCAGAAACCGGCCACGGCGCAGATACCTGTCGGCACCAGCACGGCAAACAGCGGCGAGAACCCGAACACCAGACTCGACGGCCCAAGCAGGTCCTGGGCGATACGGAAGGTGAAACCGACCAGCACACCGGTGAATACCCGCTGACCCAGCGTCACGGAACGCAGCGGGCCGAAGATGAAGGAAATCGCCATCAAGACCAGCGCAGCGGTAACCACCGGCTGCAACACCTTGACCCAAAACGCCAGCCAGTAACGACCGTTATTCAGGCCCTGGTCCTTGAGGTAGTGGATATAGCTCCACAAGCCGGAGATAGGCAGGCTTTCGGGGATCATCACCACCGTATTCAGCAGTTCAGGCTTGAGGGCGATGTCCCATTGCTCGGTCGGCACGTTGATGACTTCAGTGCTGGCCTTGATACCCTGGCCAACATTGCGGAAGTACGTCGTGGTGACCTCGCTCAATTGCCACTGGCCCGCCGCGTACTGCGCGCGCTTGGCAAAACTGGAGGTCAACATGTGCCGTTCTTTGTCGAAGGTGTAACGCGTTACCCCGATCAACAGGCCGCCCGGCTGCACGGCGTTGATGTGGATGAACTCATCACCCTGGCGGTGCCACAGGCCGTGCTTGGCGCTTTGCGCATCGCCTGAGCCCTGCGCCAATGCGCGATTGGCCTGGGCCGTGGCTTCGGAAGGTGGCGCCACGTATTCGCCAATCAGCACGCTGCACGCCATCAGCAGCAGCATGGGTTTCATGACGGCCCAGACGATACGGCCGATGGACACACCGGCCGCACGCATGATGGTCAGCTCACTGCTGCTGGCCAGGGTGCCCAAGCCGATCAGGCAACCGATCAGCGCGGCCATCGGCATCATGTCGTACAGACGACGCGGTGCGGTCAAGGCCACAAAACTCAACACGTCAGTGACCGTGTAGGTATCGGTGACGTTGCCGACCTCATCAATGAAGGCAAACAACGACGCCAACCCGAGAATAATGCCCAGCACCGCCAGAATCGCGAACAGAACGCTGCTACCAATGTAGCGATCAAGCTTAGCCACGGGCCAACTCCTTCAGGCCACGACGGCTCTTCATTTTCAAACGGACAGGTTCCCAGTAGAGCAGGCCGAGGCCGATCATCAGGAAGATCCCGTGCACCCACCAGAGGCCCAGAGTCGGCGACAACTTGCCCTTCTCAAGGGAGCCACGGGCGGAGATCAGGATGGTCAGGTAAGCCATATACAGCAGAATCGCCGGCAACAATTTAAGGAAACGGCCCTGACGCGGGTTGACGCGCGACAGCGGCACGGCCATCAAGGTCACGATAAACACCAGCAGCGGCAGCGAAATACGCCATTGCAGCTCAGCGATGGAGCGCAGTTCCGGGCTGCCGAACAGCGAGGCGGTTGGCAGTGCGTCGCGGTCAGTGACCTCTTCGCTTATTTCCGGCCTGGCTAGCATTACGCCATAAGTGTCGTATTTGACCGCCCGATAATCCGCGAGGCCAGGGCTGCCGTCGTAACGGTAGCCATGTTCCAGGATCAGGTAACGGCTGCCGTCAGGGCGCACTTCCTGGCGCCCGCTGTCGGCCACCAGAATCGAAATGCCACGGTCTTTCTGGTTCTGCCCGAGGTTTTTCTGCGAAATAAACACACCGCCCAGCTTGGCACGGTCATCGGTCATGGTTTCGGTGTAGGTGATCCGCGAGCCGTCGTTGAGTGCCTGAAAGCGCCCAGGTTCGAGGGTGTCGAACTCGGTCATCGCGTCCTGCTTGTTCAGCAGCAACTGAAACTGCATGGCGCCCTGTGGTGCCAGGCTCATGCTCAACCAGGCCACCACCAGGGCAACACCGGCGGCCGGCACCATGGTCATGGCCAGCAAGCGTTGCTGGCTCATGCCGGTGGCCGAGAGCACGGTCATTTCACTCTCAAGATACAACCGGCCATAAGCCAGCAGAATGCCGAGAAACAGGCCAAGCGGCAGGATCAGCTGCAAAAAGCCCGGCAGGCGAAAGCCCATGATCAGGAACAACGAGCCAGGGTCCAGGGCGCCCGAAGCGGCCTGAGCGAGGAATTTGACGAAACGACCACTCATGGTGATCACCAACAGCACCGCACTCACGGCACTCAGGGTCAACAGGACTTCGCGGGACAGATAACGGAAGACGATCAAACCAGACACTCCAGGGTTGTCAGGCTAAGGCGGCCAAACAAGCAAGCATACCGAGTCGACCCGTTTTACACGGGCCGGCTAAAAAAGATGGCGCATTATCCTGTGATTGACCGCGCCTGTCACGGTGCTTGCTCATGCGCGTGCATAAAGCGTGCGGCAAGGGTTGTCAGGCTCCGCCGGCGAGGTTCAAACTGCGGCCTTTGTCGCGGGCGGTTTACACAGCTGCCACGCTTTAAAGCCTGCGTACAAACGCCAGGCTCTCAGACCTTTATAAGGGACCCGAAAATGGAATTGGTTGTAAAAAGCGTTAGCCCCGAAACGTTGAAAACCGCCACCCTCGTGGTCGCTGTCGGCGAAGGCCGAACGCTCGGCGTTGCCGCCAAGCAACTGGACGAACTCACTGGCGGCGCGATCAGTGCCGTCCTCAAGCGCGGCGACCTGGCCGGCAAAGTCGGCCAAAGCCTGCTGCTGCAAAGCCTGCCCAACCTCAAAGCCGAGCGCGTATTGCTGGTCGGCGTTGGCAAAGACGCCGAACTGGGCGACCGCCCGTTCCGCAAGATCATCAGCGCCATCCTCAACACGCTCAAGGGCCTGGGCGGCAACGATGCGGTGCTGGCGCTGGACGAAATCGTGGTAAAGGGCCGCGACAGCTACGGCAAGACCCGCCTGCTGGCCGAAAGCCTGGTAGACGGCGGCTACCTCTTCGACCAGTTCAAGAGCCAGAAAGCCGAACCCCGCGCCCTGAAGAAAATCACCCTGCTGACCATCAAGGCTGCTCAGGCTGAAGTCGAGCGCGCCGTGACGCACGCGACCGCAATCGCCAACGGCATGTCCTTCACCCGCGACCTGGGCAACCTGCCGCCAAACATCTGCCACCCGACGTTCCTGGGCGAGCAAGCCAAGGCGCTGGGTAAAGAGTTCAAGGGCCTGAAAGTCGAAGTGCTGGATGAAAAGAAGATTCTGGAACTGGGCATGGGCTCGTTCTACGCCGTGGGCCAAGGCAGCGACCAGCCGCCGCGCCTGATCGTGATGCAGTACAACGGTGGCAAGAAGTCCGAGAAGCCTTACGCGCTGGTCGGCAAAGGCATCACCTTTGACACCGGCGGTATCAGCCTCAAGCCCGGCGCCGGCATGGACGAGATGAAGTACGACATGGGCGGCGCCGCCAGCGTGTTCGGCACCCTGCGCGCCGTGCTCGAACTCAAGTTGCCGATCAACCTGGTATGCATCCTGGCGTGTGCCGAGAACATGCCAAGCGGCGGCGCGACCCGCCCGGGCGACATCGTCACCACCTTGAGCGGCCAAACGGTCGAGATCCTCAACACCGACGCCGAAGGCCGCCTGGTGCTGTGCGATGCGCTGACGTACGCCGAGCGCTTCAAACCGCAGGCCGTGATCGACATCGCCACCCTGACCGGTGCCTGCGTGGTTGCCTTGGGCGCCCACACCTCGGGCCTGCTCGGCAACAATGACGAGCTGATTGAGCAACTGCTCAGCGCCGGCAAAGCTGCCGACGACCGCGCCTGGCAATTGCCGCTGTTCGATGAATACCAGGAACAGCTGGACAGCCCGTTCGCCGACATGGCCAACATCGGTGGCCCGAAAGCCGGCACCATCACCGCCGCCTGCTTCCTGTCGCGCTTCGCCAAGAACTTCAACTGGGCGCACCTCGACATCGCCGGCACCGCGTGGACCAGCGGCGGCAAGGACAAGGGCGCCACTGGCCGCCCGGTGCCGTTGCTGACCCAATACCTGCTGGACCGCGCCAAAGCCTGAAACTGATGATGCCGGGGTGGCCATCAAGCTGCCCCGGCCTCAGGAACCGCAATGACCCAAGTCGACTTCTATATATTGCCCAGCGCCGATCCTCTCGCGCGCCTGGACTTTGCCTGCAAACTCACCGAAAAAGCCTGGCGCATGGGCCACCGCATCTATCTGCACTGCAGCGATGCCGCCCAACGCGACGAGCTGGACGCACGCCTGTGGCGCTTCAAGGGCGAAAGCTTCGTGCCCCACGGCCCTGCCGAGTCTGAACCCGACGGCCTGGTAGTACTGGGCTTGGGCGAAAGCTGCGGCGATCACCATGACTTATTGGTGAACCTGGACTTGAAAGTACCGGCTTTTGCCAAGGCGTTTGCGCGCGTGGCAGAGGTAGTGGTGGAAGACCCGGCTATTCGTCAGGCCGCGCGGGAGAGTTTCCGTTTCTACCGCGAACAGGGCTATTCTTTGCAAGATCACCGGCTACAACGACTTTGAGTACACGATGGACACTTCCAACCCGAAAAAAAAAGACGACCATTTGCTCGATGACCTTGAGTCGATCCGCCAGTTGCTGGGTGATGATGGCTTGCAACCGCCGCTGCTGACCGATTCGGTAAAGGCTGATGTACAGATTCCGCTGTTGTTCGAGATGGTCGGTGGCAAGGCCGCTGCACCCGCGCCGGCTGTAGAACCCGCGCCGGTCGCGGCCGCCACAGAAAAAGCGCCCGACGCTTTGCTGCTGCACCTGGACAATGAACTGCGCGCCGCTGCGCAATTGATCATGCAAGACGTGATCGACGACTTTGCCCCGCACATTGAAACCGAGATCAAGCGCCGGCTGGGCGCGCGGATGGAACGGCTAATCGCCACAGCCACGGGTAGTAAGTAGCTGCAAGTGGCAGGTTTCGAGCTGCAAGCTTCAAGCTTCAAGTAAAAGCAAGAGCAAGAGCAAGAGCAAGAGCAAGAGCATTGCGGTCTGCCTGTAGCTTGCAGCTTGCAGCTTGTAGCTTGTAGCTTGTAGCTTATAGCTTATAGCTTGCAGCTTGCAGCTTGCCCTTTGCCCTTTGCCGCTTGTAGCTGCCCGAGCCTTGCCCCGTTATACTTGTCGGCTTTCCTGAATAAATGCCAACTAGGGTCCCGCCGCGCATGGATAAGACCTACCAGCCGCACGCTATTGAAACTTCCTGGTACAACACTTGGGAGTCCGAGAATTATTTCGCCCCGCAAGGTGCCGGCGATTCCTACACCATCATGATTCCGCCACCGAACGTCACTGGCAGCCTGCACATGGGCCATGGCTTCAACAATGCGATCATGGATGCGTTGATCCGTTTCCGCCGTATGCAGGGCCGCAACACCCTGTGGCAACCAGGCACCGACCACGCGGGTATCGCCACGCAGATGCTGGTGGAACGCCAACTCGAAGCCACTGGCCAAAGCCGTCATGACTTGGGCCGCGAGAAATTCCTGGAAAAAATCTGGGAATGGAAAGACCAGTCCGGCGGCAATATCAGCCGTCAGATCCGTCGCCTCGGCTCGTCCGTCGACTGGAGCCGCGAGCGCTTCACCATGGACGACGGCCTGTCCGAATCGGTGAAAGAAGCCTTCGTGCGCCTGCATGAAGACGGCCTGATCTACCGCGGCAAGCGCCTGGTCAACTGGGACACCAAGTTGCACACAGCAATTTCCGACCTCGAAGTGGAAAACCACGACGAGAAAGGCTTCCTGTGGAACCTCAAGTACCCGCTGGCCGATGGCGCCAGGACTGCCGAAGGCAACGACTACCTGATCGTCGCCACCACGCGCCCGGAAACCATGCTTGGCGACGCCGCCGTCGCGGTTAACCCGAACGATGAACGCTACCAGGCGCTGATCGGCAAGTTTGTCGAACTGCCGCTGGTGGGTCGTCGCATCCCGATTATCGCAGACGACTACTGCGACCCTGAATTCGGCACCGGCTGCGTGAAAATCACCCCGGCCCACGATTTCAATGACTACGAAGTCGGCAAGCGCCACAACCTGCCGCTGCTGAACATCTTCGACAAGAACGCCGCCGTACTGCCGGCCTGCCAGGTGTTCAACCTCGACGGTACGCTGAACGACAGCATCGACGGCAAGATCCCGGCCGAATACGCCGGCCTTGACCGTTTTGAAGCGCGCAAGCAAATCGTCGCCGCCTTCGATGCCGCCGGCTTGCTGGTCAGCGTTGATGACCACGGCCTGAAAGTGCCGAAGGGCGACCGTTCCGGCACCATCATCGAGCCGTGGTTGACCGACCAGTGGTACGTGTCCACCAAGCCGTTGGCCGAGCCTGCGATTGCTGCCGTGGAAGATGGCCGTATCCAGTTCGTGCCCAAACAGTACGAAAACATGTACTTCTCGTGGATGCGTGACATCCAGGATTGGTGCATCAGCCGTCAACTGTGGTGGGGCCACCGTATTCCGGCCTGGTACGACGAGTCGGGCAAGGTCTATGTAGGCCGTGATGAAGCCGAAGTACGTGCCAAGCACAACCTCGGCGCAGACATCGCGCTGCAACAGGACAACGACGTACTCGACACCTGGTTCAGTTCGGGCCTGTGGACGTTCTCGACCCTGGGCTGGCCGCAACAGACCGAATTCCTCAAGAAATTCCACTCCACCGACGTGCTGGTGACCGGTTTCGACATCATTTTCTTCTGGGTTGCCCGGATGATCATGCTGACCATGCACTTGGTGAAAAACGAGGACGGCACGCCGCAGGTGCCGTTCAAGACCGTGTATGTGCACGGCCTGGTGCGTGATGGCCAAGGCCAGAAGATGTCCAAGTCCAAGGGCAACGTGCTGGACCCGCTGGACATTATCGACGGTATCGACCTGGAAACCCTGGTGCAAAAACGCACCTCGGGCCTGATGCAGCCGAAACTGGCGAAAAAGATCGAGAAGCAGACCCGCGACGAGTTCGCCGACGGCATCGCCAGCTACGGCACCGATGCCTTGCGCTTCACCTTCTGCTCGCTGGCGTCTACCGGTCGCGACATCAAGTTCGACATGGGCCGCGTCGAAGGCTATCGCAACTTCTGCAACAAGATCTGGAACGCCGCACGCTACGTGCTGGATAAAGGCGAAGACTGCGGCCAGAACGGCGAAGCCTATGAGCTGTCGCTGGCTGACCGCTGGATCATCTCGCAGCTGCAACGCACCGAAGCCGAAGTGACCCGCCAACTCGACCAGTTCCGTTTCGACCTGGCCGCACAAGCCTTGTACGAGTTCATCTGGAACCAGTATTGCGACTGGTACCTGGAACTGTCCAAGCCGGTGCTGTGGGACGAGAACGCGCCGGTCGAACGCCAGCGCGGCACCCGTCGCACCCTGGTGCGCGTGTTGGAAGTGGCGCTGCGCCTGGCGCACCCGTTCATGCCGTTCATCACCGAAGAAATCTGGCAGCGCCTGGCGCCGCTGGCCGGTATCGAAGGCAAAACCATCATGCTGCAGCCTTGGCCAGTGGCCAATGAAGCGCGCATCGATGAAGCGGCCGAAAGCGATATCGAATGGCTCAAGAGCCTGATGCTCGGCACGCGCAACATTCGCGCCGAGATGAACATCGGCCCGGGCAAGCCACTGGCGGTGTTCGTGAAGAACGCCAGTCGCGAAGACGAGCGTCGCCTCACCGAAAACGATGCGCTGCTCAAAAAGTTGGCGAAGCTGGAGTCGATCACCGTGTTGGCGGCCGGCGTCGAAGCACCGCTGTCGGCGACCGCGCTGGTCGGCGACATGGAAGTGCTGGTGCCAATGGCCGGCCTGATCGACAAGGGCGCCGAACTGGCGCGTCTGGACAAGGAAATGCTGCGCCTGCAAGGCGAAGTGCAGCGAGTGGGCGGCAAGCTGTCCAACGCGGCATTCGTCGACAAGGCACCGGCTGAAGTGATCGACAAAGAGCGCTCCAAATTGGCCGAGGCTGAACAGGCCTTGAGCAAGTTGGCCGAGCAATACGCGCGGATTTCCAGCCTGTAAGGTGCAAGCCCACATGAAAAAAAGAGACCTTCGGGTCTCTTTTTTTTGCCCCGGTGCTGCTTATTCCTGGCTAAAGCCCCCTCCCACATTTGACCCTGTTGGACTAAGGTGTGTGACAATGCTCGCCACTTTGAGCCAACACCAGAATTAACATGACCACCCCCACTACGCCCAAACCTTCGCGCAAGAAGCCTAAAACCGCAGCCACGGCCAAGCCCGTCGCGCCGCGCAAAGAGGCCACCTTGCACCCGCGCAACCGCCACCAGGGCCGTTACGACTTCCCGGCGCTGATCAAGACCACGCCGGAACTGGCGAAATTCGTGATCCTCAACCCGTACGGCAAGGAAAGCATCGACTTCGCCAGCCCGGATGCGGTGCGGGTGTTCAACCGGGCGCTGCTTAAAGCCTTCTATGGCATCCAGCATTGGGATATTCCAGCCGATTATCTGTGCCCGCCGGTACCGGGGCGTGCCGATTACGTGCACTTCCTCGCCGACCTGCTGGCCAGCGTCAACGACGGCGAGATTCCGCGTGGCGCGCCGGTCAAGGTGCTGGACATCGGCATGGGCGCCAACTGCGTGTACCCGCTGATCGGTTACAGCGACTACCGCTGGCACTTCCTCGGTTCGGAAGTCGACCCGACCGCCGTGGCTGCCGCCAAAGCCATCGTGCAGTCCAACGGGCTGAACAAGGCCATCCAGCTGCGCCAGCAAACCAATCCCAAGCAGATTTTGCTGGGCCTGCTGGAGCCGGGCGAACGCTTTGACCTGACCATGTGCAACCCGCCATTCCACGCCTCCATGGACGAGGCCACCAAGGGCAGCGAGCGTAAATGGCGCGCACTGGGCAGGGCTGATCCAAAACGCACGTTGCCGGTGCTGAACTTCGGTGGCCAATCGGCCGAGCTGTGGTGTGAAGGCGGCGAAGTGCGCTTCGTGACGCAACTGATCGCCGAGAGCGCGCACTTCCAGCACAAAGTGCTGTGGTTCAGCACCTTGGTCTCCAAAGCCTCCAACTTGCCGGCCATCGAAATCGCGCTGAAAAAAGCCGGTGTCCTCGAAAGCCAGGTCGTCGAAATGTCCCAAGGCCAGAAGCAAAGCCGCTTTGTGGCCTGGACCTTCCAGACCAAGAGCGAGCAGCAAGTGTGGCGCCAGCGCTGGGCCCGCAAAGACTGATCAGTAAATCGCAGGCAACAAAAAACCGTGCCCGGATCGCTCCGGAGCACGGTTTTTTTTGCTGCGTCTTACTTGTTAACAGCGTCGGTCAGGCCTTTGGCCACAACCAGCTTGATAACTTTCTTGGCAGCGATTTCGATGGCAGCGCCAGTCGAAGGGTTACGGCCAGTACGGGCAGGACGCTCGGTCACTTTCAGTTTGCCAACGCCTGGCAGAGTGATTTCGCCGCCGTTTTCCAACTGGTCAGCAACAACTTGGCTCAGTTGGTCCAGCAGAGCGCGCACGGTAGTTTTCGGTGCGTCTACTGCTTCAGCCAGGTCAGCGATCAGTTGGTCTTTAGTAATAGCCATTGTGGTGTTCCTTCCCTATCAAATTCATATGGATTGCAGAGTGCAGTGTCAGCCTTCGAGCCCGACCATCAAGGCCTGGCAACCCCGGCTATAACCACGGAGATCGGGGTTATAGATGCTTGAAACAGGGATTGGTTCGACCTGACAGATGCTGAATGCACGCTTAACGCCGAGACTTGGCGTAAGACGGGGCAAAACTAGCACAGAGACGGGGAAATATCCGCCTCAACATACCCATTTGGTCAGGTTTATCGCTCTAAACCGTGAAAAAAAGGCATATAAGCCGTCAGAGGGCACCCAAAACGCCCTTCGAAGCGTGCCATGCCCAACGGGTGCGGTACACTGGGCGACTTTTCGGGGAGGCCAACCGCTCCCCTTCAACCAGCCGAGAAGCCTATGCCGATCCGTCACTGCATCGTCCACCTGATCGACAAAAAACCCGACGGCACACCCGCAGTTCTCCACGCCCGCGACTCTGAGCTTGCCGAGTCCGCCGCCATCGAGAACATGCTTGCCGACCTCAACGAGAGCTACAACGCCAAGCAAGGCAAGGCCTGGGGTTTCTTCCATGCCGAGTCCGGCGCGCACCCGTTCAGCGGCTGGTTGAAGGAGTATTTCGACGGCGGCCAGGATTTCACTAGTTTTAGCCGCACAGCGGTCGAGCACCTGCAAAAGCTGATGGAAGAATCCAACCTCTCCACTGGCGGCCACGTGCTGTTTGCCCACTATCAACAAGGCATGACCGACTATTTGGCCATCGCCTTGCTGCACCACAGCGAAGGCGTGGCGGTGACCGACGACCTCGACGTGACTGCCTCGCGGCACCTGGACCTTGGCCAGTTGCACCTCGCCGCACGTATCAACGTCTCCGAATGGCAGAACAACAAGCAGTCCAAGCAGTACATCTCGTTTATCAAAGGCAAGAACGGTAAAAAAGTCTCGGAGTACTTCCGTGACTTTATCGGCTGCCAGGAAGGCGTCGACGGCCCCGGCGAAACCCGTACCTTGCTCAAGGCCTTCAGCGACTTCGTTGAAAGCGAAGACCTGCCCGACGAATCCGCCCGCGAAAAAACCAAAACCCTGGTCGACTACGCGAGCAGCCAAGCCAAGCTCGGCGAGCCCATGGGCCTGGAAGAACTCTCGGGCTTGATCGATGAAGATCGGCCAAAAGCGTTCTACGACCATATTCGTAACAAGGATTACGGCCTGTCGCCGGAGATCCCCGCCGACAAACGCACCCTCAACCAGTTCCGCCGCTTTACCGGCCGCGCGGAAGGCTTGTCCATCAGCTTTGAAGCGCACCTGTTGGGCGACAAAATTGAATACGACGAAGCCGCCGGCACGTTGATCATCAAGGGTTTGCCAACGCAACTGACCGACCAGCTCAAGCGCCGTAACTGATGCTCGGCGGGGTTCTCAAAAAAGTCCTGCTGGTATTGCTGGTGGTGGTGGTTATCCAGAACTGGGGCAAGATCGAGCGGCTCTTCAACCCGTCGCAGGTGGTGTCGGAGCAGGTGCGCAACTCTGCGCGCGTGGTGCTCTATTCGACCGAGTGGTGTGGCTACTGCAAACAGATACGGCGCTTTCTGGACCAGAAAGGCGTGCCGTATCAGGCGCTGGACATAGAGAAGGACGCCCAGGCGCGCAAGGCCTATGAGGCCTTGGGCGGCGGCGGCATTCCGTTTGTTGACGTGAATGGCACGTTAATTCGCGAATTCAACGCTGAAGCGATCATGGCGGCGTTGAAGTAACCCACTCTCGACACCCGGCCAATCAATTGTAGAAGCAGTTGACCGCGTTAGACCTGTGCCTAACGCAACACGATCATGCGGCCCAACAGGCTGTGCTGTTCGAACCCCAACACGGCCTGCAAGGCATTCAGCACCGCCTGCGGGTCTTTGCTGGGAAAGCTGCCGCTGACGCGTTTGGCGCCCATTTCATCGTTCAGCAGCAGGATGCGGCCAGGGTAATAACGGCCCAAGTCCTGAACCACTTCGGCCAACGGCACCTTGTAGTAATTCAGCCAACCATCACGCCAGGCCAGGCGTGATTCGCTGTCGACCGCCTGCACGGCATCAGCGACGCCCTCGGCGTAAGCCACTTGCTGGCCTGCGCTCAGAATTTGCTGCCGACCCTGCCTGGACGGCGTCACGCCCACGCGACCAGACAGCACGGTCACCCGAGCCCCGGCCGGTTGCAGGCGCACTTCGAATTGCGTGCCCAGCACCCGCGCCTCACCGCTGCCGGCCTCGACCACAAATGGCTGGCCGGTGTGGCTCACGCTGAAAAAACCGGCACCGCGGCGCAGTTGGATATGCCGCTCGCCGTGGCTGAAATCCACGGCGATGGCGCTGTCGGCATCCAGCGTGACTTGCGACTGATCGGCCAGGGTCACGGTTTTGACTTGCCCCGGCGCCGTCACATAGTCGGCGCCCCAATCATCGACCCAGCGCGACGGCTGCCAGCCGCCGCCCATGCACACCATCACCAGCAAGCAGGCGGCCATGGCCAACGCACCAGACCAGCGCACAGCGCGCGCGCGTTTGGAGAGGCTCATTGCATTGAGGTAGCCCTGCAAGGCCAAGGCCTCTTCGTTCGCCAGTTTACGCGCCGGCACTTCGCTCAACTCCCACAGCACCTGGGCCTGTGCATAAGCCTCGACGTGCGCAGGGTCGGCGCGCAACCAGTGGCTGAACGTCGCCTGGTCGCCACTGCTCGGCTGGTCGTGCAGCATGCTCAGCCAATCGAGTGCGGCCTGCTCCTGAGCGGGCGTGGGGGTAACGTTCACGGTGCTTTCCCTGGCGTGCGTGGGGGCGATGGTTCGCGAAGGCTGGCTTTGCAGGCTTCGAGGGCGCGCATCATATGTTTTTCCACGGCGCTTTGGGACAGCCCCATGGCCTTGGCGATTTGCGCGTATTTGCGCCCGTGAATGCGGTTGAGCAGGAAAATCTGCCGAGTGCGTTCTGGCAAGCTGCGCAAGGCCGCTTCGACATGGCGCAGGTCATTGCCCGCTTCAAGCGCGGCCTGGGGTTCAGAACCCTGATTGTCCTGTTGTTCCGGCAGCCAGCCTTCACTGCTGCGCACACGGGCGCCTTCGCTGCGCAGGTGGTCGATGGCGATGTTGCCGGCGCAGCGCAACAGATAAGTGCTGAGTTCTTCAACCTGCACCAACGGCCTGCGCCAGAAGCGTAGGAACAGGTCTTGCACCAGGTCAGCCGCGGTGGCGCGGCAGCCCACGCGTCGGCTCACCAGGGCTTCCATTTGCGAGCGCTGCGACAAAAACACCTGCAAGAAATGCGCACGTCCCCCGGCCGCATCGGTCTGCGGGCTGTCTTGGGATTCCGGCGGGGTGCTGATCATCATGGAAGGCTCAGAATAAGGCGAACGCCGCAACAGGGCTGGCCAGCAGGCCAACGCCAGCCAGCATCAAGGCCAACCTTGGCCGATACGGCAACAGCAACACCAGCAGCAGTGCGCTGAACATCAATACCGCGCACCACTCCACCAAGCCCTGGCCCCAGCCGGAGGCCGCCACCGCAGGCACAATCGACAGTAGCAACAGCGACCAACCGGCCACGCGTAACGCCAAGCGCCTGCGAGGCAATAACCTGCGGTGCAGCAACTCGCCGTGATGGCGGTCGGTGGACAGGCACAGCGCGGTAAACCCGGCGTAGCACATCAGCAGTGCGAGCAGCATTCAGTTCGCCTCTTGCTTGAGCGGCAATGCCCGCGCGCGCTCGGCCTTGGGTTGCGGCGCCGCGCGGTGCTGCATTTTCCAGGCGGCCCAGCCAAGGAACACGCCGCTGGCCAGGCAGGTCAGGTCAAAACCGGCCATGGCCCAGTCGCCCCTGGCCACGGACAAGCTCAAGTGGTGTGAGGTGGTCAACGCATTGAGCAGCGGAATCGACACAAACAACAGCGCGCCGAGGCTCAGTTGCTCCACCCAACCCCGGCGACCTCGACGCAGCACCGCGTGCAACAGGCTAAGGCCCCAGGCCGTGAAGAACGCCTGCACTTCCCAGCCGGAGCGCTCGGCGAAACTCACCGGCAACAGTCGGTTGGCCCAGAAAAACGCCGCGATGGCGATCATCAGCCCAGTCATGCTGGCCATATTCAGCACTTCCACCAGCCGCAACTCGAACGGCATCACGTTGGTTTTAGCGTGCTTGAGCTGGCGCTTGCCGAGCCAGATCACCAAGCCCGTACCGATCATCGCCGTGCCCGCCAGGCCACAGATAAAGTACAGCCAGCGCAGCACCGGGCCAGCGAAATGGCCCATGTGCAGGCCATAAAAACTGCCGCCGATGGCCGACGCCAGCGATTGCTCGCCGCTCACTCGCAGCAACTCGCCGGTGGTGCCGTTGAACGACACGGTGCTGCCAAAATCATTCACCACGCGGTCGGAACCTGCGCGAAGCACATTCACCGAGGCGTTCACATCACTCGGGTTATTCACCACCAGACGGCCAACATGCCCGCCCGCCCACTGCTCGCGCGCTTGCTGGTACATCGGCAACAACGGCAGCAATTTACCCGGCTGGCCCAGCGCTGGCGCGTTGTTGGTAGCGGGGAACACTTCATTGAAAAACGCCCGACTGTCGCCGCCGTAGGAAGCAAGGATCGGTGCCGGCATCACCATGCTCATGAAGATCACCAGGCTGCTGTAGGTGATCATCAAGTGGAACGGCAGCACCAGCACGCCCACCGCGTTATGCCCGTCCAGCCAGGAACGCTGGCCTTTGCGCGGGCGGAAGGTGAAGAAGTCCTTGAAGATTTTCTTGTGGGTGATGATGCCGGTGATCAGCGCGACAAACATCACCATCGCGGCGATGGTCGACAGCCAGCGGCCCCATGGGTGAGGCATTTGCAACTGGAAGTGAAAACGGTAGAAAAATTCGCCGCCCTTGCTGTCGCGGGCCTGGACCGGTTGAGCGGTGACCGGGTCGAGGACTTTTTCAACGAAGTCGCCGCGCTTGCCGGGGTCGACCTTGTCTTGCCACATCACCGAAAGGCCTGGGTTGCGGCTGTCCGGCAGGCTGATAAACCAGCGCGCAGCGTTAGGCGCCTGTTGCTGCAAATAGGTTTGGGCGGCGGCGAGGCTGCGGGCATCGTCCAACGGATACGCCTGCACCTCGGGCTGCATCCAGTGGGTAATTTCATCCTTGAAATAGGACAAAGTACCGGTCAGGAAAATCGCAAACAGCAGCCAGCCAAAAATCAAACCGGCCCAGGTGTGCAACCAGGCCATGGCCTGACGAAAGCCCTCTTTCATGTGCGTGCCATCCACAAGCCCACGCCCGCCAGGGTCGCAAACAGTGCACAGGGCAGCATCACGCCCAGCCAGGCGCGCAACGCCGTGCGGCAGGCGAAGCACCAAAGTATGGCCAGCAGATAGAACACAAACGAACTCATCATGCCGGTGACCACCGCGTCTGCGCGGGCGACCGGCAGCCACAGCGCCAGGCAAATGCTCGCCAGAGCAGCCATCAAATAGCCGCCCACCACGGCAGCCAGTACGCGTGACGTAACGGCCAGACGGTAGGTAACGGGCAGTGAGCTTTTGCTTTTCATGCGGGAGGCGCCAGGTTCGTCAGCGCGCAATATTAATGATAAATATTCTCATAAGCAAAAGAGAACGGATGAATCACCGCCAAAGCGCGATTGCCGAACCTGGCCATGCACCCTACAATGCGAACAGTTCTTGTTCTCTAAAACCTGCCGATGCTCGCCTGCATGTGGCGAAGGGTGATCGCGTTGCAGCCGTCCAACACTGTCGAAGTCTTGTACCACGACCATCACCACTGGCTCACCGGCTGGTTGCGACGCAAGCTCGGCTGCCCGGAAAGCGCGGCCGACCTGGCCCAGGACACCTTTATACGGGTGCTTAGCGCACGCGAAACGCCAACGCTGATCGAACCCCGCGCCTTTCTCACCACCGTGGCCAAGCGCGTACTGTGCAACTTTTACCGTCGCCAGGACCTCGAGCGCGCCTACCTCGATGCCTTGGCGCAATGCCCTGAACACGTGGCGCCGTCGGAAGAAGAACGCGCGATTATCCTGCAAACCCTGCTGGAGCTCGACCAACTGCTCGACGGCCTGCCCGCTCTGGTCAAGCGCGCGTTCCTGCTGGCCCAGCTCGACGGCCTTACTTACGCGCAAATTGGCTGTGAGCTGGGCATCTCCATCGCCACCGTCAAACGCCACCTGAATAAAGCCGCCATGCGCTGTTACTTCGCCTTATGAATTTTTCTACGCAGGTGGCCGAGCAAGCCGTGCATTGGCTGATGGAAATGCAGCAAGGCGCGCTCAACCCGCGCCAGCAAGCGGCCTGGCAACAATGGCTGGCAGCGCACAGCGAACATCAACGCGCGTGGGACCACATACAACGCGTCAACCAGCGCCTGCGTGGCATGCCTTCGCCACTGGCGCATGCGGCCTTGAATGCGCCGACATCACGCAGCCGGCGCCAGGCGCTCAAGCTGATGCTGATTCTCGCCGGTTCTGCCGCAGCCTGGAGCCTGCGCCAGCAGCATATATTGCCGCCGCTGACCGCCGACTACCGCAGCCCCATCGGCGAGCGCCGCAAGGTGCAATTGGCCGATGGCAGCCAATTGCAGCTCAACACCGGCAGCGCAGTGGACGTGCATTTTGATGGCGTCGCGCGGGTTATCCGCCTGCTGGAAGGCGAGATATTGCTGACCAGCCGCGCCGGCACTGCGCCGCTGCAGGTGCTGACCGGCCAAGGCCTGCTCAGTAGCCAAGCGGCTCGGCTGAATGTGCGCCAGTTCAATGACCACACCCAATTGGCGGTTTTCGACGGCCACGTCGAGGTGATGCCCAACAGCTACAGCGGCCTGCCGCTGAACGTCGAGGCCGCGCGCCAGGTCAATTTCACCCGCAAGGGCTGGGACACGCCGCGCCCTACCGACGCCAACAGCGGTGCGTGGGGCGACGGCATGCTGGTGGCTGCGCACATGCGCCTGGAGGATTTTCTGGCGGAGTTGGGCCGCTACCGTCGCGGGCAGCTTAACTGCGACCCGCAAGTGGCCAACCTGCTGCTGTCCGGCAGTTACCCGTTGGACGACAGCGAACGTATTCTCGACCTGTTGGAGGTCAGCCTGCCGGTTCACGTGCGGCGTTTTACCCGCTATTGGGTGACCGTGCAGGCACGCGCGTAATTTTTTTCGATTTTATTCAAATACTCTGAGCCGTTTTCCACACCTCGCGTGACAGAGAAGGAAAGCCACCTTGATCCTTCCTTCTCAGGACCGCCCTTAATGCCCCAGCAACCGACCCTTCTCGCCCGCACCTTGCGCCAACTGCTACTCGGCGCCAGCCTCAGCCTCAGCGTGCTGCCGCCGGTAATGGCGGCCGATGCCAAGCCGTATCACATCGCCCCGGCGTCGCTGGAAGCCGCCCTTAATCAATTCGGGCGCGAGTCGGGGGTGTTGATTTCGTTCGGCTCAGAGGTCACGGCCGGCCTGCAGAGCCGTGGTTTGTCGGGCAATTTCAGCACCGCTGAAGGGCTGCAAAAACTCCTTGAAGGCACCGGCCTGCAAGCGCGCGCCGAGGGCGGCAACGCCTACAGCGTGCAACCGGCCAGCGCGCCCGCCACCCTTGAGCTGCAAACCTCCAGCGTGGTCGGCGACTGGCTCGGCGACGCGGCGCAAACCAACGTGTTCGAACACGCCGGCGCGCGTGACGTGATCCGCCGCGAGGAATTCGAGCGCCAGGGCGCCACTCAAGCCCGCGACGTGCTCAACCGCATCCCCGGCGTCAACGCACCGGACAACAACGGCACCGGCAGCCATGACATGGCGCTGAACTTCGGTATTCGCGGGCTCAACCCACGCCTGGCGTCGCGCTCCACCGTGCTGATGGACGGCATCCCGGTGCCGTTTGCGCCGTATGGTCAACCGCAACTGTCCTTCGCGCCGATCAGCATGGGCAACATGGACGCCGTGGACGTGGTGCGCGGCGGCGGCGCGGTGCGCTACGGCCCGCAAAACGTCGGCGGCATCGTCAACTTCGTGACCCGCGCAATCCCGGATGCGCCAACGGTCAAAGGCGGTTTGCAGACTGAAACCAGCCCATCTTCCAGCCACGACGGCTTCAAAACCACCGGCAACCTGCTGGCCGGCGGCACTGCTGACAACGGCCTCGGCGGCGCGATCCTGTATTCCGGCACGCGTGGCGGCGACTGGCGCGAAAACAGCAACACGCGTATCGACGACCTGATCCTCAAGGGCAAATACCAACTGGACGACGCCAACAGCTTCAATGCCATGGCGCAGTACTACGAAGGCCAGGCCGATATGCCGGGCGGCTTGAACGTCAAGGACTATAAGGCTGATCCGTACCAGTCGACCCGCCCCTACGACAAATTCTGGGGCCGCCGTACGATGTTCAACGCCGGTTACCGCTACCAGGAAGACCGCCGCGAATTCACCGCCAACACCTTCTTCACCACCACCTTGCGTAATGGCTACCTGGACCAGGGCAACTTCCTCTCGCTGTCGCCACGCGAGTACTGGGTACGCGGCCTGGAAACCCGCTTTGCGCAAGGCTTCGACCTCGGCCCGAGCAGCCATGAAGTCGGCATCGGCTACCGCTACATCAACGAAGCCGGCCACGAATTGCGCTACCGCACGCCGATCACCGCCAACCAGCAAATGCCCGACACCAATAGCCGCAACGACCGCGACACGCGTGGCGCCACCGAGGCCAATGCGTTTTTCGTCGACGACCGCATTGATATTGGCAAGTGGACCATCACCCCGGGCGTGCGCTACGAGATGATCGAGTCGCAGCAGACCAACAACCTGACCAACGTGAAGTACAAGGGCGACTACAACACCGCGCTGCCGGCATTGAACGTGCTCTACCACCTCACCGCAGACTGGAACCTTTACGCCAACACCGAAGGCTCGTTCGGCAGCGTGCAGTACAGCCAGATGCCAAACCGCGTGACCAGCGGCGAAGTCAAACCGGAAAAGGCGCGCACCTGGGAACTCGGCACGCGCTATGACAACGGCACGTTACGCGCGGAGATCGGCGCGTTCCTGATCAACTTCGACAACCAGTACGACAGCAACCAGACCAACGATTCGGTGATCGCGCGTGGCGAAACGCGCCACCAAGGCATCGAGTCGAGCATCAACTATGCGCTCGACGGGTTGAGCCCGGCGCTGGCAGGTTTTGATGTGTACGCCACCTACGCCTACGTCGATGCGACCATCCGCGAAGACGGCGCGAACAAAGGCAACCGCGTGCCCTTCTCGTCCAAGCACAAAGGCACCTTGGGCGTCGGTTACACCGAAGGCCGCTGGAAGCTCAACCTGGACAGCAGCTACCAGAGCAGCCAGTTCGCCGACAACGCCAACACCCAGGCCGAAAGTGCTGACGGCAGCACCGGGCGCATCCCCGGTTACATGCTGTTCAGCAGCCGCGCGGCGTATGACTTCGGCCCACAGCTGTCGGACTTGAACGTGGCGGTCGGTGTGAAAAACATCCTCAACAAGCAGTACTACACGCGCTCGTTCGACGACAACAACAAAGGCAAGTACGTAGGCGAGCCGCGCACGGTGTACGTGCAAACCTCCATCGCGTTCTAACCGCGCGTCACGCTTTTGGTCGACATAACAAAAACGGGCCTGCAATTGCAGGCCCGTTTTTGTAGGGATCAAAGAACTGTCAGCTATCCGTTGTTAAACACGGCGCGTTCTTTTTCCAGAAACTCCTGTTCAAGCTCATCTTCGTTGACTTTGATGGTCGGCTGGGTTTTCCCGGCAGCGCGCGGCTTGCCTTGCAGTTTGCCAAACAGATGTTCCAGAGCATGGTCGAGCTTGTTGGCAGCGCCGTCGATCGCCTGTTCAAGCGTATCGGCCTTGTGCAGCACAGAGACCGGCTGATGGCCCTTTGGCCGTGCTTCCAGGCGGCAGCTTAAATCGTGAGGACCGGGCTTGTCGCCGTTCTCATCTTTCAGGTAGACCTCAACCCGGGTCAGGTCTTCTTCATAACGTTCGAGCGTGCTCTCAATGGTAGTACGTACCCACTCCTCCAGTCGGATGCTGCTTTCAATATGGTTATCGCTATTGACTTGGATTTGCATAGTTCTTCCCTTATTTCAGCTAGCTCGCGAGAGGCCACAACTGCAACACCGGTACGGTGTAACGATGACCTCTTGATTACACAATTGAGCACTCGGAAGAACATTTCAAGCCCTTTGCAAAGATAAATCCCACTTTACAAATTAAGTCTGACGAGGAGCAAAAACGCTGTTAGGGTGGGGAGTTAGTTACATCTGCTTACGCCAAACGATCCGTATAAGTGCCCTCTCCCAACGGGTGCAAAACGCGAAAAGCCCCCGCTTCCTCCACCAGCCAGTCATGCACCGCGCGCACGCCCGGATGGTTCAACGCACCTGGCGCATACAGCAACACGTAACGTTTGTGGTTCGGCACGGCGAGGCCAAACGGCACGATCAAGGTGCCGCGCTCCAGCTCATCGTTAAGCAAGGTGCGCCGCGCGATGGCCACGCCCATGCCGGCGATGGCGGCCTCGATGGTCAGGTGGTTGCGATTGAAGGTATGCCCGCGCCGTACATCAGCGCCGTGGTAGCCGATGGCATTCAGGTAGAACTCCCACTCGGCGTACTCATAACTCCCACGCCAGGCAGTGATGTCATGCAACAGCGGAAAATGCACCAGGTCGGCCGGGCCATGCAGCGGTGGTCGACCGCGCAGCAAACTGGGGGCGCACACCGGAAAAATCTGCTCATCAAGCAAGGCTGTGGATAACAGGCCGGGGTAACTGCCGTCATTCAAGTCGATGGCCAAGTCAAAATCGCCCTCGTGCAGGGCAACGCTGCTGTCCTCGGCCACCAGGCGCAGCTGGATGTCCGGGAAACGTTGTTGCAAGCGCGGCAAACGCGGGGTCAGCCACTTGCCGAGGAACGAGGGAATCGAGCGCAGGCGCAACGTGCCGCTGATCATGCCCGCGTCCAACCGCTGCAACTCGGCATCAATACTGCCGTAGGCCTCCCCCACGGTCGCGGCCAGGCGCTGCCCTTCGGCACTCAGTTCCACGCCGCGCGCGCGCCGGTGAAACAGCCGAAAGCCCAAACGTTCCTCCAACTGGCGAATTTGCTGGCTCACCGCCCCCGGCGTGATGTGCAGCTCTTCAGCGCAGCGGGTGAACGACAAATGCCGCGCCGCACAGGAAAAAACGTGCAGCCAGACATACGTTTGAGCATGCATAGGGCGAGCCATAGTGTTTAGTCCTGCTAAAGGGTGTCTTAGGATAATTCGTTGGTCAGTGCCAATCCAGAGGATCAGTATCGCGCTAATCCCGCCTGCGCTACAAAACATGGCAGCGAATTCTTTTGCATTGCTCGTAAGGCTTAAGCATGGCTATCAGCGTTTTCGATCTATTCAAAGTCGGCATCGGCCCCTCCAGCTCGCACACCGTTGGCCCCATGCGCGCGGCGGCGACCTTTGCCCACGCGCTGGCAGGCCAACAACTGCTGAGCGCCACGCGCCGTGTCGAAGTGCGCCTGTACGGCTCGCTGTCTGCCACCGGCATCGGCCATGCTACTGACCGCGCCTGCGTGATGGGCCTGATGGGCGAATGGCCGGATCAAGTCGATCCCGCCTCGATAAACACGCGTATCCAGCAACTGCGCGAATCCGGCAGGCTGCTACTCGCCGGCAAACAGGAAATTGCCTTCAACTGGCGCACCGACCTCCTGCTGCTGGACGAAAGCCTGCCCTACCACCCCAACGCCATGTCCCTGCACGCGTATGGCGACAACGGCCTGCTCAGTGAGCAAACCTACTACTCGGTAGGCGGTGGTTTTATCATCGAAGCTGAAGAAGCCGCCTCCGGCATCGCGCCTGCCAGTGACGTGGTGTTGCCCTACGACTTTTCCAGCGCCGTCGAGCTGTTGGCCCTGTGCAATGAGCACGGCCTGCGGGTTTCCGAATTGATGCTGGCCAATGAGCGCGCTTGGCGCAGCGATGCAGAGATCCGCAGTGGCCTGCTGCATATCTGGTCGGTAATGCGCGAATGTGTCGAGCAGGGCTTGCGCCATGAAGGCATCTTGCCGGGCGGGCTGGACGTGCCACGCCGCGCGGCGAAGTTGCACCGTGCCTTGCTCGAAATCGGCAAACCGAATGTCATCACCTCAACCTTGTCGGCGATGGAATGGGTCAACCTGTTCGCCCTCGCCGTCAACGAAGAAAACGCCGCCGGCGGGCGCATGGTCACCGCGCCGACCAATGGCGCGGCGGGCATCATCCCGGCGGTGCTGCATTACTACATGAAGTTCAACCCCGACGCGTCAGATGACGACGTGGTGAATTTTTTCCTGGCCGCTGCGGCGGTCGGCATTCTCTGCAAGAAAAACGCCTCCATCTCGGGTGCCGAAGTCGGGTGCCAGGGCGAAGTCGGCTCGGCCTGCGCGATGGCCGCCGCCGGCCTCGCCGACATTCTCGGCGCGACCCCGGAGCAACTGGAAAACGCCGCCGAAATCGGCCTGGAACACAACCTCGGCCTGACCTGCGACCCGGTCGGCGGCCTGGTGCAAGTGCCCTGCATCGAGCGCAATGCGATCGCTGCGGTCAAGGCGATCAACGCCACGCAAATGGCCCTGCGCGGCGACGGCAAACACTTTATCTCCCTCGACCGGGTCATTCGCACCATGCGCGATACCGGCGCCGACATGCACGACAAATACAAGGAAACCTCACGCGGCGGCCTCGCAGTCAATTGGGTCGAGTGCTGACTGCGCTGTCTGCGATCGTTTTTGCGCGACTGCCCTGAAACAGGTCACCCGCCTCAAGCGCACTGCAAAAAAATGTGGGAGGGGCTCGCTCCCGATAGCGGTGGTTCAGCCAATAAATACTCGGCTGAACCACCGCCATCGGCAGCAAGCCACCTCCCACAGTGGTTTATCGCTGACTGAAAATAGCTGTACGGCACGCACCTTGCTGTACAGCCTTTGAGGGAAAACGGACCTTGTGAAACCTCAGCGATGGAGTGGCCGGCGGTCAGGCAACGCGAACTAAACCCGACACCGGTCGTCAATGACTGCATGTTCTTATCAGGCGGTAACGCACCATGGACAATCCTTTTCAGATCATCACCGACACCTTCACGCCCAATTACCGAGTCAACCTGAGCATCCAGCGGCTGGATGGCAGCATCATGCTCACCCTCTCCAACGAGGAGGGCGTGGTCGCCAAACGCATGATCAGCGCCGAACAACGCAACGACCCGCAACGCCTCAAACGCCTGGTACAAAGCATTCAGTTCGGCATCGCCATCGAACACGGCCACAGCGCCATGGAGATTCTGGCGGTAATGACCGACGGCGACAGTCACAAACTCTTGCAACCACCGCCGGCCCGTCCTCTGCCCTTAAGCGCCGGGCTTTAAAGCTCGCCCTTCTCGGTCTCCAGGCTGGCCCCGCCCTTGCGGCGCGGGCCTTCGATCTTCACCGACGGGAAGGCCGACGACGCGTAGCGCACCACCAGAATCGAGAACGCCAACAGCAGAATACCGCCGCACAGGTAGATGATGCCGATGTCGGGCGGGTTGTGGTGGGACACGTTGGAGATCAGCAGGCGGGTTAATGCGGTGATT
This sequence comes from Pseudomonas sp. ICMP 460, assembly GCF_002723595.1. NCBI lineage: Bacteria > Pseudomonadati > Pseudomonadota > Gammaproteobacteria > Pseudomonadales > Pseudomonadaceae > Pseudomonas > Pseudomonas sp. ICMP 460. Next base: position 104,141 of record NZ_LKBR01000020.1, read on the forward strand.
GCCACGTAGATCAGAAAGCGCACCGGCATGTGGTTGGTCTTGACGATTTAGCCGGGAATTTTTTAAAAAAATATTTAATATTTTTCGCTACCATTAATTTTCCAAAACTACGGAGCAGGTGGAGTCAGAACCGAACCCTAGACCTTGAATTAGGCCCTTGACTTATAGCGCCCTACGTGAAAGAAGATTGACGATTGCCGTTCGTAAAATTGCCAAGGCCAACTATCAATGCTAATGCAGCTTCTCACAAGCGTTCTGCCCACACTCACCTCGAAGAATACGAAAGTCCACTTGGCTCAACATAATGGGTTAGAACACCCTATGGATGTGTACCTAGAAGGTGGTTTTGATAAGTGGCAATCGTGGCAAACCCGTAAGAATTTTGAATGTCAGTACGTCATAGGACTGGTGGAGCTACCCGGCACGAAGAGGTGGCTGCTAGCTGGCGTTTACGACTCGCTGAAAGCCTGCGAAATGAAGGGTGTGAAGGAAAATCGTGAATACGTGTATGACTACCGCAGAGTGCGAGAATTCGCTGAGCTTGATGGACGCTTGATTCTCGACTACACCAAACCACGGGCTAATTATCTCTATCTCGAAACGTGCCTTAAAGCATGGTGGTTTCCTCGATTCTTGAAAAACCAATGACAGTCAGCAAATTCCCCGGATTCAAAGAAGTAGACGTTAGCCATCGAGAACTGAAAATTATCGTAAGCCAAAGTATTGAATCTTGGCGAACGGCGCTATCGAGCGTGGCAGGTGTGTATCTCATTTCAGACAGAACAGATGGTGAACACCAGCTTTATGTGGGCTCTGCCACCGGCACCGGAGGATTGTGGGATAGATGGGTCACGTACTCGAAAAATGGACACGGTGAAAACAAACGCATTCGTGAACTTCACAAAAAGCGAGGTGAAAATTTTGCCGAAAATTTCAGATTCAGCATTTTAGAAATTGCCGACAAGCAGACCGGCACGGAAGAAATAATGCTCAAAGAAATTCATTGGAAGCGAAGACGATTGACTAGGGATAGTGGATTGAACGGAAACTGAACCATTTAAAAGCCTTACTTATTTTGGATAGCGTTAAGAAAACCCATCCCGAACTAAACCCAATCCAGAAAACAGAAAACACTCGCAAATGAAATATTTAAATAGATAATCTTTAAGGATTCTTTAGCTAACACACCTAGAAACCCACCAGGCAGGCGGGTTTTAGCTGCTTTATTCACTCTCTATGCAGAAGTTTCTTTCGAGCGTCATTAAATTCTTGTTCAGAGATATGCCCATCCTCTTTCAACTTCGCCCATTTTATCAGCTCATCCGCGACAGAGAAAGATTTCAGGCGCTCTCCTTTGATGATGTCTATTTCAGCCTCTTGACTTTTAGCCTTACTAGAAAATACACCATTTAACTCAACCCATTCCTTATGTGCAACAAGTGGCTCGAAAAGAAGCTTTGTCAGTGCGAATTTATATCCAAATATAATCGCACCAATGATAGAAAAATTGACCATCAGGTGAGCTTGGTCACGGCTGTCGTATGAACCAGACTTATCCCAAGTTATGGCATTCCATGCAACGACACCAGCGCAAATTAAAAAACCAATCCACATGTATATTGCCGCACCACGAACAGCCATATCGACATATGAAAAGTCTTTCGTCCTACGGAGCATGACAAAGCCTATTATCAAAAACAAAACAGGAAGTACACCCACGAAAAATAGCGTAGGAATCATGAGAAGGATAAACAACAAAATCTTACCGTGTTCAGCGCTTGATAGCGGCGTATTACTCATTGAAAACTCCCTATTAGTGAACCACGAATCGCGAGAACCAATATCAATTTAAAAATACTGGCGTAATTATGGAATCAGCTTTCAGACTTATCCTTAACGGAAGGATATTTCGAAGATGAATATCTAACCACAAGAATCGACAAGGCCAGAAGCAACACTCCGCCACACACATAAATAATCCCCATATCTGGCGCATTATGATGTGAAACGTCGCTAATCAAAAGCCTAATCAAAGCCGTTACGCCAATATAAAGAAGAAAACGCAAAGGCATGTGATTTGTACGAAAATAAATGCCGCTCATGGCTAACAACTCAAGGAAAATGAAAAGCAGCAAAATATCATCGACCGAGATTTTCGGCTGTTGCAGCATCCCTACAAACGTAGAAATTCCCGCGTAAACCGTCACTGCCCCGATTCCAAAAAGTGCTAGGTAATGAAACGCCTCTACAAGCAGATTACCCAACGAATCAGCCCCACTATGAAGGCTCTTGCGCAGCCGTTCAGCCCATTTAATATCTGTCATGAAATCATTGCCTTGTGCAAACAAAAATTATCAAAATTTTATTTATCATTTAAAATGTTAAGTAAACTCATACAAGAACTTTTTCATTGCCGGCTTTCAACAACTCTTGCATTACCTTCTTCAATTCCGAAATGCAGACAAAGCGGCTATGGTCATTGAAGCCGTCACCATCATTCCCACTAGTAACAACCCCAATCAAGTCACCATCCTCATTTAGAGCTGGCCCTCCGCTGTTGCCAGAGTAAAGCTCCTTATCTATTTGGCAAAACGTCACAGCAGATATAGCAAATTTATTACGAACGGATGCTTTTTGGCGCCCTACATGGGTAGCACCAAGTTTATCATTGGGAAATCCTAAAATATCCACCCCATCGCCAATATCGGCAATGGTTTCAGACATATCAAAGTACGGCAAAATCGCCAAAGCAGGCTCTACAATTTTTAAAACAGCCAAATCCCTATTGTCGTCACAGACAATGACGGAAGCCTTATATACTTCTCCGCGTTTCGACACGCGACACAAACTTATATCTTTAGCGATGCCCCCTTTCAGCTTGACTACATGCGCACAGGTTATTATGTAACCTCCTTTTATTGCGAAACCCGTTCCTTGAGAACAGTCAAACTCTTCAGGAGTGGATAACTCTGACTCTATTACCCAGCACCTTTCATCATACCACTTACTATATCGCCTAGACTCAAGACCACGGACACTTTTAGATTTACCCAGAGGAACCTTGTAATCTATCTCCAAAAGATTAAATTTCTTTGCCAGCCGCTTATATACAATGCTATCCACGGTGACAACTTGCTTAATAAACAGCAAGCGACCTTGGAGATGCGCATCTAACATTACGGAAGAATCTTTTACTTTACTCTTAAATTTTTCTCGAGCGAGAGTAAGCCCATCAGTTGAAATGGAGTGAATCATTGCACTTGTCTTGCGGATATATTGCCTATCAACATTAACTTTTTTATTTACAACCAGCCCAGTAACTACCTGGCGTTCGTATCGACCTTGCAGCCTAACTTTAGACTCATTTATTTTGAATCCCGACCTTAGAATAATCGACTCCAATGCTTGACCAGTTTGGCTTTGATAATGATTATGTAAACCATCGCTCTTGACTGTCTCTACAATATCTTCCGAAATAAATTGCAGATTGTCGTAAAACGAAAAGCTAATATCATCCGCATATCTGCTATATTCTGCCCTATGCGCCTTGGCCAAACTTAATAGCTGTCGGTCCATAGAGCTACAGACCATATTAGATAAAATAGGAGAGCAAGGTGAGCCTTGCGGCAGGAATCCATGCACGGTCGCTAAATGCGCAATTACAGTCGCCACACTTGGTTGTAAAGCGTAAGGCTTGGCAATTAGCAAACCTCTGATGCGAGCAAATGTAATAGTAGTAAAAAAATCTTCCAAATCAATATTGAGTACAAACTTTTTACGTGTATGGCTTTTGGCGTTAGTAACTATTGACCTGTCTTTTACAAAAGCATTAACCTGTTTTTTGGAAACATACACACCTTCAAGAAGCAATTTTAAACGGCGCTGCAAAGTTTTCAGCCTTTCTTCAGGCGACATTATTTTGCGCTTTCCACCGCTCTTTTTATCTATTTCAAACGTCGAGTAATAGGCAGAAGTATTTGGCTTATAATAAAAATGCTTTATTTTTATATAGCTCGTACCTAACAAGCTAGCAAGTCCATCGACACTCAAAGTCGAGTCTAGTTTCAAAATGCATCCCTCGCCTGCGTTTCACCCTATAGACTCATAGGTATCATCGTAAAGCCAATGGAACCACTGGCTGTTGCTTCTAGCATTGCTGAATCGGGTCGCATTTGAACAACCCAGTTTAATCGTAGGCAAGGGATGCACGGCGAGGCTACCGGTAAGAACCCCCTTACGCAATAGCTGAAAGCCATCATGCGTGCATAGCCGGTGTTGAGCCTGTAACAAAAATTTACCGAGGCGATATCGTATGGCACGGGTTAGCCTTTGAGCTTCGCCTATGCAAGCAAAAACCTAGAAGGCGCAGGGCTTTTGGTCGTTTTTCGTCCGAAATAAAAAATGTTAGTAACGTAGACCTTCGTCTTGAAGTAAATCCCGACCATCGCGCCCAATTCCAGGTAGATGAACAGCAGCAAGATGTCATCGATCTTGATGTGACCGTTCTCCAGCATTCCCAGAAATTCCATCACCGCGGCCCAAGCGGTCACCGCACCAATGGCGAACAGCGCCAGGTAGTGGAAGGTCTCGACGAACAAATTGCCCAGCGACTCAGCCAGCCCATGGACTTGCTGGCGCAGCCTTTCGGCCCAGTTGATTTTCACGATGATGTTTCCTTAGGTCGGCTCGACCGGATAATGCGGGTTGGACGTGACGGTTATTCTGCATGCAGAAAAAAGGCCAGAGGCTGGGAAGTGAGATGATGGCCGCCTGACATGAGACACAAGGCAAACACATAACCTGTGGCGAGGGGGCTTGCTCCCGATGGGCCGCGTAGCGGCCCTGAAACCTGCAACCCGGTTTTACCTGAAAAAACATCATCGCCTGAATTGGGGCCGCTTCGCAGCCCAACGCGAGCAAGCCCGCTCGCCACAAAGGGCGCGCTCGCCACGATAACCTCGCAGGCCTGAACAGGTGTGTAAGCCAGAACAGGCTTGCGAGCGCCGGATTGGCGTCAGGCTGGGGCGACTTGCTCCAGTGCTCGTTCGACAAGCAGGCCGCCCATTTCAACCAACTGGTGAATAGCCAGTACCAGGCTTCGCTGCGGACCTTCAAGGTCAAATGCCAGCGTATTGGCCATTTCACGGGCACTGCTTAAGGTTTCGCTGGCGTTGGCCAGTAGGGTTTCGGTGTCAGCTTCAGGCGTGACACTGAACAACGTGGATTCGTTGGACGGGGGGTTGGGAGAGATTTTTTTCATGGCACAGTTCCTTAGAAATGAAACCATCACCATCTGCCGCCAAGCAGATTAGGTGACGGATTGCACAAGGTTGGCGGACCGGTAAGGAAAGAACCCGGCACCCCGAAGGGTCCCTGCGCAACCCGTCATTACATAAGAATGCAGACGCAAAACGCGACTGCAATTCTTTGGGACGTGTTGCGCTTTCCAACCGGGCCGCCAAGCCCGCTCGCTGCATGTGCAGCGCCCAGGGAAGGTAAGCCACCGGGCAATCCCAGCGCAACCCCGGCAAGTTGTCAGAAATTTCCGTTGTAGCAAACCCCTATTTCCCGGCTACATTAAAAAACTACTATCCAAACCCGGTGGTTTGGCTTACTCTTTTTGCTGTATATAAATACAGTAGTCGCAAAAGACAACTATCGTGAAGGCATGTGAGGTGGTGAATGGCCGTCGAAGTGGTATACCGCAGCAGCCGAGATCTGGAGCGTTTGTTCATGGATAAAGCCGAAGCTGATCGTCATGACAAAATGCTTGAACTCGCTGAGTTGCTGGCAGAAGTGTTGCAAAAAGCCGTGCCGTCGCTGAGCGAGCAGCAGGTGGAAGAAGCCGGTATCTACATGGCGAAGAATCGCGATGTGTTTGCCAAGGCGTTCAAGAGCCAACCGGATGCATTGTCCGAGTTGCTCAACGCTGCGGCGGAGTAAGCCCGAATTGAACAGGCCCTGAATCAACGATTCAGGGCCTTTTTAATGCCTGGCTTATTTGTACAGCAGGCGCTCGGCCAATTCGTCTGCGACGCGTGCGGGTGAGCGTTTTTCGGCTTGGGCGTGGGCGAATATTTCGGTGAGGCGGGTGCCGATGTTCGACAAGTGCGCGGTGATGTCGGCCAGCTCGGCGCCGCCGTGTTTGAGCGCGACGTAGATCAGGCCGCCGGAGTTGATCACGTAGTCCGGGGCGTAGAGGATACCGCGCGCCTCCAACTGGTCGGCCATGTCGAGGTTGCTCAGTTGCGCGCTGGCGGAACCGGCCACGGCCGCGCAGCGCAGTTGGCCGACGCTGTGCCGGTTGAACACGGCGCCGAGGCCGCAGGGCGCGAGGATGTCGCAGGGCGTACTGAGCAAGGCGTCGTTGGCGATGGGGTGGGCGCCAAGTTGTTCCATGGCCAGTTGCACTTTGCCGGGGTCGATGTCGCTGACCAACAGTTCGGCGCCGGCGGCGTGCAGTTGTTCGGCCAATGCATAACCTACATTGCCGAGGCCTTGAACCGCCACGCGCAAGCCTTCGAGGTTGTCGCTGCCCAAGCGCGCCATGGCGGTGGTGCGAATGCCGGTGAACACGCCCATGGCGGCATGCGGCGCGGGGTCGCCGGCGGCGGTGGTGCTGGTGACGAAGCGGGTGTGTTGAGCGATGCAGTCCATGTCGGCCACCGAGGTGCCGCTGTCGATGGCGGTGATGAAGCGGCCGTCGAGCCTTTCGATGCAGCGGCCAAACGCCTCAAACAAGGCCGCGCGGCTTTCGACGTGCACCGGGCGGATGATCACCGCCGTGCCGCCGCCCACCTGCAGGCCGGCCAGCGCGGCTTTGTAGCTCATGCCACGGGCGAGGCGCGCGGCATCGGCCACGGCACTTTCATCGTCGGGGTAGGCGAGATAGCGACAACCGCCCAAGGCTGGGCCCAAGCGGCTGTTATGAATGGCTATCACGGCTTTCAGCCCGGTCACCGGGTCGATGCTCAGGTGCAGCGATTCAAGGCGGTTGCTGTGCATGAGAGCAAACATCGTCAAGCTCCCGGATCACGTCTGTTAGAGGCCAAGTATAGGCTTGCGGTAGAAAACTGCTGAAGCGCGCTGGAATAAGCCGAGCCGATTTTGTGGGACCTGTGACATAAGCAGGTAGGAAATTTATTAAGTCACTGGACGAAAATTCGCAGCAAGGCTAAAACGAGAGCATACGCCGGAGAATGCAATGAATCCCCGCAAAGCTTTTTTCGCCTGCCTGGACCGTTCACCCCCTGCGCTGTTTGAAGCGGCGCTGTGGATTGCTGCCGAGCACGACTCGGACGTGCGGCCGCCGGTGATCCTGCAAGAACTCAGCGTGCTGCAACAACAGCTCAGCACCGGCATGCCGCTGTTGCCGGCAGATGAACTCGGCCAGCCACTGCTGCGACGGATGAACGACCTCGGGTATGCCCAGGACGACTTTAGCCCGCTGCGCCCCGCCGCCGCGTTGCTCGACCAAGTGCTTCAGCGCAAACGCGGGCAACCCCTGGCCATGGGCCTGATCGCGCTGGAGATGGCACGGCGCTTGAACATCCCCATGGTCGGCGTGAACTTTCCGGGGCATTTTTTGCTGCGCGTGCCCGGTGCCGATCATTTGCTCGACCCGTGCGGCGGGCGGCGCCTGTACCCGAATGACTGCCGCGAATTGCTGCACCGTCAGTACGGGCCGAACCTTAAGTTGCACGCCGACCACCTGATTACCGCCGAGCCGCGCTCGATCCTGCAACGCTTGTCTCGCAACCTGCGCCAACTGCACCTCTCCAACGACGCGCCGCTGGCCGCATTGGTCGATGCCGAACGCGTGCTGGAGCTGGGCAATGCCAGCGCCGCCGACTACCTGGCGCGGGCCAGCCTGTACCAACGCCTGGATTGCCCCAGCGCCGAGCGCTTTGATTTGGAGCATGCGTTATTGCTCAGCGAAGACCCGATCCAGCGCCTGCGCCTGACCGAACGGCTGGGCAGCCTGCCGCCTGGCTCGGTCGTGCACTGAAAATACTTGGCTTGCTGTGGCTAGTTGGCTTGCCACAACAAGCCCAATTCTCACAAAAACTCAGGGTGTATCCGGCTGATTAGCCGGATGCGCCTGCACAAACGCCGGATGCTGCGCCGCCAATGCGGCCACCCGGCCGATTCGCGGGTAGGCCGCCAGCGGCACCTTGAAGCGCTCCGCTGCATACAACTGCGGAATCAGAAACGCGTCCGCGAGCCCCGGCTGCTCGCCAAAACAAAACCCCGTGTCGCCAATCAACTGCTCCACCGCCGCCAAACCCTGGCTGACCCAGTGCCCGACCCACTCAAGCACTTGCGCCTCATCATGCCCCCACTGCCGCAGCAGGTTCTGCGGGCTGGAATTATGCAGCGGGTGAATATCGCAGCCGATGATCGACGCCACCGCGCGCTCATGCGCACGGGTTACCAGGTTTTTCGATAGCAGCGGCGCCTGTGGATAACGTTCATCCAGGTACTCGATGATCGCCGGCGATTGAATTAACAGGTCGCCGTCGTCGGTGCGCAAGGCCGGCACGCGGCCCTGCGGATTGATCGCCAGGTACTCGGGCTGGCGATTGGCGCCGCCTGCCGGCACCAGCAGATTCACCGGCAGCGCCGTGAAGTCCAGCCCTTTGAGCGCCAAGGCGATACGCACCCGGTACGACGAAGTCGAGCGGTAATAGGTATAGAGTTCCATCACCCTGCCCCCTTAGCGCGCCGCGACCACAGTGCCACGGCATTCACCGAAGCCGATGGAGGCAAAACCTTCGCGGCTGCAACGCGCACGCAGGATGATTTCATCGCCATCCTCAAGGAACTTGCGCACTTCGCCGGAGGCCAATTCAATCGGCTTTTTACCACCTTCGGTGATCTCCAACAGGCTGCCGAATTGCGCTGGCTGCGGCCCCGACAAGGTGCCCGAACCAAACAGGTCACCGGCCTGCAACTGGCAACCGTTGACGCTGTGATGCGCGACCATTTGCGCCACGGTCCAGTACATGTACTGGGTGTTGCTCAGCGTCAGGCGATGGGCCGGCAGATTCTGTTCGCGCATGGCGGCGGTGGTCAGCAACGCCTCCAATTCGATATCAAAGCCGCCAGCCGCTTGATCACGCCGGTCCAGCAGGTAAGACAGCGGCTGCGGGTCACCTTCGGGGCGCGCCGGTTGGGCGCTGCGAAATGGCTCCAGCGCCTCTGCCGTGACGACCCATGGCGAGATGCTGGTGATGAAGCTTTTCGACAAAAACGGCCCCAGCGGCTGGTATTCCCACGCCTGAATATCGCGCGCCGACCAATCGTTGAGCAGGCAGAAACCGGCGATATGCTCGGCGGCATCGCCAATCGCAATCGCGTCGCCAATGGCATTGCCCTGGCCGATCCAAATGCCCAGTTCCAATTCAAAATCCAGGCGTGCGCACGGGCCGAACGTCGGCTCGGTGTGGCCGGCGGGCAGTGTCTGGCCTTTAGGGCGCCGCACCTGCGTGCCCGAGGGGCGAACAGTCGAGGCGCGACCGTGGTAACCAATCGGCACGTATTTGTAGTTAGGCAGCAAGGGGCTATCAGGGCGGAACAGTTTGCCGACGTTTTGCGCGTGTTCGATGCCCACATAGAAGTCGGTGTAGTCGCTGATTTTCGCGGGTAAATGCAACTCGCAGTCGGCGGCGCGGTGCAGCACCTGCGCCTCGCGCGCTTGCAACGGGCTGCCTTCGGCGAGCAGTTCCAACAGGCGCTCGCGCAAGGCGACGCGCGGGCCACGGCCGAGTTCGAAGAATGCATTCAACTGGCCACCGGCGGCCGCTTCAACCGCGCGCCGGGCATCGCCGTGAAATTCGTCCAGCGCCGCGTGCAGGTCCAGAATCGAGTCGCCAATCGCCACGCCACTGCGCGGTGCCGAGCCGTGGATGCTGAACACGCCCAGCGGCAAGTTTTGCAGGGGGAAATCGCGGTGGCCATTGGCGGAGTTCACCCAGCTGCGGGCAAGTGTGGGCTGAGTCATGGGTTATCTCCGGTTCGGGTTGAAGGCGGCGGGCAGCGAGGCCCAGCACGCGTCATAGCGGGTTTGCAGTTGCGCGCATTCAAGGGCGAACTGGGTGGGGCGCAACACTTGGCTGGTCTCGAACATGAAGGCCATGGTGTTATCGATCTTGTGCGGCGCCAGCTCTGCGTTGATCGCCTTGGTGCAGGTTTCGCCATCAGGGCCGTGGGCGCTCATGCAGCTGTGCAGCGACGCGCCGCCGGGCAGGAAACCCTCGGCCTTGGCATCGTACGCGCCCTGGATCAAGCCCATGTATTCGTTCATCAGGTTGCGGTGGAACCACGGCGGACGGAAGGTGTTTTCCGCGACCATCCAGCGCGGCGGAAAAATCACGAAGTCGAGGTTGGCCAGGCCGTTCATGCTGGTGGGCGAGGTCAATACGGTGAAAATCGACGGGTCCGGGTGGTCAAAACTCACGGTGCCGAGGGTGTTGAAGCGGCGCAGGTCGTATTTGTACGGCACGTTATTACCGTGCCAGGCCACCACGTTCAGCGGCGAATGGTCCAGCTCGCAGGCCCACAGCTCGCCGAGGAACTTCTGCACCAGTGTGGTCGGTTGCTTGAGGTCTTCGTACCGCGCGACCGGGGTGAGAAAGTCACGCGGGTTGGCCAGGCCATTGCTGCCAATCGGGCCAAGGTCGGGCAGGCGCAGCGGCGCGCCGTGGTTTTCCGCGACATAGCCGCGCGCTTGAGCATCGAGCAGCTCGACGCGAAATTTCAGCCCACGCGGCAGCACCACGATTTCCAGCGGTTCGACGTCCAGCACGCCCAACTCAGTGGCAATGCGCAGGCGACCTTGCTGGGGGACGATCAATAATTCGCCGTCGGCATTGAAGAACACCCGCTGCATCGAGCGATTCGCCTGGTAATTGTAAATGCTGATGCCAGACGGATGTTCCGACGCCGCGTTGGCGACCATGCCTGCCAGCCCGTCGATAAAATCCGTGGGCTCGCCGGGCATCTCCAGCGGGTTCCAGCGCAGCCGATTCGGGGTCACCGCGCCCAGCGGCCCACCGGCCAGTTGCCGTTCAAGTTTGACGAACGCCGGGTGGTTGGCCGACGGCTGAATGCGGTACAGCCAGGTGCGCCGGGCTTCGCTGCGGAGCATGGTGAACGCGGTGCCGGAGAACAGTTCGGCGTACAGGCCGTAGGGGGCTTTTTGCGGCGAGTTCTGGCCAACGGGCAGCGCGCCGGGCAGGGCTTCGCTGGCGAATTGATTGCCGAAGCCCGACAGGTATTCGAGGTTCATGCAGCGTCCTCTGTAGGTCTGTTATTTTTATCGTAATCGGTTTACGCATAACGTAATTTGATCACTCTTGAGCGTCAAGCTATAAAGACGCCCATTCATCTCTCGGATTCCCGCGCCCCCATGGAAAAGCCCCGCGACACCGGTAAACAGAAAGTCCGCTCGGCCGAAGTGGGCACCGATATTCTCAAGGCGCTTGCCGAACTGTCGCCGGCCACCTCGCTGTCGCGGCTGGCGGAGCATGTGCAAATGCCGGCGAGCAAAGTGCACCGCTATTTGCAGGCGCTGATTGCCTCGGGGTTTGCCGAACAGAACACCGCCACCAACCATTACGGCCTGGGCCGCGAAGCGTTGCGCGTGGGCCTGGCTGCGCTGAGCAGCATGGACGTGTTGAAAGTCGGCGCGCTGCCGCTGGCGGAGTTGCGCGATGAGTTGAATGAAACCTGCTTTCTGGCCGTGTGGGGCAACCAGGGCGCGACGGTGGTGCATATCGAGCCGGCGGTGCGCGCGATCACTGTGGTGACGCAATTGGGTTCGGTTTTACCGCTGCTCAGTTCGTCCACCGGGCTGGTGTTCAGCGCTTTCCTGCCCGCGCGGGAAACCGTGGAGCTGCGTGAACGCGAAGTGCAGGCCGGTAGCGCGCATGCCCTGGCCGACGAGCAGGCCTACGCCAGCGCGTGCGAACAAATCCGCCGCCGTGGCCTGCATTTTGTGCATGGGCTGCTGATGCCGGGTGTCGATGCGTTGTCGGCGCCGGTGTTTAATGCGGTCGGGCAAGTGGCGGCGGTGATGACCGTGGTTGGCCCCACCTCACTGTTCCATGCCGACGAACACGGCCCGGCGGCGCAGCGCTTGCTGGCGGCGACCCGGGCCGTGAGTTGGCGGATGGGCTATCAGCCTTGAATCAATCGCCCCAGCGTGACAACGCCAGCGCCACACGATTTTCCACGGCCTTGACCTGCGCGCCAGCCACCACGTAGTTGTTGGTCAGCATGGCAAACACCAGTTTGCGCCCGTGAGCATCGGTGATGTAACCGCTCAAGCTCGACACGCCGCCCATCGAGCCGGTCTTGGCATGCAGGTTGTTTTCGGCCGGCGTGCCGCGCAAGCGATAACGCAGGCTGCCGCCGGTCATGCGGTCGCTGTTGCCGGCAATCGGCAATGCGTTGTACCAGGCGTTGAACCACGGCTGTTTGCTCGCCGCCAGCAGCAGGTCGGTGAGGGTGTGCGACGACACCAGGTTACGCCGCGACAGGCCGGAACCGTCAACCTGGTTCAGCGTTGCGCTGTCCAGCCCCTGACGCTTGAGGAACCCCGCCACCGCTGCCACACCCGCCGCCGCCGTGCCGTTGTTGGCGCTTTGGCGGCCCATCGCCTTGAGCAAGGCTTCGGACATGTTGTTGTTCGAGAGTTTGAGCAGCGGCGTGATCAATGCCTGCAAGGGCGCCGACTGGTGCTCGGCCAGCAGCGTCGCGGTGGCCGGGGTTGCGCCGCCGATCACACGACGCCCGAGCAGCGTAATGCCTTGCTGCGCCAGCGCTTGCTCAAACAGGTTGGCGACCAACTGCGTCGGCTCCCACACGCTGACCAATTGCGCGCTCTGCTTGCCCGGCGCGATAGCGCCGCTGAGCTGCAACAGGTTGGTGCCATGGCGACGGTTGATCGCGTAGCTGTTGCCCGGCCCGCTGACGGCGCGGTTACTCAGTTGCAAGTAGTGGGTCGGTGGGTAGATGTCGACACTGACCGGCTGGCCGACCGGCACTGGCGCCTTGGCCGTGACCAATACGCTGCCCGCGTCGAAATCTGTATTGGGTGACACGGTCAGCGCTGAAATCTGCGCGCCGTAGTAGGTGGTTTCGTCATCATGCGACCAATCGACACCCAGCCGCTCGTCGTCAAACCAGGTGTCGTCGAACACCAGGTCGCCCTGCACCTGGCGCACACCCTGGCTGGCCAGTTGCGCCGCCAGCGCCTGGTAATCGGCGAACTGCAGGGTCGGGTCACCCAGGCCGCGCAGGTACAAATTGCCGGTCAGGCGATCACCCTGGCGTATACCGTTGCTGAGCAATTGCGTGGCAAAACGGTACTGCGGCCCCAGCACGTCCATCGCCGCCGCCGTGGTCAGCAGCTTGAGGTTGGAAGCCGGCACCAGCCGCGTGCTCGGGTTGTGCTGATACAGCGTGTTGCCACTGCGCGCGTCACGCACGGTCAGCGAAACAGTGGCGCCATACAGCGCCGGGTCGGCCAGCAATGCATCCAGGCTGCGCCCGGTTCCCGTGCTTGAAGGCGTGGCGCAGCCCGCCAGCAACAGGCCAAAGCCCAGCGCCATCGCGCTGGCGTGTATCCATCGTCGCAACCGCATAAGCCTGGCATTCCTGAATCTACGAAAGTGCGCAGCTTGGGTAATTCACTGCGTTCAATCAAGTAAATCATAGGCCCGCGCATCGGCGCTGCACGTCACGCCAGGCAGATGAACCCGGCGTAAGGTTTCATCAGAAGGTCAACGTGCTGGAGACCGACACCTGCCGTGCGTCACCCATGGACACAAACAAGCGGCTGGCCGCCGAGGTGTAGTAGGTGCGGTCGAACAGGTTCTTCACGTTGAGCTGGAACTTGACCTTCTGCCCTTCGATTTTGGTGTCGTAGCTGGCAAACGCGTCTGCGACGGTGTAGCCCGGCAGGTCGAAATCGTTGGCCGCATCGCCGGCGCGCTCGCCGACATACCGCGCGCCTGCGCCGACGCGCAGTTGATCGCCGCCAAAGATGTTGCCGAAGTCGTACACCGCCGACAGCGAGCCGGTGTGCTTGGCGACGTTTTGCAGGCGGTTGCCTTGCAGCGTCGGGTCCTGGTCTTTGGTGTCTTGGGCGTCGGTGAACGCGTAGCTGCCGATCAGGCTCCACTGGTCGCTCAACTGGCCGCTGACGTCCAGCTCCAGGCCGCGCGAGCGCACTTCGCCAGCGATGCTGTAGACCGTGTTCGCGCCGGAACCGACCGAGACCAGCACATTGCGTTTGTGAATATCAAACAACGCCGCGCTGGCGGTGATGCGCCCCGGCATGTCGAGCTTGGCCCCCAGCTCCCAGGACTTGGACTCTTCAGGCGTCAGGTCGCCGGTCAGTACGCTGCCATCGGCCAATGCGGCGATGGTCGAGTTAGGCTTGAACGACTCGGTGTAGCTGCCGTAGAACGACAACTCATCGGTGAAGCGGTACACCAGGCCCGCACGCGGCACCCACGCCTGGCCATTGCCGTTGGTGTTGGCCGTGAACGGCACGCCTTTACCGGCGTATTGGTCGTACATTTGATAGCGCGCGCCACCGACCAGAATCCATTGATCGTTCAGGTGAATCGCGTCCTGGAAGAACAGCGAGTCGCTGCGCAGCAGGTCGGTCTGGGCGCTGTCGGCGGCGCTGACGGTGGTGCCCGCGACTTCGTTGCCATACACCGGGTTGTTGTAATTAAAGCCGCCGCGCGAGGCCTGACGGATCAGGTCGGCACGGTAGATTTTGCGGTATTCGTCATCCAGCCCGAACACCAAATCGTGCTGCATGCCCAGCACGTTGACCTTGCCTTCCAGGCTGGCGGTGGCGAAACGGTCGGTGCTGAGCGCGCCTTGGGTGCCGTCCATTCTGCGCGTCAAGCTGCCGTTGGCGTTGACGGCGCTGACGCGCACCTGGCTGGCGTCGTAGGTTTCACGGTTCCAGCTGTAGCCGACGTGGGCTTTCCAGTCGTCGTTCAAGTCGTGGTCGACTTCCAGGCGATACAGGTCGGAGCGGCCTTCCATGTTGTTGAACGGCTCATCCAGGCGACGCGTCGCGGGGATGTTCAGCGGGTGGTTGGTCTTGGGGTCGATGGCCGTGCCACGGTCGAACGGCGACAGAAACTCGCGGTGCTCATAGGCGAACACCACTTTAGTGGTGTCGCCGTACCAGGCCAGCGACGGCGCTACCAATGTTTCACGGTGGGTGCCGAAATTGCGCCAGTAGTCTTCGTCTTCATGGTCGACGACCAAGCGATAAGCCAAGCCGCTGTCACCGAGCGGGCCGGTGGTGTCGAGGTTGCCGCCACTGCCGTTTTTGCCGTCACCGAAGGTCGAACCGCGCGCGGTCAGGGCGGTGGACTGCACCAGCTCGGGTTTCTTGCTGACAATATTGACCACGCCGCCCGGGTCCTGGATGCCGTACAACAACGACGACGGGCCTTTGAGCACTTCGACGCGCTCGGCGGTGGCATTCAACGCGCGGCCCTGCACCACCGGCATGCCGTCTTGCATGATCGAACCGTTACGGTTGTCGCCAAAACCGCGCAGCATCACCGCGTCCTGGGTGCTGGCCAAGGTGTTGGCCTGGGTGATTCCGCTGATGTTGCCCAGCGCGTCATCGAGGTTGCGCGGCTGTTGGTCGCGCAGCACTTGGGCGGCCACCACATTCACGGTTTGCGGGGTTTCCAGCAGCAGGCCACGCGAGCGCATCACCGAACTGGTGGGCGGCGGCTGGTAGCTGGTGCTGTCTTGGGTTTGGCTGGCGCCGCTGATGGTGGTCGCGCCAAGGTTAACCGCGCCGGCGCTGGGCAGCGGCTCCAGCGCCAGCGTACGCGCGTCGATCTGGCGGAAGGTAAACCCTGAGCTGCCGAGCAGGCGTTGCAAGGCTTGGGTGGCGCTCATTTGCCCGCTGACGGCCGGGGCATTCAGGCCATACGGCGCTTCATCGGTGTAGATCACACTGATGCCGGTCACCCGGCTGAAATCGCTCAAGGCCTGCGGCAGCGGTTTGGCCGCCAGCGCGAAGTTGAACTGCGCGCTTTGCTGTTCCTGGGCCTGCGCCACGCTCAAGGGCAGCAATGCCAGCCCCGATACCGTGAATACCGAGGCTCCCAGCCACTGTTTTACCCAACCGCCCGCCGCTGACTTCATGCTCTGAGAACCCGTGTAAAAAACGCTGTTAATGCGAATAGCTCGCAGTTTCAAGCACTACACGGATGGGCGGTGGGTTTACCTCACCTCAGATTGAAAATAATTTGATTAATGCGCCTTGAGGCAAAACCCAAAGCGCGGGAAATGCACGTGCACGGTGCCGCCACGCGCATCGGTACGCCGCAGGATCAGCTCCTCGCGGCCAGCAAACAGCAGCTCACCGGCGACCGGGTCGACGCCGTAGTCGATGGCGGCAATGCTCACCTGCTGGCCGGCCTTGAAGCCATTCAAGTCTTCGAACACTTCATCCGGCAACGGCGCAGGCGTGGCGTTGCGGGCGATCTCCAGGGCTTGCCCGGCGCTCATCTCGCTGGGCGTGCCGTGGCCAAAGCCGAGCACGCGTGCCAGCCATGCCGAAACCGCCGGATAAGCATCCACCAACGGCGCGGTGACCGGCGTGGCCTTGAGAAACCACAGCGGGTGGGCCAGGGCAAAGTCGGCAATCGAAGGCTCGCCGAACAAAAAGTCGCCGGGTTCGCGCTGCAGTTGCTGCTCCAGACGCGCCATGATCGCCGGCCATTGGTGCTTGGCCAACTCGGCGGGCAGTTTGCTCGCGGTACCACCGCTGAACAGCGCGGCGCGGTCGGCCATAAACGCCTTGACCGCTTCGGGGGTTAATTTGCCAAAGCGCACCGCCACCGATTCTGGCTGGAACACCAGGCTCACCGCGAGCCCAAACACCACGCTGTCGGCCCAGGTGGCGAAGGTTTGGCTGATCATTTCCTGGCCAAGCGGGAACAGCGCGGGCGAGGACTTTTCTTGTTCCAGGCGCCGGGCGATCAACGCTGTGTCGCAGTAAATGTCGGCGCCGACTTGCAGCACCGGGGTTTTGCGGTAGCCGCCGGTCAGCGCAGTCAGGTCGGGTTTGGGCATCACTGGCGGGATCAGCACCGAGTGCCAGGACAAGCCTTTGAAGCCCAGCAACAGCCGCGCTTTTTCCGCGAAGGGAGACGTCGGGTAGTGGTGAAGAATGAGCTCAGGCATGCTGGGGTCCTTAAACGAGTGAACCCGCAGCTTAGCGCGCAAAGGCATTCAATAGCGTGATGGGCAGCGATCAATCAAGCTGATGAGCCACTTGCGGCCAGGCATTCCTTGACGCTTTTCTTCAGTTGTTTGATCAGCCGTTCCTGGCGCAGCGCGTCACCCTTGCTGGCGCACTGTTCGGTGTAGACCAGCGCCACCGCCGGGCTCGACAAAAAGAACCGCGCGCCCTTGCCGCTTTGATGCGAAGCAAAACGGCGCACCGGGTCATTGCTGATGCCGCAATACAGTGAACCGTTGGCGGCGCGTACCAGGTAGACGAACCAGGGTTTGGCTTCAGAAGTGTCAGTCACGGGCGATTGCTGCAAACCAGAGGAGCGCCAATCTTATCAACGACTGGCCTGGAATGCCTTCAGGCCTTTAAGCGCTTGGGCGCGCACGGCGTTTTTCAGCGCAGGCGACCAGCCCAGCAGCAACCCCTTGAGGCCCAGTGCCTGACGCGACCAGCGCCACAGGTCAAAGTGGTCGTGGTGCTCGCAGATCTTGCCATCGCGAAACACGAACCGAGCGCCAATGTCGTTGACCACGGTGTTGCCGGTGGCGCTGAACAGGTAAGTCGCCACCCAATGCGCGCTGCCGGTGCTTTCATCGCTGCGCACATGGTCGAAGGTCAGCGAAAAATCTTTGGCCCGCGTGGTCAGCATGCGCCACATATCACCGGCATCGCGCCCGCGCAACTCGCCGAACGCCGGGTCACTGAACAGCACATCATCGCTGTAACAGGCCGCCATGGCTTCGGCGTCCAGGCGCTGGAAGGCTGTGTAGAACTCGGTGATCAGGGCGTTGTGGGCATCACTCATGGGCAGGGTTCGCACGATGGTCAGGGGTGCTGAACGATAATCCGCGTGACGCGGGAAAGCCACGGCTATTCGCTACAAACCTGAGTGATGCCCGGCGCAGTTAAAGGTAGATGAGGTCGAGAGTGGCACTGCCGTCGATTTTGATTTCTTCGGTAATCGGCAGGTACTGCTTGTTGGTGATGGTGGCGGCGACCACCACGTCAGCTTTAAAGGTGGTCAGCGCCAGAGGCGCTGCGGTTGGGAGGCTCGGGTCCTTGGCGGTGCGCATCCAGCCGGGTTGCCAGACAGAATTGCCTGCATCGAACCATACACTGCCATCCACGGTTTCAATCGGGGTAGCCGGTAGGTCGTTGGCGATAACATCGGCCATTGTCAGTGTGTACCAACCGATTTTTTCATTGCCGCTTGCCAGGCCCAAGCCAAAACGCGACACCGACTCATCCCGGTCTGCCGCGGTGCCGGGGCGGTTATCCGCGCTTTTGAAGGCCATCAACGTCGGCGCCAAACACGTGACCGACAACTGCACAGAGGCCTTGGGCAGTAGGGTGACGGCGGTAGGATTCAGGTCCTGGGCCGAGATTTTTCCGTAATCCACGATGCCTCCGCTGGTGATCAGCGCCGTACAGGCTGACGGTGTGATAGTGCCGGTGACGCTCAGGTCCTGGCTGGACGCGGCCATTACAGTGGAAGCGCCGGCGAGCATAAACGCGGCGCTAATAAGTGCACGAGACGGTTGCATATCAAGACTCACTGTCGGTCGCTTATTAACAGACTCAACAGGCGCACCAGGGCGCGCTGCCAACCGCTAAGTTCGACTTAATTAATAGACGGGTGTGTAATGCCGCCCATTAACAGTTGGGCGACCTTGACAAGATAGAGGACTATTCACGCCAGCTGAATACAACTAATACGAATGACCACCGGCACACTGATTAATTAAGTTCAATTATAAACTGCAACTTTCTACGGCACCATTCCAACGTCGCGGGCATAGGCAAACAAGTCCACGTCCGTGGAAATACACAGGCGTTGCATGGCCGTGCCTTTCTGTTTGCTGATCGTGGAAATACTGCGATTGAGCCGTGCGGCTATCTGCGTGACGGTCATGCCGGTGGCCAGCATTCGCACCACTTCGCGCTCTTTGCCGGACAACCTCGGCGGTTGCGATTGATCCCCCGTGCCGGCCTCGCTTAACTGTTCGCGCAAACATTCACTGGCGAAGGTCTTGCCGCTCACCACCGCCTTGATTGCCAATGGCAATTCTTTGGCCGATGAACTTTTGGCCACGATTGCCTGCGCGCCACGGGCGAAAGACTCACGCAATGTGACGATGTTGGCAAACATTGTCACCAGAATTACCGGCACCGCCGGGTACAGGCGCTGCAACAGGCTCAGCAACACGTAACCGTCGGCCTGGCGCCCGCCCGGCATGGCGAAATCGGTGACCAAAACGTCGCAGGGCGTGGTGCTTAGCAGCGCCAGCAGCTCGTCGGGGCCACTGGCTTCACCGACAACCTTGTACTTGCCGCTCGCCTCAATCACGACTCTTTGCCCGATGCGGACAATAGGATGATCATCGGCAATAATGACTCGAAACATAAATACTCACGAATGATGGCAATTTGCATCTGCGCAAATTACCTCTGCTGGCGCTTATCAACAACTGCTTGGCGGAGGCGTCATTTCAGCCAAACCCAGCGTTATAGGGGATACAACCATTAACCTACAATATAAAAAGAATACGCCTACATCCAAAAACTACAGCACTAAAGTACAAAATCCTACAATACAAGTCGCTTAATTAAGCGTCACAGCTTATTCAAGTAGGCGAGGTAAATTTTAAGATCATTCTCAAATACTTCCAGCTGTACGCTATTTTTCGCCACGCCATGCGCACGCACGTGCTCAACCAACCAGCCGCCTCGCGCGCCCAACGCGTCGCAGCCCAAAAAAGCCAGGCTGCCGAGCAGCCGATGCAGCCGCTCGGCCGTGAGCTCGGCATTCAACGTCAGGCGCGCGTGGGCCAGCGCCGCAGTGTCCATGAGCGCTTCGCGCAACAAGCTGTCGAGCATCTGTTCAACCACGCTTTCACTGCCGAAGGTCTGGACCATGTCCGCCCGATTCGGCCAACGGGTTGATCGCTGCGGGGCCTGTGACGCAGGGTCGCCGGGGGTGCCTGGCAGCCAGTGCAGCAGCACCTCGCACAACCGCGCAAACGTCAGCGGTTTGAGCAACCAGGCATCAAACCCGGCATCACGACAGCGCTGGGCGTCGTCGTGCCGCGGGTTAGCAGTCAGTGCAATGAGCGGAACCCGCCGCAGGCCGCGCTGGTGCTCTAGAAGGCGGATTTCACGGGCCATGACAAAACCATCCATCAGCGGCATATGGCAGTCACTGATCACCAGGTCGAAGCGCCTTCGGGAAAAGGCCAACAGCCCTTCACGACCATCACCGACCAATTCGCGGCCCAGCCCAAGTTTGTTTAGAAACTCGCCAATCAACAGCCGATAGACCGAGTGGTCATCGGCCACCAATATCAGGCTATGCCGCCAATGATCCGGGGGGCAGAACCGGAAAGGGTCTTGCTGCGAAGCGACATCGCTGGAACACACGCTCGCTCACCTCCTCAATGCTGTCGTTGATTCAACGCCCAATGCCCGGGCAACTTGGGTTGGCCTGGGTTAAGAGCATTGACGCGACAGTTAAGTGGGGAGCACTGCGCAGGATGTTTATGACACTCAAAGAACCGTCATCGCAAAGATAATATATCGTTTTGAATAGTGCGCTGGCGATACAACTACTACGAAACTGAGCACTCACTACACCTCGCAGTTAAGTATTTCTGCGGTGATCATGAACGTCTTTCCATTACCCAAAACATTCTCGTAATAGTTGCATGTCATCGGTACCCGCTCCTGGCTAAATTAATGTCCACCGCGAGGGCAAGGTACTTACCCTCTTTACACGGTCACTGGATAAATGGCCGTGACGCATCCGTCGACACTTTGATGAACAGGCGCTGCTGCGGCACGTGACTCACCGCGCCTGTGTGCACTGGAAGCTACTGCAATGAAAAACCCCCTTCTGCTATTAAGTAGCGCCCTGTTAATCACCAGCACTTCACTCACTTTTGCAGCCGGCAACACCGACCTCAGCGTCAGCGGCACAATTACTCCCAGCGCCTGCAAACCGTCGATTTCAGCAGATGGCGTAGTGGACTACGGAAAAATGTCGGCCAAGCAACTCAACCAGAACCAACACACCCTGCTGGCCAGCCAAACCCTAGACCTCAGGGTGCTGTGCGACGGGCCGACAGTTTTCACGATGACCACCGTCGACAACCAGGCCGGCACCTCCTCCAACCACGACAGCTGGCACGGGCTGGGCATGACGCCAGAAGGGGAAAACCTCGGTGGTTCAGGCTTTCGCCTGTCCAACCCGGTGGCCGATGGCGTGCCCGCGCTCATCATCACCTCGCTGGATGGCGGTGCCACTTGGCAGCCCTCGGCGCAGTTGAGCCACCTGATACTGACTGCCGTGACCACAGGCAGCGCGCTCGCGCCCATCGCCGTCCGAGACTTTACCGCGCAGCTTGAACTCGATACCCACATCGCCCCAGCCGCCGGGCTGACGGTGAAAGACGAGGTGGAACTGATCGGCAGCGCCACCTTGCAAGTGAAGTACCTCTAATACGGTTTTACACGCTGAAAATTCCAAGGATGTCTTTCATGAAAAAGCTACTTCTGCCTCTGGCCACCAGCTTGCTGTTCAGCGCCCCGCTCGCCTTCGCAGCCTCCACCACCGAGTTGACGGTCAAAGGCCTGATCACACCCAGCGCCTGCAACATCGCCCTGTCCAGCGGAGGCATCATTGATCACGGCAAAATTTCGTCCAGCGACTTGAACCAGACCGGCCATACCATTATCGGCGACGACACGCTGAGCTTGAGCGTCAACTGCGATGCAGCCATTGCCTTTGCTCTCAAGGCAATCGACAACCAGGCAGGTTCATCCATTTCAAACACTGACTTCGGCTTGGGCCTGATCAATGGCGATCAGAAGCTGGGGCACTACAACGTGACCTTGAGAAACCCGATAGCCGATAACGTGCCGGTGCAGACGATTGCTTCGCCCGACCAGGGCGTGACTTGGTACAAGGAAAAATTCATGGACCCGGGCCTGTACATGTCAGTCGGTGCCATGGACGACGACACCCAGCCGCTGCCGACTCAAGAGTTGCTACTTGATCTGGAGGTGCAAACCATTATTAACCGCGCCGATGGCCTTGGCCTGGATGACGAAATACTCATCGACGGCTCGGCAACAATCGAAGTGATGTACCTGTAACCCAACCATGGCCGCGCATGCACTGGCGTGATTCAAAGGCGCGGGCACTGTAAAGCAGGCCCAACCCAACCCTGCCTGTGGGCCCACTCGATGATCCCGTTTTTACGCGTCTCAACCCTGTTATTGCTCGTGTCCACCCACCCACTGGCGTTCGCCGCCTCGGCGGTCGACTTGGCCGTCAGTGGCAGCATCACGCCCGACGCCTGTTACGTGGTGTTGTCCGATGGCGGCACCGTTGACCACGGCAAGATCGCCGCCGGCAGCCTGAAGCCGGACGAATTCACCGTGTTGCCGACACGCGTGCTGGATCTGGGCATTCAATGCAGCCGGCCGATGCTGTTCGCACTGGTGGGCATCGACAATCGGGCGGATTCCTCGCTCGCCCCCGACTTTTTCTACGGCCTGGGCACAAACGTGCATGCGCCCGGCGAACGCTTGGGGTCGGTGTCGTTGTCCTACCGCGACCCGATAGGCGACAACCAGCCGATGCAAGCGCTGGGGTCCAGCGACAGCGGCGAAACATGGGTCGCGCAAACCAATGCCTACCCCAGGCAATACATGGGTTTTGCATTGCCGGGCGAGCGCCAGCCCGATTTCATCAGGCAGTTCAGTACCCAGCTGCGCATCGACACGGCCATCAACCTTTCACGCGGGCTGACGCTGAACCAGGAGGTGCCGTTGGACGGCTCCATTGTTCTGGATTTGCGTTACCTGTGACCCTGGCGTCGGCTTGGCCGCGCCTTACCGGAAAACATCCGTCATGACGATGAAACACTTGATCAGCAGCGCCGTTCTCGGCGCACTGGTACTGCTCGCCCCTGCGATCAGGGCCGATGGCATGGTCCCGGACACCTCGGTGGTGATCGTCTACGAAGCCGACGGTGAAGCCGCCGTCTCGGTGACTAACACCGACAGCAAACTGGCGCTGTTGCACGTCACGCTCGAAGACATTCCCGAAGACCGCGAGCCGCTGCTGGTGGTCACACCGCCGTTGTCGCGGGTGGAGGCCTCCAGATCACAACTGGTGCGGTTCATTCTGCAAACCACCCAGCCGTTGACCACCCAACGGCTCAAGCGAGTCATTTTCGAAGGCATGCCGCAGGGCAAGCCCGCCACCGAAGCCGGGCATGCGCGGGTCGGCGTAACCGTGCGCCAGAACCTGCCATTGATCGTTCACCCCAAAGGGTTGGCGCGCAACCCGAAACCCTGGACCGACTTGAACTGGACACTGCGTGACGGCCGATTACAGGTCAGCAACAACACCGCCTATGTAGTGCGCCTGGCGCAGGAACTGAAACTGCTGCCAGGCGCTGCAACCGCCATGTTGCCGCGTACTTATGTACTGCCCGGCGAAACCTTGAGTGTGCAGGCCACAGGCAGCACCGCCACGCGCGTCAGGTTCCAGCCGGCCACCGTGTACGGTTTTGCCGTGGCGGCCTACGACGCGCCCCTTAACCCATAACCCGACGACGCAACAGGCGCCTCAAGGATAGCCAGGCGCCCGGGGAACGACGTGACGGCAAACGACCGTTACCGAGCGGCACCGGCTGATAAGGATTCAGCCACGCGCGCTATCGCCTGAGAGCCCTTCGTGAAAACAGTACGCATAGACCGTGACGGCTTCGCCGTGCCTCCTCGTTTTGCCTTGCCGGCGCTGTTGCTAGCCGGTGCCCTGTCGCCACTGGAGACGCGGGCAGACACACCGCCCAACCTGAGCTTCGACACCCACACCCTGCGCCAGCGCGGCATTGACCCGCAACTGGCCAGGTTACTGCTGCAAGCACCGCGTTTCGCGCCCGGGCCACATACCGTCAGCCTGATCGTCAACGGCCAGCGGCGGGGGCGGCTGGAGGTGAATTTTGATGCGCAAGGCGCGCTGTGTTTTGACCAGGCCCTGCTGGATGCCGCCGACCTGATGGCCCCTGCTGACGCCAGCGGTTGTGATGGCTTTGTGCAGCGTTTTCCACAAAGCCTGGTTGAACCCGACCCGGCCACACTGTCGGTGTCGCTGGTGGTGCCGACCGAGGCCTTGCGCCCGATACGCCAGGATATTTCCGGGTACGACACCGGCGGTTTCGCCGGGCTGCTGAACTACGACCTCTCCGGGTTTGTTAACCAGTACGGTGACGACGCCAGCCGGTTCGGCTCGGCCAACACCGAAGTGGGTTTTAATGCCGGCGACTGGATCGTGCGCAGCCGCCAGGTGCAGACCTGGCAGGACGGCCTGTCGCGCAGCACCCACCTGGAAGCCTATGCCCAACGCACCTTCGCCAGCCAACAGGCGGTGCTGCAGGCCGGGCAGATCAACCTGTACAACCCGGTGTTGTCCGGCGCGCAGATAACCGGCGTGCAAGTGCTGACCGAACAGGCGCTTCAAGACCAGGGCCAAGGCGCAACCATCGACGGTATCGCCAACAGCCCGGCGCAGGTCGAGGTGCGGCAGAACGGCGCGCTGATTCATTCCGCGGTGGTCCCGGCCGGGCCGTTTTCGCTGACTAACGTGCGGCGCCTGAACACTCGCTCCGACGTTGAAGTGACGGTCAAGGAAAGCAGCGGCGACGAACGCCGCTTCAGCGTGCCCGCCGCCATGCTCGGCCTGGGCCTGCCCGCGCCGGGCTACTCGGTAGCCGCCGGGCGTGTGCGCTCGATCGGCAATGCGCAAGGCAGCGACCCGTGGGTGGTCAGCGCAGGTTGGAGCGGCGCGGTGCACCCTCAGGTGATTGTGGGCAGCGGTATCCTGGCGGCGAGTGACTACCGTTCCACCGGCCTGAGTGTCGGCTGGCTGCCGGGGCTGGACACGCAGATCCAGTTGTCGAGCCAGCTCTCGGACGCCTCTGCGCGGGACAAGGCTCGCGGCCTGCAGACCGACCTCGCCTGGTCGCAACAGTTGAGTGAGCAATGGGCGTTCAGCGCGGCAAACTCCTGGCGTACGCCGGGCTACCGCGAGCTGGAAGAGAGCACCTACGAGACCGACACAACCGCGCCGCGCAGCTCACGTTACCGCGATCAGCAAAGCCTCAACCTGAGTTGGTCGCACCCTTGGCTGGGCGCGTTCAGCAGCGGCGTTTCGCGCTCCAGCACCTTTGCCGGCGAAAGCAGCAGCCGCGCCCTGGCATCCTGGGGCACCAGCGTCGCTGGCGTGTCGCTGTCGGCCAGCGCCGAATGGCAAATGGGCGGTCGTCAACAGCAAGACAACGCGGTGTACCTGAATATCAGTATGCCGCTGGGCGAAAACCGCCGGGCACGCAGTTGGGTGCGCAATTCGGGCGGCGAACAGCGCAGCGGCGTGGGGCTGAACGAGCAGGTCAACGATCAATTCAGTTACCGCGTCAGCGCCGAGCACGATTCTCGCGATCAACAGGTGGAAACCACAGTGGGCATCTCGGCCTTGCCGCGCTACAGCCAGCTCGACTTCAGTTACAGCCGTTCCGACGCCGAACGCTCAAGCTATCAAGGTGGCGCACGCGGTGCGGTGGTGGTGCATGGCGGCGGGGTCACACTCTCGCCCTACCCGGTGCGTGACACCTTCGCCGTGCTCTCGGTGGGCGACATGAGCGGCGTCCAGGTCAGCACCCCAAGCGGCCCGGTATGGACCGACTGGCAAGGCCAGGCCGTGGTGCCGCAGGTGAATGCCTATGGCCGCAGCCCGGTCGAAGTGCAAACCCGCTCACTGCCGCGCAATGCCGACATCAACAATGGCCTGGCCATCGTCACGGCCGGTCGCGGCGCAGTCGACCGCATCGATTTCGGCGTGGCCATGACCCGCCGGGTATTGCTCAGCGTCACCACCGACCAGGGCACATCGTTGCCACGCGGCGCCACGGTCAGCACCGCCGAGGGTGATTTTGTCACCGTGGTGCAGGAGGCCGGCCAAGTGTTTCTACCCAACGTCATTGACCAACCGCCGCTGTGGATCAAAGCGCCTGGCATGCCTGCATGCCGCCTGCAGTTTGAGCTGCCGGCAAAGGGCAACCCCGAGGTGTATTTCGAAACCGCGCCAGCCCGTTGCCATCAACCTTGAGGACCACTGCCATGCTCTACACCCTTACCGCGCGACAGCTGTTGAGTGCCGGCGTGCTGACGCTCGGCCTGGCCGGCAACGCGCTGGCGCTGGACGAGTGCCAATTGAACCTGAGTGAAGCGCTGCTGGATTTCGGCCAGATGAACCGCCTCGCGCAACACGACAGCGATGCGCAGCGCTTGCTCGGCGAGCGCCGCGTGAGCCTGAGCCTGTCTTGCCCTCAAGCGCTGGACCCGAGCCTGTTTTACACAGCGCTGGCGGCAAACGCGCAACGGTTTCGCTTTACCGACCACGGCAGCTACGAGATCCAGGTCAGTGATGCCATCCTCGACGGTAAACCGGTGGAATTAGGCTTGCTGCCAGGCGTCGGCCAAGCGCCTGCGGCCAGCGCAGCGACACTCAATTGGCGCCCTGAGCATGCAATTGCGCCAGTGCAAAACGGCGCCGTGCTCAGCGGCAAGCATTTTTCCGTACAGCTTTTGGTCAAGGCCTGGGCCGACATTGCCGCCACCCACGTCAGGGAAGCGACTACCTGGGACGTCTCCGGGCAGTTCGAAGCCCGCCGCGCCGAGCGTTACCGCCAACTGAGCCTGCGCGCGCGTTTCGTGCCCGTGGCGTGTACGCCGCAGTTGTCCAGCGGCGGCATTGTCGATTACGGCACGCTGTCGGCCAAAAGCCTGAACGCCACGAGCGAAACCTCGCTGGCCGCCAAGAGCCTGCTGTTTTCCATCAACTGCGACGCCCCGGCGCGCTTTGCCCTGGTGATGCACGACAACCGCGACGGCACGGCCACCGGCGGCATTGACGGCACGGCCTACGGCCTGAACCTGGATGCCAGCCGCAACAAAATCGGGCGCTACTACCTGACTATCGACCCGGCGGATTTTACCGCCGACACCGTGGCGCAGCTTTATCGCACCGACTCCACCAGCAACGGCGCGGCCTGGAGCAGTGCCAGCGGCCGACAGATCGCCATGGCCGCCAACAGCTACCTGGGCTTTACCGACAGCATTGGCATTACCACCGGCCCGGTGGCGATTCAGAACCTGGCCGGCACGGTGCGTATCAGGACCTACCTGGCCCCCACTCAGGAACTGGACTTGAGCGATGTGGTGAGCATCGACGGTGCCGGCACCCTCGAAATTTTTTATCAGTAAGCGTTTCGCGAGGAACAACAGCATGAACATCCACTGTATTGCCGTTTTAACCCTGTTTTGCCTGGCGGGCGCGCAACCCGCCTTCGCCGCCTCCAGCGCCGACCTGGCCGTCAAGGGCCTGATCATCCCCGCCGCTTGCACGCCATTGCTTTCCAGTGGCGGCGTGATCGACTACGGCAAGATTTCCCGGCAAGACCTGAACCAGGACAAGAACACGCGCTTGCCGGCCAAGCACCTGCAAATCGAGCTGGGTTGCAACGGCCCACGCCGCTTCGCGCTGCGCATGCACGACAACCGCGAGGGCTCGGCGTCGGTCAACAGCGAGATTTACTACGGGCTGGGGTTCGACAATAGCGGCAATCGGCTCGGCGTGTATTCCGTGAGTTTTGACCCGGCACGCACCGTGGCCGACGCGATGCCGACCGTGTACGGCACCGAGTCCACCACCGGCGGCGTCGCCTGGCGTAGCGCCAACCGCAACGCAATCGACATAGGCGCCAACAGCTATCTGGGCTTCACCGACACCGAAGGCAGTACGCAAGGCCCGGTGGCCATCAAGCACCTGAGCAGCACGATCAAAATCGATACGGTGATCAATGCCAAACAAAACCTCGACCTGAGCAGCGAAACACGCCTGGACGGCTTCGCGACCCTGGAGGTGGTGTATCTGTGACCTCAGCGCTTCTCGCAGGTGACCTGCACGTAGCGTGCGCGACCGGCGCCCAGGCCGGCGAGCAAAGCCCCCGCGCCAAGCACTGCAAACACCCAGCCGACAGCCGCCCAACCGCCGGTCCAGTCATGCACCAGCCCAACCGCAAGCGGCCCAAGTGAGGCCAGCGTGTAGCCGATGCCCTGCGCCATGCCCGACAAATTGGCGGCCACATGGGCATCGCGCGAGCGCAGCACGATCAAGGTCAGCGCCAGGCTGAACGTGCCGCCCTGCCCCAAGCCCAACACAATCGCCCAGCCCCACAGCCCATCAATGGGCGCATACAAGCAGCCGAACAAACCGCCCAGGGTCAACAGCATCACCACCACGATGGCCAGGCGCTGGTCTTTGCCACGGGTGGCCAGCCACGGTGCGGCCAGTGAACTGAGCAGTTGCACCATTACCGAACCCGAGAGCACCCACCCGGCCTGAGTCGCGCTAAGGCCGCGACCGATCAGAATCGACGGCAACCAGCCAAACACGATATAGGCTAGCGACGATTGCAGCCCCATGTACAGCGTGACTTGCCACGCCAGCGGGTCGCGCAGCAAGCCCTTCACGCGATAAGCGACCTGATGCGCGCCGTGCTTTTGCCCAACTTGCGGCAACCAGAACAGCGCCGCCACCAGCGCCGGCAGAATCCAGAAGCCCAGGCCGATGTTCCAGCTGTCGCCGAAATATTTGCTCAGCGGCACCGTGGAGCCTGCAGCCAACGCGGCGCCCAGGCACAGCGCCATGGTGTACACGCCGGTCAAGGTGCCGGCCTGTTTGGCAAAGTCGCGCTTGACGATACCCGGCAGCAATACGCCGATGATGCCGATGCTCGCACCGGCGATCAGGCTGCCGGCGAACAGGCCGACCTCTCCGAACGAACTGCGCAGGATAATCCCGCCAGCCAACGTCATCAGAATCCCCAGTACCACCCGCTCGGCACCGAAGCGTCGGGCCAGGATCGGCGCCATTGGCGCAAACAACCCCAAGCAAAGCACCGGCAACGTGGTCAGCAAGCCAGCTTTGGCCGCTGACAACCCCAGGCTACTCGAAACCTCGGCCAGCAGCGGCGCCATGCTCGACAACGCCGGACGCAGGTTCATCGCCACCAGGATCAGGCCGAGCAGCAACAGCCAGGGCCGCGTGACGACCGGCGCGGTGTGCTGCACCACATCGTCGTCAGCTTCGGCGTCGATCAGCAGTGCTTGCAGTTCAGGGCTGTGTTTGGCTTCACGGTTCATTGATCAACTGCCGGCAGAGGGATTTGGCGCGCTGCGGGTCTTGCTGTTCCACCGCATCGAGCAGGGCGATGTGCAGGTCAAAAACCGCCTGGCGACGTGGCGAGATACTCAGCGTCTGGCGCAGTTGCGCGGCGACGATGGCGCAAAAATACCGGTACAGCTCGCTCAACGCGGGGTTGTGCGCCGCGTCCACCAAGCGTTGGTGGAACACCAGGTCGGCGCTGATATAGGCCTCCAGCTCACCGTGATACAGCGCCGCGCTGGTGTGCAATGCCGCGCGCAAACCGTACAAATCTGCCTCGGTACGGCGCACGGCGGCGAGCCCGATGGCCTCCGCTTCTAGCATCTGCCGCGTCTCTTGCGCCTGTTCGAGGGTGCAATGCGATAACGCACGCATCGCCCCCAGCGGGTCGCTCATCGAACGCAGGTAACTGCCGTCGCCCTGGCGGATTTCGATCAACCCGCAAAACGCCAATACGCGCATGGCCTCACGCACGGTGTTGCGGCTGATGCCCAGCTCGGCGCACAGCTCGGGCTCGGTGGGCAGGCGCTCGCCGATGGCCCATGCGCCTTGGGCGATGCGCTGGCGCAATTGCTCCAGGGCCTGATCGACCAGCGAGCGTTTGATCAGCGGGGCGATGTCTGTCATGGGTTTCGCACTTTCGTCCAATCATGGGATGAATTTTCCCACAGCCTATTCGGACTTGCCTACAAAGGCAACGCACTAGGGTTGTTAGGCAAGGAAAGGAACTGAATTTTCGATTAGTAAAATTACCCTTAGAGGGTAATCATGGAGCTCAGATGTCTTATGGAAAAGTACACACCTCACTACGACTTGGCGGTGATCAAGGCGGATGTCACAAGGCTGGGCATAAGAGCATTTACAGCGAGCGCGCGTGAGGGGGCGCGACAACTTG
The DNA here is from genome assembly GCF_002723595.1 of Pseudomonas sp. ICMP 460. Classification (NCBI taxonomy): domain Bacteria; kingdom Pseudomonadati; phylum Pseudomonadota; class Gammaproteobacteria; order Pseudomonadales; family Pseudomonadaceae; genus Pseudomonas; species Pseudomonas sp. ICMP 460. Next base: position 134,624 of record NZ_LKBR01000020.1, read on the forward strand.
AATTGAGCCTCGGCCAAATGCGATTCGTGGTCTGCGCCCTTGAGAACCGAATGTTGTACAAGTCAATGACGACCTACTCGGACCACCGGCTGTGGCAGGACGTCTATGTGATCAAAATTTACGCTATGGAGATTTACATCAAAGTCACTTACCGCCCAGGCGGTGGGCCTCCCGTAATCTCCTTCAAGGAGAACACCTGATGAAAACCCAACAATGCGCGAGCTGCGGGTCTGATGATGCAATGCAGCATTTCGTGGGGCGTACCTTCACGATCAACACACGCGGCATGACCCGCGATATTCCAGACATCGCGGGCTGGGAATGCCAGGTCTGCAAAGAAATAGAATTCGATTACGACGACGACAGCGCAGAACGTTACTCCGCTGCCAGTGACCAGTTATTGATTGATGCCAGGCACATCATCGCCGCCGAAATGAAGCGCATCCGCCGAAAATTGCAGTTGACGCAAAAGCAAGCTGTGAGGCTGTTGATCGGCCGTGGGCACAATGCATTCTCGCGCTATGAAAGGGCCGAGATCTTCCCGCCAGAGCCGCTGCTCACACTGATGCGCCTACTGGATAAACACCCGCACCTGCTGGCCGAGATAGAAGCCCTCAAGGCCGGCGAAGACCTCAAGCAACTGCTCATTGCAAAAGACGCTCAACCGCTGGCAACTCAAGCGTCCGCCTGAAAAACAACAGGCAAAAATAAACCCGGCACGAGGCCGGGTTTATGTTCAAGCATCACTCATCGATCAATGCAGAATCTGGCTCAAGAACAGCTTGGTCCGATCATTCTGCGGGTTGTCGAAGAAGTCATTCGGCGCTGCCTGTTCGACGATCTCGCCCTTGTCCATGAAGATCACGCGGTTGGCCACGGTGCGGGCGAAGCCCATTTCGTGGGTCACGCACAACATGGTCATGCCGTCTTCGGCCAGGCCGATCATGGTGTCGAGTACTTCCTTGACCATTTCCGGGTCGAGCGCCGAGGTCGGTTCATCGAACAGCATGATTTTCGGCTTCATGCACAAGGCACGAGCGATGGCCACACGCTGTTGCTGACCGCCGGACAGTTGCCCCGGAAACTTGTGCGCCTGCTCTGGAATGCGCACGCGCTCCAGGTAGTGCATGGCGATTTCTTCGGCCTTGCGCTTGGGCATCTTGCGCACCCACATCGGCGCCAGCGTGCAGTTCTGCAGGATGGTCAGGTGCGGGAACAGGTTGAAGTGCTGGAACACCATGCCGACTTCACGGCGGATCGCTTCGATCTGCTTGAGGTCGTTGGTCAGCTCCACGCCATCGACCACGATGCGGCCCTGCTGGTGCTCCTCCAAACGGTTGAGGCAGCGGATGGTGGTGGACTTGCCCGAACCCGACGGGCCGCACAGCACGATACGCTCGCCCTGCTTGACGTTGAGGTTGATGTCTTTCAACACGTGGAACTGGCCGTACCACTTGTTGACGCCCTGCATCTGGATAATGCCTTCAGGGCTCACAGGCTGTTTGATCGCTTCGCTCATAACATCAACTCCTAACGCTTGTGGCCTGTGTCGAGCTTGTGTTCCAAATGAATGGAATAGCGCGACATACCAAAACAGAAAATCCAGAACACCAGGGCGGCGAACACGTAGCCTTCAGTGGCCATGCCCAACCATTTCGGGTCGGCGGCGGCTTGTTTGACGCTGTTGAGCAGGTCGAACAGGCCGATGATGATCACCAGGCTGGTGTCCTTGAACAGCGCAATAAACGTGTTGACGATGCCCGGAATCACCATCTTCAGTGCTTGCGGCAGAATCACCAGGCCCATGCTGCGCCAGTAACCCAGGCCCATCGCTGCGGCCGCTTCGTACTGACCCTTGGGAATCGCTTGCAAGCCACCGCGCACCACTTCGGCCACGTAAGCCGACTGGAACAGGATCACGCCGATCAACGCCCGCAGCAGCTTGTCGATGCCCATGCCTTCCGGCAGGAACAGCGGCAGCATCACCGAAGACATGAACAGCACGGTGATCAACGGTACGCCGCGCCAGAATTCGATGAAGGTCACGCAGACCACACGAATCGCCGGCATGTTCGAACGCCGCCCCAACGCCAGGACGATGCCCAGTGGCAAGGCGCCGGCGATGCCGACCGTGGCGATCACCAGGGTCAGCATCAAGCCGCCCCATTGGCTGGTGGCCACGTTGGTCAGGCCGAAAACCCCGCCATGCAGCAGGAAGAACGCGATGATCGGGTACAGCACCAGAAAGCTCAGGCCGTAGATCGCCTTGCGTTGAAAACGCGAGATGAACAACGGCGCCACGCCAATAATCGCCAGCCACACGGTCAGGTCCACGCGCCAGCGCAAGTCGCCGGGGTAGTAGCCGTACATGAACTGCCCGAAGCGCTGTTGGATAAACACCCAGCAGGCGCCCTCTTTGGTGCAGTCTGCGCGCGTGGTGCCGACCCAGTTAGCGTCCAGAATCGCCCAATGCAAAATCGGCGGCACCACCAGGTAGATCAGGTAGAACGCCAGCAATGTCAGCAGGGTATTGAGCCAACTCGAAAACAGGTTGGCGCGCATCCATGCCACCGGCCCGAAGACTTTGTTCGGCGGCGGCATGTCAGGTTTGAAAGTATGCGTACTCATGGGCGTTTCCTCACCGCTCGATCAGCGCAATGCGCTTGTTGTACCAGTTCATCAGCAGGGAAATGCTGATGCTGATCGCCAGGTACACGCTCATGGTGATGGCAATGACTTCGATGGCCTGGCCGGTCTGGTTGAGCACCGTGCCGGCAAACAGCGAAACCATTTCCGGGTAACCGATACCGGCGGCCAACGACGAGTTTTTCGCCAGGTTGAGGTATTGGCTGGTCAGCGGCGGAATGATCACCCGCAGCGCTTGCGGGATGATCACCTTGCGCAGCGTTGGCCCAGGGCGCAAGCCGAGGGAGCGCGCCGCTTCGGTTTGGCCGTGGCTGACAGACTTGATGCCCGACCGCACGATCTCGGCAATAAACGCTGCCGTGTAAACGGTAAGCGCCAGTGTCAAGGCCAACAGTTCAGGGATCAGTACCCAGCCGCCGACGAAGTTGAAGCCCGCAAGCCTGGGCATTTCCCAGTGCAGCGGCGCGCCGAAAATCAACGCGCACAGCGCCGGGATGACCACCAGCAGCGCAAGCCCCGCCCAGAATTTGTGGAACGGTACGCCCGTCGCTTCAAAGCGTTTATTGGCCCAGCGGGTCATCAGCACAATCGCGATAATCGCTACCACCACGCTGACCACAAACGGCCAAAACCCGTCAGCGGCAAGCGCTGCCGGCATGTTCAGGCCGCGGCTGCTGACAAAGAAGGTGTCGCCGAAGTTATGGCTGTTGCGCGGCCCCGGCATGGTCAGGAACACGGCGAAGTACCAGAACAGGATTTGCAGCAAGGGCGGAATGTTGCGGAAAACTTCCACATACACGGTCGCCAGCTTGTTGATCATCCAGTTCGGCGACAGGCGCGCCACACCAATGATGAACCCGAGAAGCGTCGCCAGGACGACGCCGATCACCGTCACCAGCAAGGTGTTGAGCAGCCCGATCAGAAAGACCCGGGCGTAGCTGTCCGATTCGGTGTAGTCGATCAAATGCTGCGCGATGCCAAACCCGGCACTGCGTTCAAGAAAGTCGAAACCCGAGGTAATGCCCCGGTGTTGAAGGTTGGTCTGGGTGTTGTCGAAGAGGTACCAGCCCAGCGAGATCACCGCCACAATGGTGATGATCTGGAAGAGCCACGCACGCACTTTGGGATCGCTGAAGCTGAGCTTCTGCTTTGGTGCGCCGATTTGTTTTTGCATGAAGTGCCCCGGAAATAATGGAACAGAACATCACCCGGTGGTTGGCCCACCGGGTGATAGAACCATCAGCGATCAGCGCACAGGTGGTGCGTATTGGATGCCGCCGTTGTTCCACAGTGCGTTCAGGCCACGGTCGATTTCCAGCGGGGTGTTCTTGCCCAGGTTGCGCTCGAACACTTCACCGTAGTTACCGACTTGCTTGACGATCTGTACAACCCAATCTTTTTTCACTTTCAAGTCTTTGCCGTATTCGCCGTCAGCACCGAGCAGACGAGCAACGTCCGGGTTCTTGGTGGCCTTGGCTTCAGCTTCAACGTTTTTCGAGGTGATACCGGCTTCTTCAGCGTTGAGCATGGCGTAGCCAACCCAGCGCACGATGGCCAGCCACTCGTCGTCGCCGTTACGCACGACCGGGCCCAATGGTTCTTTGGAAATGGTTTCCGGCAGAACCACGTAGTCCTTCGGCGAGGCCAGCTTGCTGCGCTGGGCGAACAGTTGGGACTTGTCGGAGGTCAGCACGTCGCAACGACCGGATTCCAGCGACTTGGCGCTTTCATCGGAGGTGTCGAACGTGATCGGGGTGTACTTCAGGTTGTTGCCACGGAAGTAGTCGGAAACGTTCAGCTCAGTGGTGGTACCGGCCTGGATGCAGATGGTTGCACCGTCCAGTTCCTTGGCACTTTTGACGCCCAGCTTGTTGTTAACCAGGAAGCCGATGCCGTCGTAATAAGTGATGAAGCCCGGGAATTTCAGGCCCATGCCCGCATCGCGAGAGCTGGTCATGGTGGTGTTACGCGACAGGATGTCGACTTCGCCGGACTGAAGCGCGGTGAAACGCTCCTTGGCGTTCAACTGGCTGAATTTTACCTTGGTCGCGTCACCGAATACGGCGGCAGCTACGGCACGGCAAACGTCAGCATCGATCCCGAGGATCTTGCCGCTGGCATCCGGTACCGAGAAACCCGGCAGGCCGTCACTCACGCCACATTGCACAAAGCCTTTCTTCTGCACGGCGTCCAGGGTGGCGCCAGCTTGGGCAAAACCACTGACACCCAGTACGGCGGCCGCAGTAACGATGGCCAGGGTGGATTTCAATACCTTCATTCAAACCTCCAATTTGCTCTTGTTGTGTCGAAGCTCGAACTCCAGCGCACCCTTATGAGGCGGTATCGACCCGTGTTGGCTTTTTTTAGGGTCAAGCGGCATGAAGTCGTCGCAGTAATTACAGTGGCTATCCCATAAACGGCAGTCACTGATAGTGTTACCGTCATCAGATAGTTCTGACATCGACCTACACATAGCAAGCCCCGTACCAGAGTGCTGGCTGAGCCGTTTCAGCCCATGGTCAATAGCAAAACATACAACCTTGCGACATTCTCTTAACAGATCAACCCCTCGCGCACTGTTCCGACGCACCCAATCGGAGCGCACGCACATTTATGGAGCAGACATGACCGAACCCTTGATTCTTCAGCCCGCCAAGCCCGCAGACGCCTGCGTAATCTGGTTGCATGGCCTGGGTGCCGATCGCTACGACTTTATGCCAGTGGCTGAAGCGTTGCAGGACACCCTACTGACCACCCGCTTTGTATTGCCCCAGGCGCCGAACCGCCCGGTGACCATTAATGGCGGTTACGAGATGCCCAGCTGGTACGACATCAAGGCCATGAGCCCGGCCCGCTCGATCAGCCTGGAAGAGCTGGACGTGTCGGCAAAAATGCTCACGGACTTGATCAAAGAACAAAAAAGCAGCGGAATAGACGCCTCGCGGATTTTTCTGGCGGGCTTTTCACAAGGCGGCGCCGTGGTGTTCCACACCGCGTTTATCAAATGGCAAGGCGCACTCGGTGGCGTAATTGCCCTCTCCACCTACGCCCCAACCTTCGACGACGAACTGGAGTTGTCCGCCAGCCAGCAGCGCATTCCGGCCCTGTGCCTGCACGGCCAGCACGACGACGTGGTACAGAACGCCATGGGCCGCAGCGCCTATGAGCATTTGAAGACCCGTGGTGTCACCGTGACATGGCAGGAATACCCAATGGGCCACGAAGTGTTACCTCAAGAGATACACGACATCGGTGCGTGGTTGACCACTCGCCTGGGCTGAAATCCATACATTATGTAGCCGTGTGACCAACGCACTACGCCGCGCCCGATTCTTGCATTACACTGGCCGGCGTACATTCCTTAACCAAACAATGAGATCACCGTGCTCAAAGCACTCAAGAAAATGTTCGGCAAAAGCGAGGCTGAGCCGCTCGCGCCTGTTCCCAGTGCTCCTGTCCCAATGCCCGGCAACCGCAATGACGGTCATCAGCCCGACCGGACCGCGCGTGCCGCCTCGCCGAAAAAACCACCGGTGACAGCGCCTGAACAGGCAAAACCGGCGCAGCCCGCGCCTGTTCCCCAGCCAAAGGCACCGCGTCGCGAGCCTGCACCAAAACCGCCCGTGGCCGCGTGGAAGCTCGAAGATTTCGCCGTCGAGCCGCTGGAAGGCAAAACCCGCTTCCACGATTTCAAACTGGCCCCGGAACTGATGCACGCCATCCAGGACCTCGGCTTCCCGTACTGCACGCCGATTCAGGCGCAAGTGCTGGGCTTTACTCTGGCAGGCAAAGACGCCATCGGCCGTGCCCAAACCGGCACCGGCAAGACCGCCGCGTTCCTGATCTCGATCATCACCCAACTGCTGCAAACCCCGCCGCCCAAAGAACGCTACATGGGTGAGCCGCGCGCGTTGATCATCGCCCCGACCCGCGAGCTGGTGGTGCAGATCGCCAAGGACGCCGCCGACCTGACCAAGTACACCGGCCTCAACGTTATGACGTTCGTCGGCGGCATGGACTTCGACAAGCAGCTCAAGCACCTTGAAGCCCGCCATTGCGACATCCTGGTGGCAACGCCTGGCCGCCTGCTCGACTTCAATCAGCGTGGCGACGTGCACCTGGACATGGTCGAAGTGATGGTGCTGGACGAAGCCGACCGCATGCTCGACATGGGTTTCATCCCGCAAGTGCGTCAGATCATTCGCCAGACCCCGCCGAAAGACGAGCGCCAGACGCTGCTGTTCTCCGCGACCTTTACCGAAGACGTGATGAACCTTGCCAAGCAATGGACCACCGACCCGTCCATCGTCGAGATCGAAGCGCTGAACGTCGCCAGCGAAAACGTCGAACAGCACATCTACGCGGTGGCCGGTGCCGACAAGTACAAGCTGCTCTACAACCTGATCACCGACAACGGTTGGGAACGCGTGATGGTCTTTGCCAACCGCAAGGACGAAGTGCGCCGCATTGAAGAACGCCTGGTGCGTGATGGCGTCAACGCCGCGCAGTTGTCCGGCGACGTGCCGCAGCACAAACGCATCAAGACGCTGGAAGGCTTTCGCGAAGGCAAGATTCGCGTGCTGGTTGCCACCGACGTGGCTGGCCGTGGTATTCACATCGACGGCATCAGCCACGTGATCAACTTCACCCTGCCGGAAGTGCCAGATGACTACGTGCACCGCATCGGCCGTACCGGCCGTGCAGGCGCTGCGGGTGTGTCGATCAGCTTTGCGGGTGAGGATGACTCGTATCAGTTGCCGTCTATCGAGACGCTGCTGGGGCGCAAGATCAGCTGTGAAACGCCGTCGACGCATTTGTTGCGAGCGGTAGAGCGTAAACGCCCTTAAAGGCTGAAATGCGGTTAAAACTGTGGGAGGCCCCACTGCATTTTTGCTGCGCTGTAGCGCTGTCGCGCATCGGGCTGGTTCGGGGTGTTCTTCAGGTTGGGTGCATATCCGGTATTTTGGTTATGGCTTGTATCGGTTTCGCTCTTACAGCGAGTCACTTTTGATAGAGCGCAAAAGTAACCAAAACGCTCTCGCCCCACCACTCGG